>NZ_JAUOSD010000003.1:0-343081 GCF_030548265.1 Marinovum sp. 2_MG-2023 | reverse complement strand
CCCAAAGGGCAAGTGGCATCGGGTTTCTCCAATAAATTTGATGTCGACGCCGTATATGCCTGCCGTTATCTATTGCGGGAACGGACAAGTTTGGAATGGATCATTGCAGAAACTGCACGAATTGCTGCGCATGGGGGATTTGGCTGCCTTTGTCGGGATCGTCGATGATGGCGGCTTTGCTGAATCCGCGCGGCGGCGTGGCGTGTCGGCCTCGACGCTCAGCCGGTCGGTCACGCGGCTGGAAGAACAGTTGAAAGTCACATTGCTCCGCCGCACCACGCGATCCATCGAAATCACCCCCGAAGGCGCCGCCGTTCTGGCCGAGGCACGCGAAATTCTGGACCGCAGTGAAGCCCTGCAGGAAATCGCAACCAGCGGACAGGCCCCCGCCGGCCCACTGCGGGTGAACGCGCCGGTGCCGTTTGTCCTGCATGTGCTGGCCCCGCGCCTGGCCGAGTTTCGCGCGACATACCCGGGTATTCAGCTGTCGATTGATATGACGGATACGCTGGTCGATCTGATCGGCAGTCATGCGGATGTGGCCATTCGCTTTGGTCGGTTGCCGGACAGCGAAATGCTGCACCGCCCATTGGGGCAGACGGTCTGGAAATTGGTGGCGACCCCGGAATATCTTGATCGCCATGGCTGGCCAGAGCGGCCTGCCGACCTTGGGCGGCTGGAACAAGTCCGCTTTGCCATGCCGGACCATATCAATGCGCTGCGCTTTGCCGGTCACCCCGACCCGGTGGCCGTTCCCACCGCGTTAACCGCGAGCAATGGCGAAGCGGTGCGGCAAATGGTTTTGGGCGGGCTGGGCATCGCACGGTTTTCCGACTTCATGATCGCCGAAGACATGCGCGCCGGCCGTCTGGTGGAACTTCTGCCCGGTCAATTGGAAGCCGAGCCGCTGGAAATCTCTGCGCTCTACCTCACCCGCGTGTCGGGGCTGCGCCGGCTTGGGGTGTTTCTGGATTGGCTGGCAACGTTGATGGATTGACGGGCTGCGCCTTGCGGCACGCGCATTTGGTTCATGTCACGGGCCATGAAATCATCAACGGTAAAGCGCATCGAAAGCGACACCATCAGAGAAAGCGGGCCGGTCGTGACAGACGCAAACCCCTCTATAGCGGCGGGTGGCCGGACCTATGCCGCGCCCTTCCAAACCACCGGATTTACGTACACGATGCCATCGCCGACGCTGACCATCACGTCACCATCCTGAATATTGACCTGAAGCTGCATCGTGCGGCTTGCCAGATTGGCCAATGCGGCGGTGTCGGCCTCGGGGAGGTTGATCACCTGAAGATTGTCAAACCGGGTGGTGCTGTTTTTGATCTTGTCCCACCAGACATCCGCCGTCCGACCGCCATAGGGATAGACAACCACCCTGCCCGCCTTGCCACAGGATTGGCGCATCACCTTTTCGCTGGGCAGCCCCAGTGCCACCCAAACATCAAGCTCGCCGCTCAGGCTTTTTTGCCAGATGTCCGGCTCGTCATCGGTCGACAGCCCCTTGGTCATTTCCAGATGCTCATGAGCATTCAGCGCAAAGGCCACAAGGCGCACCATCAACCGTTCATCGGTTTCCGACGGATGTTTGGCCACGGTAAGCTTGTGGGTTTCGTAATAATGCCGATCCATGTCAGAGACCGAGAGTTCGACTTTGTAAATGGTAGCTTTTTGCGCCATGATTTGTCCCAAATCTCCAAGGATTGGGATGCCTACTCTGTCCGGGGGGCTTTTAAAAGCCGATTGGATGCCGGCATGACCGCGCCGCGCAATTGACCGTTGTGGCACCGACCCGCAACAGCGCGCCAGAAGCATCGAATAACGCCTTAAATCAAGGCCTTTGAGGTGATCACCTCCCAGAGCCGGACAAGGAAATTATGCTCTTCCATCACCGAATTCCAGATCACGATTTGTCTTTGCCGCGTCTCACAGCTTCCGCCTTCGCGCAGGTCGCCGGGATGATATACAACGTTGCCAAAGGCATCGCAAATGTCGGCGGCGGCGGGTTTGCCGTCATACCAGAAATCCCACTCAACCGGTGACAAATGCGCACGCGCCGCACCGGGGGCCGCCATATAGGCGCCGTTCCGGGCCATGATCGCGCCCGCCGGACCGGACAGCCACCAGTTCAGATAGGCATAGGCCAGCTCTTCGGTGCGTGGGTCCAGACTTTGCGACAGGGCCATGCCACCGCACCAGCCACGATAACCTTCGGCCGGGGCGCACATCCGGATGGGCATGCCCCTGGCCTTTTGTGACAGATAGTTCGACCACCACATCGTCGACAGTTTTGCAGACCGGCCGGTGCTGGGGGTCGTGTCGGTCCAGAACCCGGCGAAATGACCGGACAGTTGATATTGCTTCACCAACCGGATGAAACTGCCGATTTCACTCAGGCTCAGATTTCCGGGGTTTTCACATTGAAATTCGCCGCGGGTGCGCAAGGCTAGCAAAAGATCGGGCACGCCGATGGCGGCGTCGGCCTGAATGGCGACCCGCCCGCGCCAGTCTTCGGACAGAAGATCGCCCCAACTGGTGGGGTCAGGGGCAGAGCTCTCGCCGATAATGGCAAAACTGTCGGCGTTATAGACCGTCGGCAGCATGGAAATCCGCCCGGTGTCTTCGCATCCCAGCTCGCCGCTTTCCTGCACAAACAGCCGATCCAGCGGAGAGCCGCTGAGAACGCCCCCGTTCAGATTGTCCCTGTTCAGAGTGTCCCCGTTCGGAACGTCCCTGTCTGCACCGGCGCGCAGAACCGGCCAGTTGCGCACCTGATCCCAGCAATTAATGCGGGACACATCAATCGGGCGCAGCGATCTTGCCGGCCAAATCAGATCAAGATCGTGAAACCATTGGTCGTATATGTCGAAACTGTCCGGCGCCAGCACGCCACGGCGCTGGGCCTCGATCCCGTCCAGCGCGATGAAATCAAGCCGGATTCCCAGATCTGCCTCGGCCGAGGCCAGAATTGTGTCAATCAGCGTCACGCCCGTGCCCAGCACGCGCAGCACCGGCGGGTTGATCTGCAAGGACGGCGATTTCAAGTGGTCCGGCAATGTGCGCTCTGCCCGTCAGACTGTTTTTACGTTCAAGAACGCCTCGAAAGAGGCGCGCAGCCGCGCCATGTCGAGGTCACGCGCAATGAATACGAGATGGGAGCTTTGATCGGAAGCGATTGCACTGTCAAGGTGACGCGGGTGGTGCAGCGTATGCCCGACACCGTCAATCAGGACAAAACCGGTGTCCGTTTTCAACAGGCATTTGACCCGCAGCAGATTGGCCCCATGCCGGTGGATCAGCGCAGACAGCCAGACCACGAACCTGGTCCAGTCCAATGATGTCTGAAACGTCAGGCCAAGGGTCGCGGCCCCGGTGCCATCGCGATGCGCCGACCCGGCGGCCCACGACGCGCCCGGATCAATGGTTCCGCCGCCGACAATATCCGCAAAGGTCGGGTTTTCCCGCGCATCCAGCAGCTGTGCCGCCGGGTTGATCAGCGCCAGCCGCAGCCCCAGATCCTGTAACCGGGTCTCTGGGACCAGATCGGTTTTCGACAGCAAAATCGTGCTGGCCGCCGCCACCTGGGCAACCCATTCCGGCTGTTTGGCATGCAGGGATGCACCGTTCAACGCATCGGCAACGGTCACGACATCCTGCAACACCACCTGGTTGTGCAGGACCGGATCAAACGTCAACGTCGACAGGATCTGCGAAGGATCGGCCAGCCCGGTGGTTTCGATCACGATCCGGTCGAACTGGGGGATCTCGCCGCTGCGCGCCTGTGCAATCAGGGTCAGGATGGCGTCTTTTAATTCGCCCCGGATCTGACAGCAGACACAGCCGGAATTCAGCAACACCGTGTCCGGCGCGATTGTGCCCACCAGCAAATGATCAATGCCGACCGCGCCGAATTCGTTCACCAGAACCGCCACCCGATCGGCGGTTTCATCCTGGAGCGCACGCGACAGCCAGGTTGTCTTGCCCGCGCCCAGAAACCCGGTCAGCAACGTGATTGGAACAGGGGGCCGATAGGTCATGACGCCGCGCTCCAGTCGGGGAAATTCGCCTCATCCAAAGGATCAAATCCGCAGCCGAACTCTTTTTCAAGCGCGGCCCATACCTCGGTCACGTTGCTGACGATGGCCTGCTGGCCGGTCATGCTGCGCAGGACATAGCTTTGCCCCTGCCAATCCGACAGCTGAATGCGCCTGCGGTCCAGCATCCGGTTCACCGCCGCAATTCGGTTGGCGCGATCCCGGCGTCGCTGCACCGGATCCGCCGAAGCCGCTGTGTCCAGACCGGCGGCGCTCCAGTGGTCATCCGTGCCAAAAATTCCGCATAATCCACACATTGTTGTTTTGTCCTTTGTGCGGGCATTGGTGGGGCATGATGGCCCCACCTGCCCGATTTGATTACCCCTTGCGCGGCGCGCGTGCGTTATAATCGTCGGCGATTTCGTCGAATGTGGCCCAGCGCACCCCTTCATGGCTGTTGATGTATTCGATCAACCGCTCATGCATCATCAAGACCTGCGGGCGACCGGACACGTCGGGGTGAATGGTCATGGTGAACACCGCATAATCGTTTTCGCGGTAGACATAGTCGAACTGGTCTTTCCACATCTGCTCGATGTCGCGCGGATTGACGAAACCGTGGCTGTTGGGCGATTTCTTGACGAACATCATCGGTGGCAGATCGTCGAGATACCAATTGGCCGGGATTTCGATCAGATCGGTTTCTTCGCCCCGCACCAGCGGCTTCATCCAGGCATCAGGATGCTGGGTATAGTCGATCTTGGTCCAGCTGTCGCCGACCCGCACCCGGTAGGGATGGAAATCATTATGCATCAGCGAATGGTCATATTTGATCCCACGTTCCAGCAGCAACTCGTTGGTGACATTCGAAAATTCCCACCATGGCGCGACATAGCCGGTCGGGCGCTTGCCGCTCAGGGCGGTGGCCAGTTCGATTGATTTGTCGAGAATGGCCATCTCCTGTTCGCGGGTCATCGCGATGGGATTTTCGTGGGAATAGCCGTGAATGCCGATTTCATGACCGGCCTTGGCCACAGCGGCCATTTCATCGGGGAAGGTTTCCACCGAATGCCCGGGAATGAACCACGTGGTCCGCAGATCATATTTCTCGAACAGTTTCAGAAGCCGAAGCGAGCCGACCTCGCCTGCGAACATGCCGCGCGAAATGTCGTCGGGCGAATCTTCGCCGCCATAAGATCCAAGCCATCCCGCGACGGCATCCACGTCCACGCCATAAGCGACCAGAATTTCCTTAGTCATAACTTTCTCCCTGTGAGATGAAGGTTGCATTGGTAAGTTCGGAAACGATGCGGCCGGTCTGCGCCAGCAGATGATCATCGTTGCCAGAGGCCGCCGAAAGCAGGATGGAACCCTGCACGCGGCCGCCGTTTTCGCGCAGCGGCAGCGCCAGACCGGGCCAGTCCAGAAGGCTGCCGATCATCGTGGCCCCCAGCAATCTGGAATTGAGATCCTGCGCCGCGTCGGGATTGCCCTGATAGTCAGAAAGCGCATGGCGCAGCGACGGGACCGTGGGAAAGGCAACCAGCCTTTCGCCAATCTCGGCCTGTGCGTCCCGGACCAGCTGCGCCCGTGTGCGCAGGTAGCTTGCATATTGCGCATCACTCAGAACCGGCGCCTGTTCGAGCCGCGTTCGGATCATCGGATCAATCGCAGCGGCCTGATCACTGGCCAACAGATCCGCATAATTTCGCCGCGCCTCGATCGCCACCAGTTGGCCTTGGGCAGTGGTCAGTGCGTGCAGGTCGTCAACGGATTTCAGGCGCGCCGATTTGATGACCCAGCCCGCAGCCGACAGATCCACCAGGGCCGCATCATAGGCCCGGGCAACCTCTTCGCCCCAGACAGGGCCAAGGCTGTCCGACAGTTCCCAAATCTCTGCCTTTTCCTTGCGGCCACCCCGAGGGGCAGCTGTGGTCAGAACCCCATCCGCCGCCCGCAGCACATCGAAGGAATGCGACAGCGTCCCCAGGGTATCAAGTGTCCGGGACAACGGATACACGCCGGTTTTGTCATAGCGGGCCGCACTGGGCCGAAAGCCGAAAATGCCATTCAGCGCCGCAGGCAGACGGATGGAACCCGAGGTATCCGTGCCGACCCCCAGATCCGCAAGATTGTGCGCCACCAGCACCGCCGCACCAGAGCTGGAGCCGCCGGGCACCAGAGGCACGTCAGTCGACAAAGCCGACGGCGGTGTGCCGAAATGCGGGTTGAGACCCAATCCAGAAAAGGCAAATTCCGACAGGCCTGTGCGGGCAAGGGACACCGCCCCCGCCGCCTCAATCCGGGCAACGGAGTGCGCGTCATGGCGTGCTGGCGGGGCGGATTTTCGCAAGCCAGATCCGCAGGTTGTCACCTCATCCGCCTGATCGATGATGTCTTTCCACACCACATGCACGCCGTCCAGCGGCCCCAGCGACTGGCCTTTTGTCATCCGGGTATCGACCTGTGCGGCCTGTTTCATTGCACGGTCCGGTGTGATTGCCGTGCAGGCCCCGCACCCGGTCCAGCCTTCAAGCGCCGCCAAACCCGCCGCGGCCCTGTCCGTCGCCGGACGCCAGTCCGCCCCAGCCCCTGCCCCTGCCCCGGAAATTTGCTGTTCACATGTCAATGTCATGATGTCCCCCTGTGGCGGGTGCGATGTGCACCCGCCTGGATGCGTGACCGGGATTACAGGTCTTCGCGCGCGATGGCGTCGTCGGGAATGTCAGCCGTCTTGACCCGCTGCATGCCCTTGCCGTCCGTATAGACCCAGTTCAGGTTCACCGATGTGGCAAGGTATTTTGCATCGTCCGGGTCTGTGACCTCGGCCTGTTGATGCTGCGGCATGACCCAGATTTTCATCAGCACATAGTAGACAGCCATCGCGGCCGGGAACCCCACGACATAGGCATATTGGATGAAATACAGTGCCAGCCCGCCGCCCACGGCCCAGGCGATCAAACCCGCCGGGTTCCATCCGCCAAAGTACCGGAATTGACCGTTTTCCCGATAGAGATCAGGCACATTCAACCGACGCCCCCGGATCAGGAAATAGTCGCAGACCATGATACCACCGACCGCCGACAGGACGGCACCATACATGCCAAGGTAAGTGAACAGATGGTTCAGGATCAGCCAGGGCATGGTCAGCGTTCCGATGATGCCGGCGATCACGATACCCATCGCATAGGTGATGCGCGGCGCACCGGCATTCACAAAGGTCAGCGCCGCCGGGATCAGGTTTGCGCTGGTGTTGGTGGACCATTGCGCCAGGATCACCATCGCCAGCAACACGACCAGCGTCGCACCGGTGCCTTGTTCCTGAATGACATTGACCGGGTTCCAGTCGCCCGTTGCGATAAAGGACACAGCGCCAATCAAGGCAATCCAGCTTTGCGCCACTGGCAGGGCGATGAATTGCGCGACAAAAACATTGCGGTTGCGCCGAAAGAAGCTCTTCTCGCCACCTTTGGTTTTCAGAAACCGGGTGATGTTGGGAATGTCCACCGCCAGTGCCGACCAAAAGGCCATGTTGGCCACAAACAGGGCCACAACGCTCATCTCTGCGTCGCCAGCAAAGGTCCAGATATTGTGCCCGCCCGCCGCAGCGACGTTTTCCAAGGTGAAATACATCCAGATTGAAATCGCCACGATGGCCGGGGCGGCAATGCTGGCCAGAACCTGAACCGCGCGAATGCCCATTGCGGTATTCACGACCTGGATCAGCCCGAAGACCACATACCAGAACACCCAGCTGTCAAAGCCCCCGAGGTAAGACACGATACCGTTCAGTGCCAGCGCACCAAGATAGGTTTGAATCCCAAACCACGCCGCCGCAACGATGCCCCGTGTCACCGATGGCAGATGCGTGCCGATGGTTCCAAACGGCGCCCGAAGATAGACCGCAAAACTGATGCCATGTTCGGTGCCAATGTCGGCCGTCAGGGCCATCACCAGCCCAAGGGACAGGTTGGCCAGAAAGATCGTGCCAATCACAGTCGCCAGCGGAAGCCCCGCCACACCGCCCGCACCCAATTGGAACGTGGCAATGATCACCGCCATGCCGATCCAAATCCACACATAGCCCAAACCGCCAATCGTTCGCTGGTTCAGCCAAACCGGCAAGATCGAGGCCTCTTGCAAACGTGATTTTTCCCCGACGTCCAGACCCTGCGCCGCCATTTCCGAAAGTGCCATCTTACCCCTCCTGTCAATTATTGATCTTTTGCATTCTTAAGATCATTTTTGAAAAAAGAGAAGACTTTTGTTTCCTCGCCCGCCCCCCTGGGGTACACATCACCATGGCGCTGGGCGTGCCACGCGCACCGCGTATTGGCCGCCCGCCGCGATCGAAACCCAAAGGAAGACCCTGAAATTTGTCGATGATTCCCAGATACATATCGATTTCAGAAGCGATCAGAACCGCCGTGGAAAACGGCCGTCTGGAGGTCGGTCAGGTTTTGACCGAAGACCCTTTGGCCCGGCATTTCAACACCAGCAGAACGACCATTCGCAAAGCGCTTGCCGAGCTTCACAATGCCAAGATCATCACCCGTTTCGACGGTCGCGGGTTCCTTGTCGGGACTGATTCTTCGGCGCCGCCGCGCCGTCATTCGATTGAACAGGCCTTGTTTGATTCAATGGCCAGCGGCACGGTGCCGCGCGCGGTGTCCAACCCCGACCAGATCCTGCCGGTCCTGCGCGAGGAGCTGATCCGCGCCCTGCCCTTTGGGCCATTGCAGATCAACGAAGCCAAACTGACCGAACGGTTTTCCGTCAGCCGGTCAGTCGTGCGCGACATGCTCTCGCAGCTTCGCAGTTCGGGGATCGTCGAAAAGAACGAACGGTCCAAATGGGTGTTGCCGGTTTTGACGGTTTCGGACGTGCGCAATCACTATCAATTGCGTATCCTTCTTGAACCCGTTGCCCTTGCGGAATCCGCGCCCCGTATCGCCAGACAGGACATCGAACGGGCCTTGAAGTCGGCGAAAGAGCTCAGCAGTCAAAGCACGGAACCCACCGCGGCGGCGCTGTCGGACATGGAGGGGGTTTTGCACATCTGGGCGCTGTCGGGCTGCACCAATGACCATCTCCTCAAGACGCTACAAAAATCGCGCCTCGTCCTGGCAATCAATGAAATGTTCCGCCTTTTGCTGGGCCGATCCCCGGCTGGTGGCCGGCTGATCCGGGAACATATCGCCGTGCTTGAGGCTTTGTCCCGCAACGACATCGCGGCGGCGGCGTCACTGTTGGAACTGCATCTCGTCGAGGCACGGGAACGCACCTGCAAAAGACTGCAAACGCTGTCGGTTCTGCTGCCACCAAAATTGCCGGATTATCTGGCCCAGGGCACGATCTCGATGAACCAAACCGCGTTGCTGAACGAGAAGTAGGATGTTTTGCCGTCAAAGCCCCCCGCAACGACCGGTCATATGATCGCGTTGACAGGTGGCTTTCAGGCCGCATTCACGCCGCATTCAGGCGCGTTACGCGGCCAGCGGAATTTTGAACAACAGCGTTTCCCGCGCGCCAAGTGACGGGTCCCCAACATAGGTTTTCACCAATGTGCCGCCGGCCTTTTCGATGACCCGCGCCGACGCGTGATTGTCCGAATTGGTGGTGATTTCAACGTATTTCAACCCGACGGCCCGCGCCTCGGGAAGGAAGGCCACAAGCGACGCAGTGGCCAGCCCCTCGCCCCTGCGCCAAGGCACAATTGTATAGCCGATGTGGCCCGAACAGGTGGGCGGCAGCGCCTCGGTGCCCGGTTTCCATCGCAACCCTATGTGGCCACAGAATTCATCATCCCAAATCCATCGCCGGAAACTGGGCAAGCGCGGCACCTTGGACCCATCCGGCAGTGTGATTGGGCCGGCCTTCGCCGTTGGATCATCCAGATTTGCAACAAAGGTCTCGGCGTCTTTTGCAATGCTGGCGATCTGCTCTTGCGCGGCCTCCGGGCGGACATTGTCCGGCAACCAGCCGCGGTGCAACGCCGACAGATAAGCCGGAAGATTATGGATGTCTGGCTTGAGCAGTTTCATTTGATCGGTTCCGTGACATTTGACCTTTCGGAACGGACATTCATACATGGCGCGGCATTTGGCAACAAAGGGATCTGACCGCCCCTGGGGATTGTCCGGTTCCCCAAAGACAGCCAGGCTTTTCAAGTGCCGCATTCTTGCTGGGCGGTTATCCCATGTCGAAATAATCTTCCAATACCAGCGGGATATTGGTGTCGACCATCATGTCCGGCATTTCCGATTTCAGGATCGGCTGTCGATCGGCAAAGATCAGATCATTTGACACCATATCCTGCGTGACGATGAATTCCTCGTCGACAGACCGGTCAATTTCCGACGTTTCATGGAAAATGAAACTGTCTTCGGATTCCTTTTCGTCCGGGGCGCTCAAAAGGATATGTTCCCGGCTATCAAGCTCCATCGGATCATCCGAAACACTGATGGTCGTCGTGCCATCCTTTTTGCTGCTCACAACGTCGAGCTCATAGCCAATGTAATTTTTCAATACGAGATCAACATCGGCCTTTCCATCGCCATTGGTGTCAATTTGAAGTGTAACTTCCTGTTTTGTCTTGCTTTCCACGAGGGTTACGTCACTCGAATTCAGCATAATGCCATCAATCTTGATGTCTTCGCCGTGCTGGTACCCTTTGATTGCGTCGCCAGTGTCGAGCGTGTCATCCTTGGAAATCTTGTTGTCGGTGAATTTGAAATGAAAACTGTCAACGTCCGTGGTGCCGGTCAGAACGTCCTGACCGGTTTTGGCGTCAATCTGGTTGATCAGCTTTGGCGGAATAGTTTTACCGGGCATTTGAAATCTCCTGCTTTTCTAATGTAGACGCCCAAAGCTACGGTCCCCCGCGTGCAAAAGTTTCAGTTGATGCGCATAATTTCGAATTGGGGGCGAAAATTGCCAATTGGCCTGCCACTGAACTTTCCTCCAGCCGCGATTTGAGCCCAGCTGGTGTTTACGCCAATTGGCGCGGGTTGGGCGATCGCCCACCCAAGCCGCGATCACCGCCAGTTTGCCAATCCGCCCAAGGGTCAGCAGCCGTCATTGAACCGGATCAATGACCAGATTTTCCAGAACCCGGGACTTTGTCTGTAACAGATCGGCTTTCAACTCTTCTGACGCCTCCTTGTAGGCGCCTGCTTCGACTTGGTCGACAAGGCGCAGATGGTGCGGACGCCAGTCGTCGCCCAACCCGACACTTGTCCAAAGCGGCAGCATATATCGCACAAGATGCCCGTTGAGTGTCTGCAAGATGGCGGCGGAACGTGGCCGTGCCGCGCGGCTGTAAAGCAGCTCGTGAAAGGTCCAATGCCGCTCTGCTGTTTCCAGTGGCGACCAGTCCGGGTTTTCAATGCCGAGGATGGCGCGCAGCTCCTTGAAGTCCTTTTTCGACAGGCGCGGTCCCGACAGCTCCAGCGCGCGGGGTTCCAGCATCAGGCGCAATTCCATGATTTCAAGGAAGTCCATCGGGGACAGCGGCGACACCACAACCGTCTTGGCGCCCTCCTGGGTGGCAAACCCCTCCTTGAGCAGGATCTTCACCGCATCGCGCGCCGACATGCCGCTCACGTCGTAATATTGTGCAATCTCCCTTTGCCGCAATCGCGATTCAGGGGCGAGCTCGCCCTGAATGATGCGTTGACGCAGGTCATCTGCAAGCTTCGATGATGTCAGTTTCTGTTCTATATCAAGCGGTTGCATTGCGTCCCCTCCTCGGGGTTATTTGGTTTTCTTCATGAGCAGAGGGCATGGTGTCGCTTCATCGTGGTGCTCGTGAATGTCTATGAAATTGACGCCTTGGTCAAAGAAATATTTGCCTAAAACGAAAAATACCCTTCTCAAAACATCATTTTGATATATCAAAACTACGGATAACGTCGATTAAAACTTATTTACGATTCGCCAAAAACCAGAAAACCACGAGGTTACTCATGAACTTTCGCCGTCAGATGCTCTCGCAATTTCCGGAACTTGAAGACCCCAAGTCCCACCCACGCTTCACTGGCATCCCTAGTTTCATGCGCGCGCCGTTCACCGAGAAACTCGCAGATCTCGACATTGCAATGTGCGGCGTTCCCTATGATGGCGGCGTCACCAACCGCACCGGGACACGGCTGGGCCCACGCGACGTGCGCATCCAATCCACCATGATGCGCTGCTACAATCAGGCCACTGGCGCTGCGCCATATGAAAAAGCCCGCATTGGCGATATTGGTGATGCCTGGCCGGTGATGCCGTTCGAGCTTGAGCATGCACACAAGGAAATCGAGAGTTTCTTTGCCGAGATAAAAGAGGCCGGTGCCCTTCCGCTGGCCGTCGGCGGGGATCATTCGATGACCCTTCCGATTCTGCGCGCGATGGCCAAGGATGGCCCCGTTGCACTGGTGCAGATTGACGCCCACTGTGACACGGGCGGTATGTATCAGGGGTCGGAACACCATCATGGATCGTCGTTCAGCGCCGCCGTGAATGAAGGTCTGATCGACCCCAAAAAATCGGTTCAGATCGGCATTCGCGGCGGCACGATTGTACCTGATCTTTGGAAGTTCAGCTATGATCACGGGATGCGGGTCATCACGATTGACGAGCTCTATGACATGGGCATCGTCGCGGCGATGAAAGAGGCCACCGACATTGTTGGTGACACGCCGGTCTACGTGACGTTTGACATCGACAGCCTTGATCCGGCCTTTGCCCCTGGAACGGGCACCCCGGAAATCGGCGGCATCACCAGCTACGAAGCGTTGAAGATGGTGCGGTCTTTGAAGGACCTCAACATCATTGGCGCGGACATCGTCGAAGTGTCGCCGCCTTTTGACCCTTCTGGTGGAACAGCCCTGATCGCCGCCACCGTGATGTTCGAATTGATGTGCCTGATGGCCGATTGCGTCGACCGAAACAAGGCGAGCTGAGATCTTGGGACAACAATCAAAAGCTCTGGCAGACCGTGCCGAAAAGGTGTTGGTGGATGGCGGCAACTCTGCCTCACGCGGACCGCGGGTGTTCAAACCCTATCCACCCTATATTGAGCGGGCCGAAGGCTGCCGTCTCTATGATGTCGATGGTGAAAGCTATATCGATTGGATGAACGCCTTTGGCGCTTTGTCCACGGGTCATGCCCACCCCGCGGTGGTCGATGCCGCATCGCGCGCCGTGGCAACGGGTGCCCATTACGCCGCCGCCATCCCCGAAGAGATCGAATATGCCGAGTTGATCGTCGATATGGTGTCGGTGGCCGAAAAGGTCCGTTTTGCCAATAGCGGCACCGAGGCCTGTATGGCGGCCATTCGTCTTGCGCGCGGGCATACAGGTCGCAAGAAGATCGTGAAGTTCGAGGGCCATTACCACGGCTGGGCGGATTCCCTGCTGGTGACGACAAACCCGCAGCCCGTGACAACCCTGGGGCACGAAAATTCGCCTGTTGGCATCGTTGACAGTTCGGGCATTCCGCAAGGTGCGGTTGAGGACACAATCGTTCTACCCTGGAACAACATCGCGGCCCTGGAACGTCTGTTTCGGGATCGTGGCCGCGAGATCGCCTGTGTCGCCACCGAAGGTGTGATGGCCAATATCGGTGTGATCCTTCCAAAGGACGGTTACCTGAAACGGATGCAAGAGCTGTGCCGCGAATATGGTGCGCTTTTCTACCTGGACGAAACCGTCACGGGTTTCCGTGTGGCACCCGGCGGCTGCGTTGATTTGTATGACCTTGCGCCTGACATCGTCACCTATGGCAAGGCGATCGGGCATGGCTTCCCATTGGCCGCGATTTGCGCCTCGCATGAGCTAATGGATGGGCTTGGCTGGGGCAAAGTCATGCATTTTGGAACTTTCAACGCCCATCGTGTTGGTGTTTCCGCTGGCCTTGCGGGAACACGGGCGCTGGCTGCAAACGACAATGCCGGGTTCAAGCACCTGACGGAAATCGGCCAGGCGACGGTTCAGGGGATCGCAGAGGTGATTTCCAAGCAGAACCGCCACCAGATTCTGTGCCAATCGGTGGGGTCGCTGTTCCAGTTTTACTTCACTGACGCTCCTGAAATCACAGACTTCCGCAGTTATTGCGCCCGGGTAGACAGCTCTAAATTCGCGCGGTTTGCCAATCACTTGCGTGGATTTGGCGTCTATGTCAGCCCATCGAATACTCTGCACAATTGCAGCACATTGGGCCATCAGCCCGAGGATGTCGAAACAACTGTCAGAGCTTTCGCGGAGGCGCTCAAGACCTTCGAATAACCAAACACAACCGACCCCAAACATGGAGATAGACATGAAAAAGAGAACCTTTCTGGCCGCTGTAAGCGCGGCCGCAATCGGCCTTGCAGCGGCTATGCCGGCGACCGCCGAAACCATCGTGCTGGCTGCCGATGCCGAATATCCGCCCTTCAACTACAAAAACGACGCGGGCGAGATCGTTGGCTTTGATGTCGAAATTTCGCTGGCGGCCTGCGAAGCATCCGGGCTGGACTGTGAGTTTACAGCTCAGGCATGGGATGGCCTGATCCCCGGCCTGTTGATCGGTAAATACAACGCAATCTCTGCGTCGATGTTTGCCACCGAAGAGCGTCGCCAGCAGGTCGATTTTACCAACAAACTATACCAAACGCCGTCACAGTTTCTGGTTGCGGCCGACTCGGATCTTGAAATTTCGGTTGAAGGTTTGACCGGCAAGACACTGGCTGCGCAACGCGGCTCGGTTCAGGCGGACCACATTGAAGACGTCTATGGCGATACATCCACGATCCAGCTTTATGATACGCAAGATCAGGCCAATCTCGATCTTGCGGCAGGTCGGGTAGATGCATTGCTGGGCGAAGTCATTGCTTTGACCGAGGGTTTTCTGGCGAGCGAAATGGGCAAAGGCTTTGCGTGGCGCGGCGGCGAATTGAAACTTGGCGATGGGATCGCCATCGCGATCCGCAAGGAAGATACCGATCTGCGCGACCAGCTGAATGCCGGGCTCGCGGCAATTCGTGACAGCGGTCAATACCAGGAGATCAGCGAAAGGTACTTTGGCCTCGATATCTACTAAGTCCCGGCCAGCGCCCTTCGGATAGGAACAGGAGCCTTTCATGCCCGACTATACTCTTCAACTCTTGATTGGCGCTGGCGTCACGCTGTTACTGGGGGTTTTCAGCGCCGTTGTTGCCCTGAGCCTGGCAACGGTGTTTCTGTTGCTCAGCCAGCTGAAAAACCGTGGCATCAACGGATTTATTCGCGTGTATTCGACGGTTGTTCGCGGCATTCCCGAAATCCTGGTGATCTTCCTGACATTTTTCGGGGCTGCCGTGATCCTGACAAAGCTGTTCGGGCGCTATACGGAGCTCAGCCCGTTTTTCGCCGGGGTTCTGGCGCTTGGACTGGTGTTTGCCGCCTATTCCTATGAGGTGCTGAGGGGGGCATTTGAAGCCATCCCCAAAGGCCAGTTCGAGGCGGGGCATTCGCTGGGACTTCGCGGCACTCAATCTTTCCTTCACATCATCTTTCCGCAACTCATGCAAAGGGCTTTGCCGGGACTGGGCAATCTCTGGCTCATTCTTTTGAAAGAAACCTCTCTGGTCTCTGTGATCGGGCTGGAAGAATTGATGCGCAAGTCATCGCTGGCAGCGGGCGTAAAGCACGACCCGCTCTTTTATTATTGCTATGGCGCGCTGTTCTATCTGGCGATCACGGCGTTTTCCGAAATTGCGCTGAAAGGTGTTTCCACCCGGGTGAACCGCCACATGGTTCCCGTGAACTCGGAGAAGGTCTGATGGAAGACTTTATCGCCAGACTTCCAGAGGCAATCTGCTTGACCGTGAAGCTGACAATTGTCGGCTTTGTGGCAGGACAGTTCATTGCCCTTGTACTGGGAAGTTGCCTGCATCTGACAAGGGGGGTGCTGCACAATGCATTGCGGATCTATCCGTTCATTTTTCGCGGTACGCCGCTGCTGATTCAGCTGTTTATCATCTACTACGGCGTGGCCCAGATCACCTTTGTGCGCGAAAGCTTCTTGTGGGTCATCTTCGGCAGCGCCCAAGGGGCGGCCATGCTGGCCCTAACGCTGAATGTCGGCGCCTATTCGACCATTCTGGTGTACGGAGCGCTCAAGAACCTTCCCAAAGGCCAGGTGGAGGCATCGAGCGCCCTGGGCATCAGCAGGCTGCAGACGTTGTTACGCATTGAGGTGCCGCAAGCCTACCGCCATCTGCTGCCGTCCTTGTCGAACGAAATCATCTTCACGCTCAAGGGCAGCGCTCTGGCCAGCACCATCACAATCATGGAACTGACCGGGCTCACCCGGACCTTCATCGCCAAGACCTATTCGCCGTTCGAGTATTTCCCGGTTGCCGGGCTTGTGTACCTCGCGATTGGTTTCGTGGCCTTGCAGGTGTTCCGCATCCTCGAAAAACGGCTGCGACTGCCGGGGAACTAGGAGAATACCGATGAAAACGATCCTGCTTGTCGGCGCCGGTAACATGGGGTTTTCCATGTTGCGGGGCTGGCTGCAATCGCTGGATGACACCTACCGGTTTGTTGTTGCTGATCCGATGGCTGGCCCCCGCCTGGAAAGGCTGGACGCCGGGGTGCGTGCCCGCCTCTTGACGGTGGTTGAGCTGAAGAACCTGCCAGCGGATATGCGGCCCGATGCGGTTGTGTTTGCCACGAAGCCCGATGGGGTCTGTGCCGCCATCGAAACGATCCACAGCCATCTTTTGCCGGAGACCGTTCTTGTCTCTGTCGCCGCAGGACTACAGATCGCCCAAATGCGCAAGAGCGCGCCTGGCAATCAGCCAATTGTCCGCGTGATGCCGAATATCGGCGCCTTGATCGGACAATCCGCAAGCGCGGGGATCGCGTCGGAGCAGACCAATGCGGATCAATCCGCTCTGGTTGAGGTGCTGTTCCGGGCGCTTGGCCATTTCACCTGGTTGAGATCAGAAGACGAGATGCATGTGGTGACAGCAGTTTCTGGCAGCGGACCCGCCTATTTCTTTGCCATGTGCGAGGCCATGATCGCATCAGCGATTGAAAACGGGCTGAGCCGGGACGTGGCGGAAACCCTGGTGCTTGCAACTTGTTCCGCGGCCGGCGGGCTGATCGAACAGACACCGAATGCTGCATTGCTGCGTGAGCAGGTGACCAGCCCGGGTGGGACAACCGCTGCGGGATTGGCGGCATTGGCGCGGGACGCAGCGCTGCAAACTGTGATCGCAAGCGCAATTGATGCCGCGCGAAAACGATCAATCGAGATGGCGTAAACCACCCGTCGGGCGCGTCTGGACAGATACGCGGTATATTTCGGCACAGGAAAGGATCAAAGATATGGACGCTGTAAAGCTTGAAAAAGTCAGCAAATGGTACGGTACGTTTCAAGTGTTGACGGACGTGGATCTGTCCGTGAAACAAGGCGAGAAGATCGTGATCTGCGGGCCGTCCGGGTCTGGAAAATCGACATTGATCCGCTGCATCAATCACCTCGAAAAACATCAGGAAGGCCGGATCATCGTTGATGGTTACGAGCTGACCGACAAGATGAAAGATATCGACAAGGTGCGATCAGAGGTTGGCATGTGCTTTCAGCATTTCAATCTTTTCCCGCACCTTTCCATTCTCGACAATTGCACGATTGCGCCGCGATTGGTCCGCAAAACGCCCCGCAAGGAGGCCGAAGAGATCGCCATGGAATTCCTGGAAAAGGTCAAGATCCCGGATCAGGCGCATAAGTATCCCGGACAATTGTCCGGCGGTCAGCAGCAGCGTGTGGCCATTGCCCGTTCGCTTTGCATGAAGCCCCGGATCATGTTGTTCGACGAACCGACCTCGGCGCTTGATCCGGAAATGATCAAGGAGGTGCTTGATACCATGATCGAACTGGCCAGTGACGGCATGACCATGCTGTGCGTCACCCATGAGATGGGATTTGCACGGCGGGTCGCGGACCGGGTCATCTTTATGGAGGCGGGCCAGATCGTGGAGCAGAACGATCCGAATTCATTCTTTGATGCCCCCCAACACACGCGGACCAGGGATTTTCTCCGGCAACTGCTGCATTGAGACTCTGGGCGAACCTGAGCGTGGCTCAACCTGCGCTCCCGAAATTGTGGTGACATTGGCCCTCTCATAGGAACAGGCCCGGTTTCCTGCGGATCGCAGCCGTCTGAACGCCCCGGAGCATCGGTCAGCATCGGCGCTGAGCGGACATGCGGCGGTGCAAAACGTGAACCTTGGCATTGTGGGCCGTTGTGTTGCCAATGTGTTGTCAATCTGATGACCGCACCGCTGGGCGCAGGGCGTGGCGGAGCGGTTGGGGACATCGCATTTCGCGACCGGCTGATCCACGAGTTGCGCGAAGCTGAGCCGGTATCGCGTGAAATTCCCACAGGCTAAATGCAACCTCGGCCCTGAGCATGCGTAATTGGGCTGCCCTCTGTTCTGAGGTCGAGCTCCCGATAGGATCACAGCATAGCTGTGAACAAGGGAGATAGATGATGGAATACTATGCTGGTTTAGATGTGTCGCTGCGGTCGTGTGCGGTTTGTATCGTCGATACCAAAGGGGCGGTGCTGTTGGAGCGGGAACTGCTTTGTGAGGTCAAAGAAATCGCAGAGTGCCTTGCCGTTTTTCCATATCCGATTGAACGGGTCGGCTTCGAAGCAGGCACCATGAGTCAGCATTTGTACTTCGGCCTCAAGGCAGAAGGTCTTGACGTTGTATGCATGGAAGCGCGTCAAGTGAACGCCGCGCTGTCGGCCATGCGCAACAAGACGGATAAGAACGATGCGCGTGGTATTGCGCAAATCCTGCGCACTGGCTGGTTCAGCCCAGTCCACATGAAGAGCCGTGAAGCCCATGGTGTTCGGGCATTGCTTAGTACTCGCAAAGCGCTGCTGAACAAAACGATTGATCTTGCCAATGAGGTACGGGGGCTGCTGAAGATCTTCGGGATCCGCCTGCCCAAGACTGTGAAGCATGGCAGCTTTGACGGCATCGTCAGACCTATGATCGAAATGGACGATGTTCTGGCACATGCGCTGGTGCCACTCCTTGATGCGCGGCTCGTGTTGTATCAGCACTTTCTGGAACTTGACTGGCGGGTCAAACGCGCGGCAAGCCACGATGACGTATGCATGCGCATGATGACTGTGCCGGGTGTCGGCCCTATTGCCGCTTTGACCTTCAAGGCTGCTGTCGATGATCCCGCTCGCTTCAAGCGCTCCCGCACGGTTGCCGCGCATTTTGGACTGACACCGCGACGATATCAGTCGGGTGAACACGACAATCCTGGCCGCATATCGAAGGCAGGCGACCGAGATGTCCGTGCGACGCTCTACGCAGCGGCCAATGCGCTTCTGATGCGCACGATGGCCGGGTCGCAGATCAAATCCTGGGGCATGAGGCTGATCCGCACCAAAGGCCGCCGTCGTGCTGTCGTTGCTGTCGCCCGCAAACTCGCCGTTTTGCTCCACCGGATGTGGGCAGATGGCACAGAATTCCGTCCGGCACAGGTGGAGGGCACAGCATGATCTGATACGCCAACCACCTAACCTGACGGGGTCGTCCCTCACCGGACGAGGTCTGTGCAAGAAGCCGAAAATGGCTGCTGCGCACCTTGAAGCGCGTCTCCAAGCAAGGCTCTCCACTGCCGATCCGACATATGCGTGCGGCGGTGCTATCGCGGCATCAACAAGACTGCGAAGAGAAGCGTGACCCGGATGAGCGACAATGACCCAAAACAAACAAGGAAAACGAGCTTGACCCAAACACCCAATTAGAGAAGCAGACATTCGACGCAGAGGCCTACCCCACAGTGCGGCTTTGCCGGACCGGCCGTTCGTGCATCGCGCGGCATTTTCCCAATTGCTGTCACAGTGTGACACAAGCACCCGATGTTCAAAATTTGTGCACATACCCTAAGCCCCTCACCTGCAACCCTTTTTTAATGCCCCTTTTATGGAGTGCTTCGGTCCATTGAATCAAAGGATGGACGTCCAACCTTTATTGCGGTATGTAGATTCGCATGAGCAAAATGAACCCCGACAAATCCTATGGAATCCGCAATCTCCTGATTGACCTCGTTGAAGGCGAGGCGATTGGCGAAGGCGATCAACTTCCTTCCGAAGCGACGCTGGCCGCACGGTTCGGCGTCAGCCGGAATACGATACGCGAACTCCTGGTCCAAATGGAGACCGAGGGACTCGTGCTGCGCAACCACGGCATAGGGACATTCCTGCGTCGTTCGCCGAAGCGACACGGCACCTATCAAAGTTTTCCGCAGCTCATCGCCGAGTCTGGTCGCACCCTTTCGGTCGATCTGCAGGGCCCCATGGAATGTGTACCGTCACAGGCGGTGGCCGAAGAGCTTTCCGCCTCACGCAAGGCGGCCATCCAGAAGGTCGAGAGAGTTCTGAGCGCGGATGGCACACCGGTCGTCTACGTCGTCGACTATCTGCCTGCGCGCATCCTTGAGCGCATCACGGATTGGGCCGGCTTTACCGGAGACATGGTGGCCCAGATCGGCCATGCCATTGGTGACACGCGATTTACTCAGAATGTTTCGATCAATGCCTTGAGTGCTGACGATACTCTTGCCGAGAAGCTTGCGGTCAGGGTTGGCGCGCCGATCATTCATGTGCACACACTGATGCAGACGATGACGATGGATCCCGTGGCGGTCACCGACAGCTTTCTGCGCCCCGGTGAATTGCCGCTGGAGTATCTCGGCACCATTCGGGTGACACCGAATGGCTGAAAACCTGAACATACTCGTTCTTTTCAATGACGATCACGGCCAGTGGGCCCTGCCCGCCTATGGCAACAGGGAACTTCGAACGCCGAACATCGACCATCTGGCCACAAAGGGCGTGGTCTTCGAGAATGCGTTCACGCCGATCCCGGTCTGCTCTCCGGCGCGCGCCTGTTTCTTTACCGGGCTGATGCCCTCGCAACATGGCGTGCACGATTACATCGCGGCGGCGGACAAGTATCACCAGAATGAATGGCTGGATGACCTCGAGACACTGCCCAAACTGCTTGCGGGCGCAGGGTATTCTTGCGGCTTTTCCGGAAAATGGCACCTGGGGCGCGATGAGCGGGTCCAGCCCGGTTTTGACGATTGGTTCGCCCTGTCTGGCGACTATCCGATCCAGCACAAGGGGGCCTATCGTTATTCCGACAATGGCGAAATGACCACGCTTGCAGGCTACAAGACCCACCACATTGCGGACCGAACGGTAGAGTTCCTGCGCCGCCACGATGGGGCAAAACCGTTCTTTCACTTCACCAGTTTTTACGCCACCCATTCGCCTTGGGACGGCCAGCCTGAGCGTTTGGTCGACCAGTATCGGCACTGTAGCTTTGCCGACATCCCCAGCGACGAGCGCGTGTTCGGCGGCGACATTCTGAACATCGAGAGTGGTGGCCCTGACGCCGCAACGCAACAAGAGGCGCGGGCTCAATACTATGCATCGGTCTCGGCCATCGACGAGGCTGTGGGTCGCATTCTGGATGAACTGGAAACCGGCTCCGCCCCGGTCGAGCGCGGCCACCAAGCCGGGTGCCTCGACTGTGCCGCGGGGCCCGTATATGTCCTTGAGGATGAGCCGCCGGGCGTGGTCCGGCAGCCGTGCGCGGCGAACCTCCTCAAAATAGAGGCCCGGATCCCACATCAGCGACCCGTAGGCGAATACCAAGAGGTCGCCAGCCATGTTCAGCTAGTGCTTCTGCTCGCATATCTGGTCGCCATCTTGGATTGAGCCACATGCAAAGTCTTGGGCTAGCGGCTCTCGAACACGATGCACGCGGACTTCTGCTTAGACGCCTTAAAAGAGGCCATCGCCAAACACGGTCCACCCGAGATAATAAATACCGATCAGGGCTCGCAATTCACCGGATCGGCCTGGATCACGACGCTGACCGATGCAGGCGTGCGCATCTCAATGGATGGGCGCGATCGATACCTGGACAACATCTTCATTGTACGGCTGTGGCGCAGCCTGAAACAGGAAGCCATATATGAAATCAATGTCGGCCTCCTGGCTCAGTCTGTCATCAAGAACTGGATGGCATTCTACAACACCGAACGGCCCCATTCCGCGCTTGATCGGCAAACGCCCGACGACGCATATTGGACGGGCTTGCAAGAGCGAAAAGCAGCTTGAAACCGAAACACGATACACCTTAGCGAAGCTGCAAAACCGTCCGAAAAGCTGGGACCATTTCACTCCAATAGGTGGAAAATCAATGCATCCTGCCCCCAAACCGCTAAGGCGTCGCAAAATGGGGCAGGCCCTTCTTAATCGACTTATGGCACATAAATGCGAATCTTGTATTCGACAACGCTTTCGGCAGTTACGAAACTGTCGGAAACGATGGTCGGGATGTTGCGCTCGACGGTGGCCAAGCTGAAAAGTTTTGGCGAAAAGTTGCAATCACCGGTCCAACGGCTGGACCTATCATCGTTGTTGGTAAACTCGCCTTCCAGGCAAAGCGAGCCGTCCCACACGTAATTCTCGGTCGTGAGAGGCGTGCAGTATTCTCTTACCCATCCAAAACCGGCGTCACTCTCAAAATCGAAGTTGGTGATTAGATCGGTACCTTGTGCCATAGCAAGGAACCCATCGGGCCGGAACGGGCTATCGGTACGCATGCCAAGCCCGAGCGTACCGGATACGTTGGAAATTTTCTCACCCCGGCTGTTGACAAAGCTCCCGATAAGATTGCCGCTGAAGCTGCCGCCGGTGGTTTTTGAAGTGACTTTGAGCGCTTCCATCCGCGCGCAAATTTGTCTTGGATCACGCTTGTTAAGCCCTTCCAAACCATAAGTCGTCAAATCAACTCCGGCGAATTGGCGATAATATTGTTTTATGGCATTCCGTACTACCCGGTTCTTTCTACCGATATCGGGATCGGTCGGGAAAAATACCGGCGTCAGCAGATCCGTAATTTCACGAAACTGAATTTGGATCGGCGCACGAAGCTGGTCTTTTTCGGTGATCGACTTGGCCCAGTCGTCGTAAATCTTAGATCCATTCCCGCCCACGGAAAACTTTCGATACTCCGAGTTTTCATGGCGGTTGTCACCGTTGCGGCCTTCGGTGTCTTCCTGTTTGTACGATCCGCCAAGCTGAACCTTTTTGATTGTTCCTGATACCTCGACACCAACCCCGTCGGAAACGTCGAAACCGCGCTGGAAGGTTTCTTTGTTCACTTTGGTTTCCGCAAAGAAAGTGCCGCCAAACGCCACGCTTTCAGAGAAGTGGGTGCCGTAAAGCTTGATAAAATTCAAAAGCGCTTTACCGTCGCCGAACTCTGTTGGCAGATTGTTCACCGCTTCCCTGAAGCTCGCTTCCAGCGGTTGTCGCATGTGATCATAGAGCGATTGATCGGTCCAACGCACGCTTACATCAAGCTGATCCATCCGAACGTCACAGCGTTCCATGATGTAAAGGTTTTCGGAACCAGTGGCCGCAGTGTTCTTTTCGGAATGGGATTTGCTAAGCGAGAAGGAGGCGATGCCCGGAACGCCGATGCTGCCGCTCACCGCTTTGCTGCTGAAATCATGCATGTCGGCCATTGTTTTGACCACTTTTTGCACGTTGCTGCATTCGCTGTAGGCGACCCCTGCATTGGGATGCAAAACGCCGAAAATGGACTTGGCCCGACTGTCGCCCACTCGGCCTTGGGTATCCTGGAAAATGAAGTTGAAAAGGGGCCGCTTGCTGTGCGCTCGGGGCTCTTCGGTAGAGGCGTAATTCATCGGGTCCGCATAAAGCAGGTTGAACCCACGCCCCAGCCATTCGAAGCTGGGCGGTGCCCAGGCCGTTTCCATCATCCCGTGTGTCAGACCTTCGGTGTCAGGGTCCATATCGTCGAAATGAAGCGGCAGTGATTGCCAAGAGCTGGTGCGGTTGGGCTGTTCTGTGCAATAGCCATAGCTGAATTCCATTTCGCCGTTGACAACCTGCATGCGGTAGCGCCCATACGCCGCTTGGGAAACGCCATTTGCGTCGATAACGGGCGTGTCACATGTGAAGTTGAAACCCTCTGGATACCAGGTTCCATAGCTTTCCGCGCCATGCAAACATCCTTCAAACCGCATGCCAGAGTCGCTGCCTGGCTCCAACCTATTCATCGAACCGCTGACCTGTTCGCTGTTGCCTGTTTTCACAATGGTAAGGAATTCAGATCCCTTGGCGTTTTCGGATGGGTCGTTTGGCGGTTCTTTGCGAATCCATGCGCCCAAGGCCTCGCGAGACTCGGCCTTAAGTTGCCCAATCTCGACTTCCTGATTAAGCGCCGATGTTACACGATAGCGTCCATACTCGCTGCGATGGGCGCGGGCATTTGGGCGCCGGAACACAAGCCCAAGGCCCTCGGGCGGATAAAGCGTAAAGTCCGTGCCCGCCTCAATGATGATTGGTTGCTTTGCTTCGTCAAACATCTGCCGCATCGCGCCGCTTGTGGTAAGTTGAAAAACCTTGATCGGACGGCTGGTGAAGTTGGTGATGATCAACGTACGCGGCTCTTCGCCTTTTCTTGCAGGCGGGCGGCTTGCCAGGATGGCGTCATGTGCGTTGTCTTCTGACGCGCGCACCGCAAGCACATTGTCGTCTTCGCCACTTAACACGCCCTGCCAGAAATCCTGACCCTCCCCAAGCGCGCCACCCGCAAGGCGGGCGAGCAGACGCGTGCCTTCATAGGCGTCGACGTCAATACGACCGGCATTGGGCGACAGACGGCCAAGTGGTTCGTAATTGCCAAACGCGTTGACCTGAAACAGATCCAGCGGCCGGCACGCTTCGTTAATCACAGCTGCCTTGGCTTTTTCCGGCGGTGTCAGATCAATAATCCTCGGCATCCCCCGGTTGGGGCGGATCGCCAAGTGGAGGTCTTTGGCCGTGACATCCTTCGGTTCGATATCACCCGGCCAAGTGACCGACAACTGGCCCGTCGCCCCAATTACACGCGCCGTACCGTTGGCCCTGACAGGCTTGAAATTGCTGATGGAACCCTCTTTGAAGCCAGACAACCAGATGGGTTTGTCGCTATTGTTCACACCAACCCAACCCGTCAAATCCGGCTTACTGGCTTCCAGGCCTTCAATATTTTTCAAGAAACCAAGCACTGACGTTCGCACGTCGCTGGCCAACCGTTCGACAGGAAAGGTTGGCACGCTGTTGGGATCGCTGAATGCGGCGACATCATAACTGACCAGAATGTCCTGATCGCTCCTGTCTTCGACGCGATGCGATTTGAGCAAGCGCACGCTCTCACCATTGGTTTCGACCCGCAGCTCTGCGCCCACAGCAACATCCACCGTGGCATGATGCCAGGGCTCAACAGCGGCGATACGGACAATCGAAGCGCCAAAGTGCTGTTTGATGCCTAATGTGACACCAGTCATATTGGTTACGGTAATCGGAACGGTTTTCGCGCCATGTTCGGCCAGTTCGCTCATGACGACTTTCTGGTCGCCCTCAAGCCCCACCTGGAATGTCGAGATAAGTGACCCATTTACGGCGCGGGCCATAAAAACCGTGCCGGGATAGACGTTGTAATCATGGCTGGCACCGACATCGAGCGTCGCCAGAGTTTTCACGCCATTCTCGGCGTTTGCGTCATACAGGTGAAGATTGGTTTTTGAAGAAATATCGTTTTCAAAAGTCAGCTTTACTGGGGTCAGAACACGTGGATCCGGGATTTGCATTGTCTGCGCGGCGGGTGCCTCGGCTACAGTAAAAGTCATAAACGGGCGGCGCGCTTCGCCAGCCTCAGCGCCGGGATCCACTTGTCGATAGACCATGATCTTTGTGCCTGGCGGCACATCCACCTCGCCCTCTGTCTCGGCTTCAAAAGGCTCGGCATCGGCAAGAGTTACGGCGTCCTCGCCAGGTGCAATCGCCAGGATATCCACTGTTTGTGGACCGGCATTGTCGATGGTTAAAGCAATTACATCCGCTTCGTTCAACGAGTCATCCTGAGCAAAAGAAGCGACGGCGATCAAAGAAAAAAGAGCCGCAAGCAGAATGGAGAAAATGCGAAATTTCATGACTGAATACTCACAATTTTGGCGTTAGTGTTTTTTAAGAATTTTATTCAAGTTGGCCTTGAATTCGGCCTTTACGGCTTGTTCGTGCGCTGCCTGCGATTCCGCCGCCGCCGTTTCTTCAGCTATTGCAGTTTCTTCCGCAACTGTGGCTTCCAGCTCGGCTCTCGCTTGCAGCTCCTCTTCGGGAGGCAAGTCCACATAAATCAATTCTTGCCTTTGTTCAGGCGGCAGTTTCGTGTAGATCTGCCTACCCGCATCTGGCGACAATTCGCCATATACAATCTCGCCATTTTCATAGCCCATTGGGCCGTGGTGTTCAGCGATTTCTTGGCCACGGATCGGCGCTTCGGCAGCTTCATAATGCCCGGCCCCAGGGTTCGCCGTCGTGCTGAAAGTCCCGTATTGCCCATCCTGATGAAAAGTTCCGGCAGCACCCGTACGAACGCCATCGCCAAGTGTCACGGCGTCCTCTGGTAATGGCAACAATTGATCCTGCGTCACGACATCATACGTGGATTGCTGCAACGGCAATCCAGCGCTCGAATACACAGTTTGAGGCGCGTTTGGTATCGTGCTGTATTGTTCGGTCGGCCCCGTCCCGGCATTGGTGCCGGCAGGAGCCGTCACCGGTACTTTCTTTTTCTTATTTTTTTTCTTGCCGCCAAATAACTTCATCGCGTGGGCAGGCGAGGTGACTGTTGAGATGGTCACATCAGCAGCAATCATTGCCAAAGACACAGCGCAAACTTTGAACACATATTGATGGGAAAATTGCATCGTAGGGCCTATGAATAGAGAAGAATCGCCCAACCTTAGATTGAATCGAACGCTCCCCCTAGAAAAATAATTGCTTGTCGATGTGCGCTAGTCACCCGAAATCGGATTTAGGTTCATTGTCTTTAGGCGGAGGCGTTTGTCGGATGCGAGGATTTCGTCGGCCGACTTGATCCATTTGTAGGGCTTTTGGTTGTCGTTGTGTGCCTCGATGAATGCCATGATATCTGCCTCAAGGTCGGTGACGGATCGGTGCACACCGCGTTGGATTTTCTTTCGGTTCAATTCCGCAAACCTGCGTTCAATCTGGTTCAGCCAACTTGTAGATGTCGGCGTGAAGTGGACGCACCAATGCGGACGGCGGGCAAGCCACGCCTTCACTTTTGGAGTTTTGTGCGTCGCCGTGTTGTCCAACACCAGATGCACGTCTGGACCCTCCGGCAAATTGCGATCCAGTTTCTTGAGGAAGTCCAAAAGCTCCTTTGCGCGATGACGCTTGTAGCATTTTCCGACCGCCGCTCCGGCCGCAACATCGAGCGCGGCAAAGAGCGTTGTGGTCCCGTTGCGCAGGCAGGTGTGAATGCGCCGCTCGGCGGCACCGGGGGTCGCCTGCGGGACGGGTTGCTCGCGATCCAGAGCTCGGATCTGAAATTTCTCGGCCAAACACAATACGATAGTCCGGTTGGGCGGCGGCATGTACAGGCCGACCACGTCCTGTATTTTGTCCACGAACAAAGGGTAGGTCGATAATTTGCCCGATAAGGTGGCCTTTGCGACAAAGCCTGCCATGGCCTGCGAGATGATCACGCAAAGGCCTACGTGCTGGCGGTACGCTCAAATCATGCACTGCGGTTCCTGGAGGAGTGGCCTCTGGTGCAAACCGATCCCCGGACGATGATCGCCGAGTTGCCCGCCGGGGCCTGGCGGGCGCTCAGCACCGGCGAAGGCGCAAAGGGGACACGGCTGTACCATTGGGCTCGCGTACCGCTCAAGCATCAGGCCGGACGAGGGTTCTTGCCGAACGCCTCCGACGTCGAAGTGTTCAGGTCATGGCTCCAGAAAATGCTTTATTGTCAGGGCTCTGAAAGAAATTCACCAAATGGGTGCAGTCATGAGGTTCAGAGAAAAGCCCGCCGAGAGAACGGGTTTTGCGCCGATTGCGGGCAAGGTGGTGTTCAGCCTGTTCGGCAAACCCCTTTGAAAACACGGAAAAATCCGGCCTCGGCCGGATCGGGAGAACAGTTTCTCAAGGGCAAGTGGCGGACAGTGAGTCCGTAGAATCCCGGTTTCTTCGCGTCCAAAGTCGTTCAGCCGTGATCGGTATAACATATTAATTTCAGTGATTTAAATACACGCAAGGCTGTTGATGTTCGTGCAAGTTCGCGCTAAACCATGATTAGGTGTGGGAACAGATGTGGGAACGATCATGGCTCTTAGCGCACGCAAGGCTGAAACTGCAAAGCCGGGGCGGCACGGTGATGGACGCGGGCTTTTCCTTTATGTCAAACCATCTGGCGCGCGCTCTTGGGTGTTGCGTTATCAGGTGCATGGACGACGGCGCGATCTTGGCCTTGGGCCTTACCCAGATGTGAGCCTCGCCATGGCGAGAGAGCGCGCGTCCGAAGCGCGGCGGCTCATTGCATTGGGCGAAGACCCGATTGCCAAGAAACAGCAGGCCAAACCCAAGACGTTCAGAGACGCAGCGCTTGAGTTAATCGAAAGCAAACGCTCCGGTTGGAAAAACGCCAAGCATGCCGCGCAATGGACCTCGACCCTCGAAGCCTATGTCTTCCCGAAAATTGGGCAAATGCAGGTTGCCAAGGTTAAAACCGCCGACGTGATCGGCGCGCTCTCCCCGATCTGGTCGAAAAAGCCGGAAACCGCCAACCGTGTGCGCCAGCGCATCGAAGCCGTGATCGACTATGCCACGGCGCTTGGCATCCGGGCTGGCGACAACCCAGCCCGATGGCGCGGGCATCTAGACCACCTGTTGCCTAAACCAACCAAGGTACGCGCGGTCAAACACCACCCGGCCCTGCCCCATTCTGAAATCGCTGCGTTCATGTGTGAATTGTCCGAGCGTTCTGGTGTCGCCTCTCGCGCACTTGCTTTCACTATCTTGACGGCGGCACGCTCGGGCGAGACGCGCGGTATGACGTGGGGCGAAGTCGATCCTGAAAACAGCATTTGGACTATCCCCGGTAGCAGGATGAAAGCAGGCAAGGAACACCGCGTACCATTGAGCGGAAACGCCATGGCCTTGCTGGGCACCCGAAAAGACGATGCTGCATTGGTATTCGGAAGCGAAGCCAAACCGGGCAAGCCCATCTCGGACATGAGCATGACGGCTGTGTTGCGCCGCATGGGGCGTGATGGAATCACCGTACACGGTTTCCGCTCCACCTTCCGCGATTGGGCGGGCGAAACAACCGGTTTCCCCCGTGAAGTGATTGAAGCAGCGCTGGCGCACGGGATCAAAGATAGGGCCGAGGCCGCTTACGCACGGTCTGACCTCTTTGAGAAGCGGCAGAAATTGATGGAAGCTTGGGCTATGGTTGTGACAAACGGAAACCGGGGTTCCAAAATCGTCTCATTTTCAAAACTGGCATGAAGGTAATAACTTCAACGCGCGCCGTTCCATTGCAGTAGCGTCTCAGCTTGACTCAAAACTGTATTGATTGCCACGGGAGCTAAGTCCGGTGGATAACCATATTTTTTCAATATTCGTCGAACAAGCACACGAAGTTTTGCACGGGCGCTTTCTTTTCGATGCCAATCTACGGTGACGTTTTGCTGCAATTGTTCGACAAGTACATGCGCCAGTTTTCGCAATTCCTCATTGCCCAAAACCTCGACGGCACTTTGATTCTGAGCAAGCGCATCGTAGAAGGCAAGTTCCTCCTCCCCTAAGCCAAGTTTCTCGCCACGCTCGACCGAGGTTTTCAAATCCTTAGCCATTTCGATCAGTGCTTGAATCATCTCAAGGCTCGTTATCGCGTTCGCGTGATACCTTGCGACTGCGGCTTCAAGGCGCTCCGAAAATGCTTTTGCTTCGACCACGTTGCGCTTTTGTCGGGACATAATTTCGCCCGACAGCAGTTTTCGGAGAGCTTCGAGCGCCAGATTTTTTTGTTCCATTGCCTGGACTTCGGACAAAAACTCTTCCGACAGGACCGAAATCTCCGGTGTCTTCATCCCGGCGGCGGCAAGAACATCGATGATGCTGGCGTCGGCTATGGCTTCTGAAATTAGTTGCCCGACGGCAAACTCTTTGTCTCGTTTGCTCAATCCAGACCTTGGAGCGGATTTTGCCTGTGCCGCCCGGACTGCTTGAAAAAACCCAACCTCCTGTTTGACGCCTTGAGCATAGTCGCTGGCGGCTGCCAACGAAAAAGCCTTGGACAGGTTGGCGACCAGATCGGCAAAGAAGTTTCTTTCTTCTTTTTTCGCCTTCTCTTCGCTTGAGTTGTCCGCTCGTTCTTTCTGAACTTTTAGAGTCCATTCAATCGCTGCTGCAAGTGCCTGCAATCTCTCTTGTGGCGCACCATCAATACCCGGTTGATAGTTGAAACCTGCAAAGAAATCCCGACACTTCTCAACAAGCTCTTGAAGCGCGGCAACCGCTTCTTCTTCGTCAATCCCCGTCTTTTCTCGGTCAGTGGCAGTGTAGTTCTGAAGGGCCTTCTTCAGGTTTTGCCCTATCCCAATGTAATCCACCACCAATCCGCCGGGCTTGTCCTTGAAGACCCTGTTGACCCGTGCAATCGCCTGCATAAGGCCATGGCCGCGCATTGGCTTGTCGATATACATCGTGTGCATACTGGGTGCGTCAAACCCGGTCAGCCACATATCGCGAACGATGACCAGTTTGAGCGGATCAACAGGATCGCGCGCTCTCTTTGCCAATTGATCGCGGCGCGTCTTGGTTCCGATGTGCTGCTGCCAGTCGAGCGGGTCTGAAGCAGAGCCGGTCATCACGACCTTGACCGCCCCCTCCGTGTCGTTCTCCGAATGCCAATCAGGACGCAAGGCAACTATCCTCTTGTAGAGGTCCACGCAGATCGCACGGCTCATGCAAACCACCATGCCCTTACCGGCCAAACCCTCCTGCCTGTGTTCGAAGTGTTCAACGATGTCTTGCGCAACCTTGTCGAGCCTCGGTGGCGCGCCGACCAAACGCTCAACTTTGCTCCAGCTTGCCTTGGCCCGCTCCTGTTCAGACAGGCTTTCATCGTCAAACAACGCGTCCACCGCAGCGTCAATTTCGGGCAGTTTTTCTTGCTCAAGTTCGACGCGGGCCAGGCGGCTTTCATAATAGATTGGAACGGTCGCCTTATCTTCGACCGCACGGCTGATGTCGTAGATATCAACATACTGGCCAAACACAGCAGGAGTGTTCACATCGGCGGCTTCAATTGGCGTCCCTGTGAAACCCGCGAAAGAAGCGTTCGGCAATGCCTGCCTAAGATAGTGCGCATAACCGTAGCGCCGCGCACCTGTAGACCGGTTCAACTTGGCGTCAAAGCCGTATTGGCTGCGGTGCGCCTCATCCGCAATGACGATGATGTTCTTGCGATCTGAAAGCATGGGGAAATCCTCTTCCCCGGCCATTGGCGAAAACTTCTGGAGCGTGGAAAAGATCACGCCACCCGATTTCCTGTTCAGCTTGTCGCGCAGATCGTCGCGGTCCGCGATCTGTTCCGGGGTCTGCCGGATCAGGTCTCGACATAGCGAAAACGTGCCGAATAACTGGTCGTCCAGATCGTTCCGGTCCGTCACCACCAGAATCGTCGGGTTTTGCAGTTCTGGCGCGCGAACCAGAAGCCCGGCAAAAAACGCCATCAGATAGCTTTTGCCTGAGCCTTGAGTGTGCCAGATCACCCCAACCTTGCGGTCGCCATCCTCGCCCACCGCATCTACCGCGCTGGCCAACGCTTTGCGCGCCCCGTGGAACTGGTGATACCCGGCGATGATCTTGAAAACTCCGTCGCCCTTGTCACCGAACACTGTGAAATCACGGATCAGTTGCAGGAGGTTTTCCGGCTGCATCATCCCGCGCAGCAACGTCTCCATCTCCTTCGGACCTTCAGGCGTGAAATCGTCCTGCGCACCCGTCACGGTCCGCCAGGGCATGAACCGGTCCTCTCCGGCGCTCAGAGACCCGATCCGCGCCAACAACCCGTCAGACGTCAGCAGCGCCGCATTGGTGCGAAAGAGTGAGGGGATCTGCGCCTTGTAGGTCTGAAGCTGGTTGAACGCGCTTTCAATCGTCGTGTTCTCGTTTGCGGCGTTCTTCAATTCGATCACCACCAACGGCAAGCCATTCACGAGAGCCACGACATCCGGGCGGCGGTTATGCCCGCCTTCGACCACCGTGAATTGGTTTGTCACCATCAGGTCGTTGTTCGCAGGGTTGGCGAAGTCGATCAGCCGCACCTTGTCGCCTTTGATCGAGCCATCGGGGCGGCGGTATTCCACGTCGATGCCATCGACCAGCAACCGGTGAATGCGCCGATTTTCCTCTATCAGAGAGGGTGTTTCGGTAATCTGCACCTGCTTCAACGCCGCCCGCAACGCATCGTCTGGGATTCCCGGATTGAGCCGCTTTGCCGCTTCTTGCAGCAGCCCTGGCAAGAGCGTCTCGGTGTTCGACACCCGCCGCCTGTCCGGCCCATCGGGGGCAATCGAGATCGGGTCTTCATAGCGCCAGCCCAGGTCTTGCAGGATGCCAAGGGCGACTTGTTCGACGAGGTCTTCGGTAAAGCTCATCGACTTACCTTTGGATCATAGAATAGGGCCTTAACGGCTATCCAGCTTGAGGCAGCACGTCGGAAAATCTGATTTGCACTCATTTAATCGGCTCTTTCGACTGGGCAATGACCTTCTCCTTGATTGCCTCATCGAACAAGCAGTCATCTAATCCCTTTGCGCCACGGAAATCAGCTTGCTCGATGTTGAAGGCATCTCGGAAATCTGCGTTCTTGAAACTGCAACCTTTAAAAGAAGCGTGAGCTAAATTTGTTTCGTTGAACCGACTTGTCACGACCTTCGAGCGAATGGGGCTGCCGTCTTCATCTTCGTCAATGATCTCAAACATATCGTCAGGTGCGGGTTCGTCCCAATGTATCACTGCTCCGTCAAACACACTCATTTGCAGGTCCGCCTCCCAAAAATTGCAGTTTTGGTACACGGCGGCTGGCCCAATGGGGTGTCTGTTGATTGTCGCAACTCGATCAAACTGGACGTCTCGACAGTCCAAGCGTGAAAAGTCCACTTTCTCGAAAACAGATGCTTTCGTCAAAAACTCGTCTGCCCAAAAGCCTCCGGAACGTCCCGAAAGCCTCGACCCAACGATGCTTTTGATGCCGCTACTGTAGAAATTTACGTTTCGAAGCGTGCCGCCGGTGAAGTCGAAGCTAGTTATACCCAGTCTGCTTAGACGGCGAATGGCTCCGAGTATTCTGTGTCCTGCTTCTTCGTTGTCCCACTGGCGAAAGTCTTCGATCAATTCATGCTGCCTCGACACGTCCTCGCGCCGTTGCTTCCAATTCTGGATCAGTCCGAATCCAACCAGGATCACGAGCACATCGAAGATTAGCCCCCAGTACTCGGTCCAGAGGTTTTCTGCGCCGACATCCGCACCAAAGATTTGCACGATAAGATACAAAACGAGCAGGATCAGGAGCGACCACCCGATGAGCGTTTCCTGAAAGCCCCAGTGAAACCATCTCTTGGCGACATGGATGTGACGGTTGGGAAAGCCAGTTGCACCCATTGACGCCAAACGCTCATTATGTGTTAGCTCGAAAGCAGAGGCCATCCCGAACTTGGCAGTCAAGGAATTCACGGCCTTTTTGAAATGCCCTTTTGCGGCGCTCGCAGCTTGCCTTCGTTTTCGCTTGTCGCTGATCAAAGCACCGGCTCCGCGTCTTTTAGTTGGACTTCGCCGGACATGAGATTGGGCAGGAGGAGATCGCGGAGGGCGGCGAGGGTTTGGTTTTCGGACACCGAATGCAAGATTTTGTCATGCATTGGCTGTGCCAAATCGCCAAAAACCTGCACCAGTTCCAATGGAGCCTTAGGGACCGCATATGCTCGCATGAGCTTCCAGCTTGTTCTCGGCATCTTGGTGCCCGTCGAGCTTTGATTGGTGTACGCAACAAATTCATTTGTCGACATCAGCGTTGCAACAAATGGGCGGAACTCTTTCTTTTTTCCATCTGCAACAACAATGTCGGTTGAGCAAATGCCGTCACATGGCGCGATACCGACCTTGTGGAAGTAAGGTCGGAGCTTTCCAAAGAGGACCTGGCCGGTGTGAAAGCGGGCTTTATTCGACGTAACTTTGGCAGCCGTTGCAAATTGCCCAAGTGCGATGGAACGGCGCGGCATATGCTCCAACCCAATGTAGCTCGTTTCTTGCTCAACTTCTTCCGGCTTAACTGTGTTTGAGGATGAAACCGCCCAATCATCCAGTCGCCCCATACCCCAACCCTCTGGCAATCCATCGGCTCCTAAACCCGCTGGAAACAGTGGGACGAGGGTAGCTGCTTTTTCGGGGGGGAAGGCGTGGCCCATGATGGCGGCGGGGTCGGTTGCGCCTTCCATTTGGCGGCGCGTGGGGCCGAAATCAACGAACCAATCCCGAAACAACGCCCGCGCCATCTCTTCCAACGTCTCATTCATCCGCCGGTTCAACTCGATCTTGTCGTCGAGAGCAGAGAGCGCTTCTCCAATGCTCTTCTGTTCATCAATCGGAGGAAGCAATAGTGGAAACGACTTTACGATGCCTTCATTTAAATTCGGCATGGTCGCGCCAATCGCATGAAACTTGAACCACTCGATTGATGTTCGGTCTGCAAATACGTGAGACAGAAACTCAGGCAGAACAATTCCATTGTCTTCTGCTACCCTCAACCGAATGGCACCTGTGCTGCAGATAAAACCCGTCTCGTCCTTCCTGACGAAAGCCGTGTGACCCGTTGCCTGCACACCACGTCGTGCAAACAGGATGTCATTTGCCTTAAGGGCGTGTTTCCTTAGTTCGGCGGCCTTAGAACCAGATATTTGCGGCAACACCGAGCGGTTTATTCTGCGCTCCCTTATGGCCTCAGTTGGGACAACTGGGACGCCGACTTCGACGTAATCATGAGCGTGCAGTTGTGATCCGAAAGGTCCGGTTTGCAACTCCACGATGCCCTCTTTGACAAGATCGCCGACTAGTATAGTTCCGACGTCAGACATTGATGGCGGCACCCAAACTGGTTGCTCGAATAACTTCTGTTAACCTGTCACTTTCAGAGAATTGCTGATCTAGTCGCGACGATAGTTCTGCGTACCTTTTGCCAAACGGCACCGCGTCGCCATTATCCTCAGCCGCCCCGACGTAACGCCCTGGGGTCAGTACGTGGTCGAACTTGCGGATGGTCTCCAGCCCTTCGGATTTGCAGAACCCGGCCTCGTCGGCGTAGGCGTCCCAGCCTTTCGCCTCCAGCGTCTCGGGCTTGGCGCGCCAGCGGCGGTAGGTGCCAGCGATCCTCTCGATATCCTCCTCCGAGAACTCGCGCCGCACCCGGTCCACCATGTGGCCCATGTTGCGGGCGTCGATGAACAGCACCTCTCCGCGCCGATCACGCAACCCGTTGGCGGACTTGTCCCGGCTCAAAATCCATAGGCAGACGGGAATTTGCGTGGAATAGAACAACTGCCCCGGCATGGCGACCATGCAATCGACGCGGTCTTCCTCGATCAGCCGCTTCCTGATCTCGCCCTCGCCGCTGGTTTGCGACGACATGGACCCATTGGCCAGCACCACCCCGGCATGACCGCGCGGGGCGAGATGGTGGATGATGTGCTGTATCCATGCAAAGTTGGCGTTGCCCTTGGGCGGGATGCCGTATTGCCAGCGGTCATCCTCGGTCAGCCGCTCGCCGCCCCAATCCGAGATGTTGAAGGGCGGGTTGGCGAGGATGTAGTCGGCCTTGAGGCTTGGGTGCTTGTCCTGATGAAAGCTGCCCGCGCTGTCCCAGGCGATGTCGGCGTCGATGCCGTGCACCGCAAGGTTCATCTTGGCCAGCCGCCATGTGGTATGGTTGATCTCTTGCCCATAGACGGCAAGGTTCAGCGGGTTGCCGCCGTGTTCCTCGATGAACTTCTCGGACTGAATAAACATGCCGCCCGATCCGCAGCAAGGGTCATAGACGCGGCCTTGATAGGGTTCGAGCATTTCAACCAGCGTGCGGACAACGGAACGGGGCGTGAAGAACTCTCCCCCGCGCTTGCCTTCGGCACTGGCAAAGCCCGAGATGAAGTATTCATAGACCCGACCCAGAAGATCGCGCGCCCGGTCCGTGCTGTCGTGCATCTTGATGTTCGAGAAGAGGTCCACCAGTTCGCCCAGCATGGTCTTGTCGAGCGTGGGGCGGGCGTAGTTCTTGGGCAGAACACCCTTGAGGGTTTCGTTGGTGGGTTCTGCCTCGATGGCCTCCATCGCGTCGTCGATGATCTTGCCGATGTTTTCCGAGCGGGCATTGTCCTGGATGTGCGACCAGCGGGCGGTTTCCGGAACCCAGAAGACGTTTTCGGCGAGGTATTCCTCGGGGTCTTCGGGATCTGCAAGGTCTTCTTGCGCAAGCTGATCGTGCATGGCCTGGAAGGCTTCGGAGATGTATTTGAGGAAGATCAGACCAAGCGCAACGTGTTTGTATTCCGAGGGTTCAAGCCCGCCCCGCATTTTGTCTGCGGCTTTGAAGAGATCGGCTGCAAAGTCGAGATCGGCTTTTCGAGAATCTGGTGCCACTAAATCTGTACTTTCTAAAAATCGGTATTGGCCTATTCAGTAACAGACCATTTCTCGGCTTTACAATGGGCAAAGCCGCGTCGCGGTATTGAATTTGAACACAAACAACTTGCGCGGAACAGACGCGGACCCCATATTTGGCCGAAATGAAACCATAAGGCGCAAGATATGGCATCGTTCAGCGGATTCATTCGGAAATCCCCCTCGGAAAGTCTTCGAGGTTTCCTGGAAAAAAGAGGCGTCGATTTGCCCGAGGATTTCGATTGGACAAGCGAGGGACGTGGTACTGCTTTGGTTCGGTCGATTGAAGATTTGCTGGAGGATTTGCCCGACCGGCAACAGGACACCGTGAAAGCGGAATTGGAGCTGCTGGCCAGCCTTTCAGATGACACCGGTATGACTGGCGCAACTCAGGTTTGCGCGGGGCAAGGCATTGATCTGGAGGGATTGGAAGGCGTACAAGACGTGCTCTTGATGCTGGCCACCCAGCATCCCCGCATGATCGACCGTGTGAACGTTCAAACCTCGCTTATGCGGCGGCACGGCGGTAAGCAATGGGCGCGGTTTCAATTCCCTGATGATGGAAATCCGTGGGTGCTTGACCAGCAAAACGCCCGCGAAGGGTTTCTCAAAGACACCGTGAACATTCTGGAATTGCCAGACCATCGAAAGCGAGAGGCCGATTGGTATCAGTCGATCCGCATTCATCCACTGACAGGTGACGAAACCAAACTGACCCAGGCCACGATTTACATCGAAGAACACGCCCACAGTGAATTGGCTTTTGGTGAGGAGAGCCTTGAGCGACAAACCGTTCAAAAAGTGTTGGAAGTTGGCGTTGTCTGTGATCCGAGCGAACGCATCGTCGAGATTTGCGCCAAGGGCGGCAAAAAGTTGCGCGACAAATATCTCCAGTCATTTTCCGCGAATTTTGCACCGCAGTCCACGGCACCCGTCGAAATCCCGCGTCGTGACGTTCAACTAGAGACACTTCGACAATCGCCAGTTTTCGAGATGGAACCGGCAGATGGGATCGAAAGGGTGGAGGTTTCATCTCTGTCTTTCCGGTCTTCTGATGGAGGATTTGTCCGGGTTGAAAAGAGGGCAGAAGACGAAACATTGTATCAGTTCCTCGAACGGCGGTTTGGCGCGGCTTCGCCCTTGCGTGCTGGTGGTTGGCAAATTTTGGCGGCAACTCTGCGCATCATCCTGGCAGCAAATGGAGGCAAATCATCGCGTACATTGACCGTCACGTTAAACTCGCCCAATACCACCACCCTGCCGAACAAGACTGAGACTGATCGGCAATTTGTATATGATTTGTTGGAACGCTGGCACTTGCTGGCCCCACCGCCGACCAGTGCCGATCTGTTTGAGGTAATCGAGTGAATGCGCTCTTGCTTCTGTGCGAGTTGATTGCGCAAGGCTGCAAGGGATCTGCCTCGTTTTACGGCGACAACCACGCCTTTGCTGCGCTGCTGCGCAACGGGTATCTTTGCGAATCCGGAGTTGTGGGATCGGTGGTGTGTAATGACTGCGAAGAGGCGCACGCTGCGCCGGTTGTGTGCGAGGCCGGGTGCTATGGGTATTTCTGCCCGGACCGAGGCTTCGTCCCGGTCAGGCGCGAAGATGTCCAAGCCGTCAGTCCTGATGTTCCTAAACTGATTCAAGCTTTGGCGGACAGCTTTGAATGTAAGCGCCGAAAGGCGACCGCTTTACACGGAACTACTTGGAGAATCGGAGCCATTGAGACCGATCAAGGCGACGTGATGCTGTTTTTCCACCCCTGCCTCCGCGACGAAAGCGATCTGCTCGCACTTGGCGACGCCTTGTCCCGCGAAATGAGATCGACTTGGCGATTGGTTGTGACGGCGGAAGGTTCGGCAACGGTTGATGGCACCGTCGCCGTAAGCCTAGGCGAGTTGGTCGATTTGGACTCAAAGGATGGTCGATTGCTGCCGTTGTCTGACCCGCGCACACTCGTGGGTGTGCCTCCGAGAAATCTGGGTGGCGCGCCAAATCGCTTCGGACATCTGCTGATCGCGATAATCGAAGAACGAGTGCGAAGCGGGCAAGCAATGCTGGGGCGAAATGAAGAGGCGAAAGTGGTTCTTGTTCATTTTGAGAGGAAACACCCCGACCTCAAACCGCCGTCGCTTTCGAGCGTCAAAGACTACGTCACCAAGATACGCACTGGACAGTAACTGGTCAGCAACCTCCCGTCTGTTCCTGTCCAACCGTCGTCCGGCACGGTTCGCTCATGCTCTAACACAGGAGAATGAGCCATGACGAACACCCCGGAACTGATTACCCAAGCCGCTCAAATCATCGCCGTTTCACCCAACGAAGCCGCGCGCCTTTGCAGCATCGGGCGGACCACGCTCTATGCCGCTTTATCGTCTGGCGAGTTGACCAGCGTCAAGATCGGCACGCGCCGCCTGATTACGCTGGAAGCGTTGCGCGACTGGTTGAAGCGTAACGAGACCCCGGCAGGCGAGTGAGGCGCAGATGCCCAAGCAAGCGCGTCTGAGCGGGATAAAGGCGTACCGCAGCTACACAATCGAAGAGGCGGCGGAGGTATCCGGCGTCTCTCCCCGGACAATCCGCAATTGGGCATCGGACGGACTGCGCGTCATGGATGGCGCGCGGCCCATCCTGATCAGAGGCGACGATCTGCGAGACCACATCAAGGCGAAGCGTGAAAGCAGGTCGGTCAAGACGCAGATCAACACTATCTACTGCGTTTGCTGCCGGAAAGAACGCCGGGCGGCTGGGGGAATGGCAGATTGCGAAATCAGGGACGGGCGCGCCAGGCTGATCGCCTTCTGCGAGGCTTGCGAAACAGTCCTTTCCAAGCCGGTTGCCGAGGCCAGCATCCCTGAAATCGCCCGGACCCTCGACCTCAAAATTACGCGGCTATAGCGAACATTAAGGTGGTGGACAGTGGCCCCCGTGTTTTTCCACTTCCCGACCTGTCCGGTCGGCACTCGAATTGCCCCCTGCTGAACGCCTGAAAGGAGGCCAACATGACCAAGCGACCGAATGAGAAAAACGAACGGCTCAAGCGCCGGTTCGTTGATTACCGCAAATACGCGCGTCAGCTTTCCGACAAGACACTCGACCGCGAGCTTGCCGCCCTGGAACGCTTCGATGTGTGGAACGCACGCAAGGACTTTGCCAAGTTCCACATCGAATGGGCCATGGGGTTCCGGTCTCACCTAGAGCAGGCCAAAAGTGCGAGCGGCAAACCCTTGGGCAAGTCCACCACCCGCGCCATACTGGCGACCCTGCGCGAATTCACGCTTTGGCTTTCTCAGCAAGATGGCTTTCGCAGCCGGATTAGGGCAGCGGACGCGGACTACTTCAACCTGTCGCGCCGCGATGAGGCCGAAGCGCGCGCCGCACCGACCCGCCCTGCGCCCAGTGTCAAACAGGCCAAACGGGCGCTGGAGTTGATGCCCGCAACCACACCGCGCGAGATGCGGGACAAGGCGATTTTCGCGCTGCTTTGTCTGACTGGCATTCGTGTGGGCGCATTGATCACCTTGCGGATCAAGCACGTGAATCTCGATGAGAAATCCGTCACACAGAACCCGCGAGAGGTGGCAACCAAGTTTGGCAAGCGTATCGACACCTTCTTTGCACAAGGCTTCCCCGAGGCCGAAACTGCCTTGGCTGCCTGGATGGCGTATCTCGACGAAGACGCATTCTATGGCCCGGACGACCCCTTGTTCCCGGCGACCGCTATCGTGCCGCAATCCAACACCGGTTTCTTAGCCGACGGATTCGAGCGTCGCTCCTGGAAAAGCACCGAACCCGTTCGAAAGATCGTCAACGAGGCCTTCGCCGCTGCAAATCTGGATGCCTTCGGCCCGCACGCCTTTCGCCACATGTTGGCGCGCCACGTTGCCAAGAATTGCACGTCGGTCGCAGAATTGGTCGCCGCTTCGCAAAACCTCGGTCATACCGACGTCTTGACGACACTGCGCAGCTACGGCCAGATCAGCCGCGAACGACAGCGCGCCCTGATTACAGGCGAGTCAGGTGATGATTTGTTCGAAGATTGAGTTGAATCGCAGACCCATCAAACGAGCGCCAAGTGTGGGAACGAATGTGGGAACGAAGAGGGTAACATCGTGCATCTCGAATAAAAATCAAAGACTTACCGGTGCTGCGTGGCGGACAGTGAGGGATTCGAACCCTCGAGACGGTCTCCCGCCTACACACTTTCCAGGCGTGCGCCTTCGACCACTCGGCCAACTGTCCGTGGACGGGTGTTTAGCCCCGACTGACACCGACATTCAAGTGCTAATACGGTCACTTACCCGGAATGTTCAAAGTTTTCTCATGCATCGAACAGAATATTCATCCGGCGGTTCTGGCGGCCCTTTTTTTCGATCTTGCCAAGCCGGATCGCGCCGATTTCGCCGGTGCGGGCGACATGTGTGCCGCCGCAGGGTTGCAGGTCGACCTGATCCCCGCCCTTGCCGATCCGCACCAGCCGCACGCGGCCCTGCCCGCGCGGTGGTTTGACCGACATGGTCTTGACCAACTCCGGGGTTGCGGCCAGCACTTCGTCGGTCACCCAGGTTTCAGAGACCGGCAGGTCACGTTCGATCAACAGGTGCAGCGACTCCTCGATCACGTCGCGGTCGGCTGGCGCGTCGGGCATGTTGAAATCCAACCGCCCCTTTTCCGATGTGATCGCGCCACCGGTCACCGGCAGCGGCACCACGACCGACAACAGATGCAGCGCCGTATGCACCCGCATATGCCGGTGGCGGCGTTCCCAATCCAGGTATTGCACCAGATGTGTGCCAACTTCGGGCAAGGGCTGAGGTTCAGACGGGACAAGCACCACCTCCCTGCCCGGCCCCAGCACCGTGGTGGCAATTGGCATTTCAATACCGTCCCAGACCAGAAATCCACTGTCGCCCGGTTGGCCGCCGCCGGTGGGATAAAACACCGAGGCATCCAGGATTATGCCACCTTCTGGCGTGTGGGCGATCACGCGGGCCGGTGCATCGCGCAAATAGGGGTCTTCGCGGAACAGCAAGCGGGTCGTCATCGCGTCACATCTCCATCTCCGTCACTGATCCCGTCCCCATAAGACGGCAAGTTGTCGCCCGTGTCCGGCGCCGCTTTTGGCGCAACGGGCTGTTGTACCGTCTGGGGGCTGTTCGGGGTGGTCTGGGGATTGGCGTCTGCCGCAGGTGGCGGCGTGTGCAGCACTTCGGGGTTACGCAACCAGACATCGCGTTGCGCAAAGGGAATCTCGATCCCTTCTTCGGCAAAGGCCTCGACGATCTGGTGGCGCATTTCGGTCCGCACCCCCATGCCCTGGGTGATGTCGCGCAATACCGCGCGGATCTGAAAATCCAGCGAATCCGCACCAAAGCCGATAAAATCGACCCCGGGTTCCGGGTTCATCAGCACCTGATCATGATGGCGCGCAATGTTCAGCAGGATCTTTTGGACTTTGCGGGTATCCGTGCCATAGGCCACACCAATCGGAATGATGATCCGGCCAAGCGCGCTGCCGCGGGTATAATTCGACACCTGCCCCGACACGAAATCGGCGTTGGGAATGATCACATCATAGCGGTCAAAAGTCTCTAACCGGGTGGAGCGCACGGAAATCCGCCGCACGGTGCCGTGAATGCCGCCCACCTCGATCCAGTCGCCCTCGGCAATCGGGCGTTCAATCAACAGGATGATGCCAGAGACGAAGTTGGACACGATATTCTGAAGGCCGAAACCGATCCCGACCGACAGGGCCCCGGCAACAATCGCCAGCGACGACAGATCCAGTCCGGCAGAGGTGATCGCCACCAGCGCCGCCACAAAGATCCCGACATAGCCAACACCGGACACAATGGCGTTCTGGCCGCCGGTGTCGATGCCGGTTTTCGGCAGGATAGAATTTTTAAGCGCGCCCTGCATCAGGCGGGTTGCCATATAGCCAATGACAAACACCACCAGAAGCACCAGGAAATCGGTGGGGGAAATGCGGCTGTCTCCGACGGCAAACCCCTCGCCGATACGGGTGGCCAGCTCTGTCAGATCGGCCACCCGCGCGCCCCAGATCAACGCCAGGAACGGCAGCGCCATGATGCCCAGAATAAAACCGATCAATACCGTGATCAGGCTGTCGGCCTCTTCTTCGGACTGGCCCATCAAGAACCGGTACAGATCATTGGTGAACCGTTGCAGGATCACGATCAGCCCCAGAAGCGCCAGCGTGGTCACCGCCGGAAAGAGCAATGTTTCCGCGGCGGTGCGATATCCCGTGGCCGCCAGAACCGGCGCAACAATCGACACCAGAATGGCAATGCGGCCCAGGAAACCGACCACACGGGCGCGCACCGCACGCTCGGCATTTTCGCTGTCAAAGCGGATATGATGGATCATCAACTGTCCCAAACGGAACAGGATCAGCGCAGTCAGAACAATGACCGGAAAATCAACAACCGCAAGCGTCGCAACCGAAAACCCTTCGACACCGGAAAATTGTGTGATTGCGTCGCGCGCCACCAGCAATATCGCCAGCAGGCTGGCGTAGGTGCGCGCTTCGGTGCGTTGCTGGCGCGCCATTGGCAACATTCGATCGCCGTCGTGCTGGGAAAACAGCCGCTCTGTCATCCAGCGCAGCCCAAGGATCACAATCCCCCAGACCGGCAGTTTTTCCAACAGCAACGTCAGCCGCACGCCGGGAATGCCGGTGGCAAAAATCGCCTCTGTCAGCGCATAAAGCCCGATCAACGGCAGGATGATTTGACCGGCCGACACCAGAAACGCAAAGACCGCGCCGCCCCGTTTGGATTTCCGCCGCATCCAGGAGCCGACATTGCGGGCCCAGCCGCGCCCGCGCATCAAAAGAATCAGCGCCACAAGCAGCAGCATCAACACCAAGGGCAGATTGCTGCGGATTTCGGCCTGACGCACATCCGAGCCCCAGGATTTCCGCACTTCGTTGGCGGCCCCGCGCCAGGCATCCACCAATTCGCCATAGGCGATTTGCCAGTTTTCCGGCAGAACAGGCAGCGGGCCCACCTCGAACAATTTGTCTGCCTGACGCGCCCGTATCAGACTGTCGATTTCGCCAATAATGCCGTTGGCCCGGTTATAGGCCTCTTCCGCATTCAGAATCGGCGCCCGCAATTGGGCCAATTGTTCATTCAGCGCTGCCCTGCGGCGTGCCACATCCTCAGGTTCGCTTTCGCCCTCTGCCGGTGCCGCCCCCAAGGCGGCGACCTGGGATTCGAGGGTGCGAATGCGCGATTGGTTCACATCCTGCGCGGCCAGAAACCTTGCCCGCCAGGATACGATTTCGGCACGCAGGGATTCAAACGCGCTGTCCGAGGCACGGCCGTTTTCCAGGGCGGCCTCGGCACGGCTGGCCAGGATGTTCCAGGCGTCATAATCCGGCAGGCCTTGACCATCCGGCAACGAGGTTCCGGCCTGCGACATCACATCCGGCACTTCGACCGAAAGCTCCTGTGCCGCAACCGGATGGCTGCCAAACGACATGAAAATGACTGTGACCAGCGCCAACAGGACCGCAGGCCTAAACCGGATAAAAGACATCAGACGTCCTCGAATACACCAGGGATCGAGGCCGGCGACCGGGTCAGCCAATCCGGCGTTGGCAGGCCTTTGGACTTCAGGAAGTCCGGGTTGAACAATTTGGACTGATAGCGCGTGCCATAGTCACACAGAATGGTCACGATGGTGTGGCCCGGTCCCAGCTCGCGTGCCAAACGGATCGCGCCGGCGACGTTGACGCCGGTTGATCCGCCCATGCAAAGCCCCTCGTCCTTGAGCAGGTCAAACACGATGGGCAGCGCTTCGGCATCGGGAATATTATAGCTGAAATCCGGGGTGAACCCGTCAAGATTGGCGGTGATCCGTCCCTGGCCGATCCCCTCAGTGATCGAGCCACCTTCGGATTTATGCTCTCCGGTGGTGTAGAACCGGTGTAGCGTCGCACCATCGGGATCAGCAAGGGCGATTTTCACCCCCTTGGGTTGCAAGGCCATGCCAACACCGGCCAGCGTGCCGCCGGAACCAACCGCCGCCACAAAACCATCCACCTTGCCCCCGGTCTGTTCCCAGATTTCGGGGCCGGTGGTTTCAATATGGGCTTGCCGGTTGGCAGTATTGTCGAACTGATTGGCCCAGATCACGCCTTCGTTGCTGCGACGTGCCATTTCTTCGGCCAGACGCCCGGAATAGCGCACATAGTTGTTGGGGTTGCGATACGGGGCCGCCGGCACCTGCACCAGTTCCGCCCCGGCCAGACGGATCATGTCCTTCTTTTCCTGGCTCTGGGTTTCGGGGATCACGATCACGGTCTTGAATCCCATCGACGCGCCAACCAGCGCCAGCCCGATGCCGGTATTGCCGGCCGTACCTTCGACAATTGTGCCGCCAGGTTTCAACAGCCCCTTTTGTACCGCGTCCCGGATGATGAACAGGGCGGCGCGGTCCTTGACCGATTGGCCGGGGTTCATGAATTCGGCCTTGCCCAGAATGGTGCAGCCCGTCATCTCGCTGGCTTTGTTCAGCTTGATCAGCGGGGTGTTGCCAACGGCGTCGGCCAGATCGGATGCGGTGCGCATGGGGGTGACCCTCCTTGAAAAATGTTGTGTTTGTGTAGGCCCCGTGGCCCGTGAACTCAAGTGTGCCTGACGCCGGCAGCACCGCGCAGTTCCTCACGATGGCGTGCAAGCCAAAGCAGCATCATTGCCAAAGGCCCGACATTGACCTCGCCACTGGTCACCAGATCCATCGCATGATCAAAGCTGATGACATGGCTGCGGATGTCTTCGGCTTCATGCGCCAGCCCCGCAACCCCGCCGGTGTGATCCGACAGATCACAAAGCCCCAGATAACAATGGAAAAATTCGGTGGAATAACCGGGCGAGGCATAGATCCGGCTGATCAGGCGCAGATCACCCAGCGTGAGGCCGGCCTCTTCGACCGCTTCGCGACGGGCACAATCCGCCGGGTCTTCGCCGGCATCCACCAGCCCGGCAATCGGTTCCAGCACCCAAGGGGCCGGGTCCTTGCGCCAGATCGGGCCAAAGCGCAGCTGTTCGATCACCATCACCTTGTCGGTCACCGGATCATAGGGCAGCACCTGTGCCGCATCATAAGCCACAAAGGTTTCCCGCGAGATTTCCGGGCTTTGGGCGCCATCGAATTGACGATAGCGGATGTCGAAATCCTTGATCCGGAAAAAGCCGTCATACCCGGCACGTTGCGTGCCAATTTCCACCGCAGACGCATCCGGCGCTCGGCGCAACGTGCTGGGCGCAGGCCTGCGTCCCAGACACCGGGCCCAACCGCGCGCCCGAATCCACGGGAAAAGCCGATCCATATCCCGGGCCGAGGTCACGCCGAAACGCTCCATCACTTCTTCGGCGGCTTCCAACGTCACATCGCCAAATTGGGCCACCCAATCCGGCAGATGCCAGGGCGCGCCAGCAGTCCAGCGATTGGCCGCAGGCAAGAACACCAAAGCCGACCGTTCTGCGCCATCTTCGGTGCGGATTGTCATCGGCTCCAGGCTATAGTCAAATCCGCCTTCATAATGATCGAGCCGCGCCAGATCTTCGGCGCTCAGATTCGCGACCCATTGGCCCGGGGTCAGGGCACCGTCCTGTTGCTGGATCATCGGGAACCCCTGCCCCGCCACCCAATGCACCGACCATCCCGGCAATTGCGCGGGCATCAGGTCAATCGCGGCCGCAGACCGTCCCAGGACGCGCTCCAGCAACGGCACATGACACAGGGTGCCGTAGAAAAACAAATCGGGCATGGTTTATTTCCAACGTTTCGAAGCAAGCAAGGTCAGCACGCCCGCGACAATGCCGCCAACCGCCAATGTCACCACCATATCGGTGGTAAACACCTCGGCGGCAAAGTCGACGCCGATCTGAAACACCGCGGCGACCGCTTCGACCGGGCCGCCATACCGGTGGCGCATGGCCAGACGCATCATTTCATTGGACGATTGGGTGAACAACGCCAGAAAGGTCATCACCGCCGCCCCGGTCAGACCATAGCTGACCGCCTCGGCCAGTCGCGTGGTGGCCAAACGGCCGGTGTAGAACCAGCCGGTCAAAAAGCCGATGACCATATTCAGCGGCAGAAAGATCCCGAAATCGGTGCTTTCCGGCATGACCTGCATGACCATTTTGGACACCAGATAGGCCGTGATCGACAAACATATCGCGGCGACAAGCTTGGGTATGGTTGGCATCTGCTCGCGGGCCTCCTTGGGGACTCTGGCGTTAACGTCCAGTTATCGTTGCCCGCGCTTCCGGCGCAAGGCCGCGACGGCACTTCCCCCCACACCAGATGCGAAGCGGCAACGCCATGCCGCAAAACCGACCCTCAGAACCCGCGATTTTCATAGGCCAGAAGCGCCCGTTTGCGTCCCGCATCAAGCCCAACCACAGGCGCCGGATAAAGATCACCGGGCGTGATGTTCCAGCTTCTCGGGATCGCGTCAAAATAGGCCCGCGCAGTGGCGGGCGGATTGGCCTGCCCCTCGGCAATCCAGCGGCGGACATAGGCACCTTTGGGGTCGAATTTCTTGGCCTGAGACTCTGGGTTGAACACCCGAAAATACGGCGCGGCGTCCGGCCCGGACCCCGCCACCCATTGCCAGCCCATGGCATTTGATGCCGCATCCCAGTCGGTCAGACATTCGCCAAACCAGCGTTGACCAATGCGCCAATGCACCAGCATGTGTTTGGTCAAATAGGATGCCACAACCATACGCACCCGGTTGTGCATCCGCCCGGTGACATACATTTCGCGCAGACCGGCATCGACCAGCGGCACCCCGGTGCGCGCCTGTTGCCATGCGATCACTTCAGGCAGGCTCTCATCCTCGCGCCAGGCGAAATTGTCCCATCCCGCGCGCCAATTGCTGTCCAGCATGTCCGGCCAATGCACCATCAGATGGGTGGCAAAATCGCGCCAGGCCAATTCGCGCAGAAAGGCCTCTGCGCCTTGGCTGTGCTCTTCGCGGGCGCGCAGACCGGCGTGCCAGCATTGATGTGGCGAAATCTCTCCGTAGGTCAGATATTCGGACAGACCAGAGGTTCCATCCACCGCCGGAAGGTCACGGCGCTGGTGGTACAAGGCGATACTGTCACCGGCAAATTCCGCCAACCGGTTCTGCGCGGCGGTTTCGCCGGGATGCAGATACGCGCGCACCACATCCGCGCCACGCCGCATCCGCGCGCCAAGCGCCCAATCCGCCAGATTTGCACTTTCGGGCCATGTCTCCGGCGGCGGGATCTTGCCCGGCTCTGGCAGCGGCGCGTCAACGTCGCGGGTCTTTACCGTTTTCCAATAGGGTGAAAACACCTTGTACGGCCCGCCGGTCTTGGTCTCGACGGTGGTGGGTTCAAACAAGACGGTGCCGCCAAAACTGCGGACGTCGATCCCTTTTGCGCGGAACCGGGATTTGATCTCTGTGTCGCGTTCGCGGCTCTGGGGATCGTAACAGCGCGTCCAATAGATCCGTTTGGCGTCAACCTCGGCGACCAGTTCGGCCAGAACCTGCTCGGCACGCCCGGATCGCAGGATCAACCGTTGACCGCGTGCCGCCAGTGCCTGTGCCAAATGTTCCAATGCAAGACCAAGCCGCCAGGCCGGGGCTGCGCCCAGTTGATCGACCGTTGCGTCGCGAATGAAAACCGCAACCACCGGCCCGGCAGCACAGGCCGCCGTCAGCGCGGCATGATCGCTCAGACGCAGGTCGCGCCGAAACCACAGGATCGTTGTCAATGCCGTCTCCTTTACCCAACCGGTTCAATCGAGCGGATGTAGGACAATGGCAGGCAAAGTACATGCCGACAGCAAGGCCCAAAACGAAAAAAGCGCCCGAGGGGGCAAATCGCTCCCTCGGACGCCAGATCATGCACAGGATGCAAGGTTATTTGCGTTCTGCCAACAAGCCTTTGAAGATCGCCCAGCACATCAGCAACAGGACAATGGTGAACGGCAAGCCGGTCGAAATCACCATCGCCTGAAGCGAGGCCAATCCGCCACCGATCAACAGCACGATCGCCACCGCGCCTTCGAACACACACCAGAACACCCGCTGTGGCACCGGCGCATCCACTTTGCCACCCGCCGTGATCGTGTCGATCACAAGCGAGCCACTGTCAGAGGAGGTCACGAAAAACACGATCACCAACACAATCGCAATCACCGAGGTGATGCTGGACAGGGGCAGACCGTCCAACATGGCGAACAGGGACATTGGCGGGTTATAGGCGTCGATCACCTGGGCCTTGACCGCGCTGGTGGTCGGGTCGCTCAGGACCTGATCAATTGCCGCGCCACCGAATGTCGCCATCCACAGGACACAGACCATTGACGGGATGATCAAAACGCAGATCACGAATTCCCGCACCGTGCGGCCCCGGCTGACGCGGGCAATGAACATGCCGACAAAAGGTGACCAGGAAATCCACCACGCCCAATAGAAGGTGGTCCAGCCATGCATGAACCCGGTGTCTTCGCGTCCGATCGGATTGGACAAGGCAAAGATCTCTTTGCCGTATTCCGAAATACCGCCGATGAAATCCGACAGAATACCGCCCGGCCCCGCCGCAAAGAACACGAACAACAACAACAGCGCCGCAATCACCATGTTGACTTCGGACAGCAGTTTCACGCCGCCATCCAACCCGCGCAGCACCGACACCAGTGCAATTGCGGTGATCGCGGTGATCAACAGAACCTGAACCGTGATCGACACCTCGATGCCAAACACATGGCTCAGACCGGCATTGGCCTGTTGTGCGCCAAACCCCAAAGAGGTCGCCAGACCAAACAGCGTGGCAAAAACCGCCAATGTGTCAATGACATGGCCCCACCAGCCCCAGACGCGTTCGCCCAGGATCGGGTAAAACGCCGACCGGATCGTCAGCGGCAAGCCTTTGTTATAGGTGAACAAAGCAAGGGCCAGCGCCACAACCGCATAAATCGCCCAAGGGTGCAAACCCCAGTGATAGATCGTGGCCGCCAACCCCATGCGCCGCGCCGCATCGACGTTTTCGGCAATGATGGCACCGTCTTCACCAATCGGGCTGGCCACGCCGAGCGGTTCGGAAATTGCCATGTGATAGACCGGTTCCAACACGCCAAAGAACATCAGGCCAATGCCCATGCCGGCCGCAAACAGCATCGCGAACCAGCCAATATAGGAATAATCCGGCACCGCATCTTCGCCGCCCAGCCGGACCTTGCCAATCGGCAGGACGATCAGAACAAGGCAAAACACCACAAAGAAATTGGCCGCGCCCAGAAAAAACCAGTCAAAGGTGCTGGTCAGCCAGGGGCGAAGCCAGCCAAAAACCGCGCTGGCCTGTTCGGGCAGCGCCAAGGCGTAAAATACGAATGCAACAATCGACAGCCCGGAGATCAGAAACACCGGGTTGTGAATATCCACACCCAACGGCCCGATCCGGGTCTCCAGATTGTCTTGACCGATTTCATAATCGGTCTCGATGATTTCGGAATGCCCCTCGGGATCGGGTATCCCTTGGGTATTGCTGGTGTCGGTCATTGGTGACCTCCTGTTTCCATTTTCTCTGGTCGCTTTGATCGGCGTGCTGGCGCAAATCGGCTGGCGAATGCGCCATGTTGACCGCACATTCCGGCGGTCGGGTATCCGTGTCGATGCCTGAAACCATGGCTTGGCAGACAGGCCAATTGCGGATCAACATCCGCCGTCACCCCAATTGGCACCCATATGGCCAAGCTATCGGAATTTTTCAGGCTCTCGCCAAGGGATACGGCGCTACTGGCATCAAAAGCGACATACGATAGGTCGCTTTTGTCATAGGGATGAGCCCACCGCAACACGCCAGAGCAAGTATTTTTGCGCCCCACCATTGTAATGTCCGCCCCCTGCCCGTGCGGGTGTCGCGGCCAATATTTGCCTTTCCAAAGGCCGAGGCTGACAGAGCAGACAATCCATTCTAGTCTGAGGTCAAACCGTCGAAAGGACCGCACATGCTGACCGCTCTGATCCTGCCCGCTGCCGGGCAATCCAGCCGGATGCGCGGACGGGACAAGTTGCTAGAGGATGTCGGCGGCCAGCCCTGTTTGCGCGCCATGGCGCTTCGCGGGTTGGCGGCGGGGCTTTCGGTCATTGTCACGCTGCCGGACGAAAACCACCCGCGTGCACGCGCCCTGGCCGAGGTGCCAGTGCGCCGGTTGGTGGTGCGGGATGCCGCGCGCGGCATGTCAGAGAGCCTGCGCACCGCGATGGCCGCCCTGCCCGCGGCCACCGATGCCGCGATTGTCCTGCCGCCGGATATGCCGGATATCAACCGCGACGACCTTACCGCGCTGATTGCGATGGCGGGCGAGTCGCCGGGCGCATTGGTGGTGCAGGCAAGCTGCGCCGACGGCACGCCGGGTCATCCGGTGCTGTTCCGCAGGGCGCTTTTTGGTGAATTTTCGACGCTGACGGGCGATTTGGGCGCGCGTGACATCATCGCGCGGCATGCCCAATCGCGGGTCTTGGTGCCCTTGGCCGGTCAAAAGGCCCGCACCGATCTGGATACGCCCGAAGATTGGGCGGTCTGGCGAGCAGCACAGACCGCCCAGGGCGGGGGCTGAGAGGCAGCGCTCAGCCCGTCCAGCCGAGTGTTCGGCGCGATCGCCGAAACCGTCAGCTCATCAACATGACCCGCGCCTGATGCGACTTGAGCGCGGGGCGCGCAGCCGGATAGACCGCATGCAGATCCACCTGCGCCGCAAGCTCCGGGAACAATGCCAGAAGCTCGTCGCGTTGATCACCGTCCAATGCCGCCAGAGTCATGTCGCCGGGTTGGAAGCTTTCCGACCACAGACCATCGCTGAGCACCACTTCGTGTTGATCAAACAGGATATGAATATAGGTGACCCCGTCGCGATCATCGGCCCGTGACACCCCATCCAGACAGGTCATGTGACTGGCCGCGACCAACACCTCTTCTTCGCCGAACCACATCTGCGCCGCCGCACTGTTGATCAAGACCCGGTGTTGCGGCGACACCATCATGTCCCGCATCGGCATGCCCGGCCCCAACGCATCCTGCGAGATCCGAATGGGGCGCAGCGCCGCGCGCGCGGCCAGCTGTGTCGCATTCAGACTGCGCGAGCCAACCCAACGGATCATCTGATAGCCATTGTCGCGGGTCAGAACCCGGTCCCCGACCCGAAGATGTTCCACAGGCACCTCGCCGCGCAAGGTCTTGATCACGGTTCCGGGCGTAAAGCACGGAATATATTCGACATTTTCAATATCGCGAAAGACCAGCGTTTCGCCGTCGTCCCAGGTGACAGTGCCGCGTTCGGAATCAAGTGGATCAAAGGTGATCGCCGCCGGACCGTTCACAATCAACGTGTCGTTGTCATCCCCGCCCGCGCCGCCATCCACGGTATCATTGCGCCCGGCAATGATCGTGTCGGCATCATCGCCGCCGCGAATACGGTCTGCACCCGCCCCGCCGCTCAGCCTGTCGGCGCCAGCGCCGCCGTCGATGGACATGCCGGTGCTGTCACCAGCCCCATCCAGCGTATCATCGCCCGCCCCGAGGTGCAGCGCCTCGATCTCGGTGAATTCTGCGCTGCCGGTGCCGGTGGTCACGGTGCCGGCCTCGTCCCCGGTCAGCACGACATTGGCCCCCAGCGTGTCGGTCAAGGCAAGCGTATCCTGATCGACCCCGCCAGCGCCGCCATCAATTGTATCACTGCCCTGGTCGGCGGCCAGCGTGATCAGATCCTGATCGTCGCCGCCGGACAGGCTATCGTTGCCCAGGCCACCGTCGATTGTATCGCGGCCTTCGTCACCTTGTATCGTGTCGCCGCCTGCCCCGCCGCGAAGACTATCCTCAGACTCGCCACCAGAGATGAAATCGCGGCCGGCCCCGCCCGTGATGACATCAGCCGAGTCCTGCCCCGACAATGTATCGTCGCCGCTGCCGCCGGTGATGACATCCTCGCCACTGCCGCCGAGGATACTGTCATCGCCCGCGCCGCCATCCAGCGTGTCATCGCCAAAGCTGCCTTCGATATCGTCGTTGCCCGCGCCCGCATGGACCGAGTCATTGCCGCCACCGGCCTTGATGATGTCGTCCTGCGGGCCTTCGCCGGGCAGATGACCGTCATTGTTGTCAACCTGGTCAAGATCCTCGTCGACCCAAGTGTCGGCGACAATGGTGTCGTCGGCCCCGGTGCCGGTCAGAATGCCATCCGACGGAATGCCAATGGCGTTAAGCCAGGCCGGGTTGTTGGCCACAGCAGGCGAAATGCCGACCAATGTCAGGTTTTCACCGCCGGTAAAGGTCAGCACCGCATTGCCCGACCCGTCGTCCGTGACACCCACATCCCCCAGATGCACCGGCGTTGTCCCGCCGTCCGAGGTCAGCTCTGATACATCCAGTACATCGACGCCGGTAAAGGTGCCATCGCCGTTGTCGATTGGTCCGGCAAAGCCCTGAACACTGTCGGTTCCGCTGAAATCGCCAAGGGCAATGGTGTCATTGCCACCCCCCAGAACGAGGTTTTCGATTTCGATAAAGGCGGCGGTGTCAGTGCCGTCGCTGAAACTGCCGTCTTCCGGGTTCAAACCGGTCAGATCAACCCTCAGCCCGGTGGTGGTGGCCGACAGATCCAGCGTGTCGCCGTGAATTTCGTCAAAGGCGTCACCGTCGAATGTGTCGTTGCCGAAATTGTCTTCGACAATGAAAACATCATCGTTGAATCCGCCCCAAACGTAATCGTCGCCCAGACCGCCGTGCAGCTCGTCCTCGCCATAGGAGCCGCGCACATAATCGTCGCCGTCATCGCCATACAGCGTGTCATTGCCGGTATTGCCATAAACCGTATCGTCGCCGCTGCCGCCGTGTTGCAGGTCGTCCTGATACCCGCCGTCCAGCGTATCAGACCCCGATCCGCCCAAAAGCGTATCATTGCCTTCGTCGCCATAGAGGCTGTCATTGCCGCTGCCGCCGCCGACAACGTCATTTTCAAAGCCGCCATAGACTGTATCGCTGCCCTCGCCACCGTCGATCGTGTCATTGGCGGTTCCGCCATAGATCAGATCGTTGTCTTCGCCGCCCAAAAGGCTGTCGCGGCCGTCGCCGCCTTCGATGGAATCATCGCCTGCGCCGCCATCGATGGTGTCATCGCCCGCCCCGCCCAACACGGTGTCATCGCCCAGCCCGGAAAGAACGCTGTCCGCCCCGCCCTCGGCATGTACCATGTCATCATTCGACGCATCGGAATGGTCGAAATTGTCGATCATGTCGCCTTGGGGATCGCCCACATAGCTGGTGTCGATCAGATCGGCATCTCCGGTGCCTTTGACAATGAAATCCGGCGGATTATTGGTGGTGGTGATGGTGGCAAATCCGGTGGCCGGTGTGCCCTCGTCATCGACGGTGGAATAGGTGAATGTCGAGTCACCAATGTCACCATCGGTCAGGATCGACACCGTGCCATCAGGGTTAAGCGTGATCTCTTCGCCGGTGTTCAGGGTCACGGTATCCCCGGGGTTCACCGCCTGATTGTTGATATGGGTGATCGTCAGATCGCGATCTTCCGTATTGTCATCATTGGACAGAATGTCATGCACCTGGGTGGTGTTCGGCCCCTGCGCCAGATCATCATTCACCGCAACAGATTGCGCCTGCACGGAATTGCCCATGATCAACAGGTTGGAATCATAGACTTTGTCCCCGCCGTCGCCGATACCGATGCGAATGTCGTTTTCTTCGCCCTTGTTCACCGGCGCGGTGATCGACAGCACCACGGTCGCACCGTCCATTTCGGTGTTATAGTTATCTTCGGCCTCTGGATTGTCGACATAGAGGTTGGGATTGGCGGTGGTGTTGATCGTGTCGATGGCAATCGCGGTCGCCGCGCCGTTGCCGGTATCCAATGGCATATAGGTGCCGTTGACCCAGATCCCGACCGCGTCATTCACGCTGCTGCTGACATATTCCAGATATTCCTCGGACGAGAACACAAGCTGCATGGTCAGCGTGTCACCCTCGGGAACGAACACCGCAGAGAGGAACGCGCCGTCAAATGTGCTTTGCCCCGAAACCGCATCCAGATCGGCATCGCCGTCGACGCCATCGGCCATTTTCGTGCCGGTGTTGGCGGCGGTGTTGGTGTCGGCAGAGCCGTCACTGTTGGTGATGTCGCGGGCCTTGCCTGTGGACAGGATCACACCCGTGTCAGAGGGGCTCAATTCCCCCAGGGTCGCTTTGCCGCCCGTATAGGTTCCGGACGCGGCCGCATCGCCATTATAGCTGGCTGAAACCACGCTGACCCCTTCACCGAACATGGTGTTCGCCATCGTCAGTGCATCGGCGTCTGTGCTGATATTCAGCTCACTTGCTATTGGCATTATTGTGCCCCCACAAAGTAATCCGGTTCAATGACCAGTCGGTCCCGACCCGGTAAGATCAAGTCCTGCCTTTTTGACCGTTAAATTGGCCCTAAATTTGAGGTACTAAGGGCGAATTGCGGCTATTGTTGCCGAAGGCGGCAAAAAATATTGCGCCATGTCAAAACCGCCTGGCCGGGGCGTGACCGCATCCCGAGACCAAAGTTAAAACCAACAAATTCAAAGCATTACAAGGTAATCGCACAATCCATGAGCGGATTGAGGCGCAACAGCCTGTCCTGCGGAGTGTGATGGCCAACGGCCAATTGGGCCGAATTGCGGCAAATTCGACCAGCTTTGGTCGCAAAATGAAAAAACCAGAGGCGGTTTCCCGCCTCTGGCCTTTCGCGTCCCCCGCCGACGGATCGGCAGAGGAGTGCTGCATATTCCGTGATCGAATGTCTGGCGCTTAGCGCGCCAGAAGTCTTGCTTCGTGCTTTTTCAGCGACCGGCGTGCGGCGGTGTAATCTTCCAGACCTTCGACTGTGTCCAGCTCTGGGAAGAGTTCCAGAATTTCCGAACGCTGCGCATCGCCCAGACCGTCCAGTGTCTGAATGCCGGGCTGGAAGCTTTCGGTCCAGACACCGTTCGACAGGACAACTTCGTGCTGGTCGAACATGAAGTGGATATAGGTCACACCCAAGGTGCCCACTTCGTCAACGCCAGCCAGATCGGTCAGGTGCTTGGCCGGGGCCAGAACCTCACGCTCTTCGAAGTAGAGCTGCGCCTTGTCGCTGTTCATCAGAACCCGGTGCTGCGGGCTGACCAGGATGTCCTGTTCCGGCAGGTTCGGCCCGAGGCTTCCGGCCTGGATCAGGATCGGACGCATATGCGGCGACCGTGCCAGTTGATGTCCGGTCAGCTCGGTTGTGCCAATCCAGCGGATTTCCTGCAGGCCATTGTCCCGGGTGATGATCCGGTCACCTTCGCGCAGATCCTCGATCAGACGTTCGCCGGTTGGGGTGGCGATTGTCGTCCCCGGGGTAAAGCACGGCGGTGTCGGGTCGATGATGACTTCGATATCTTCGAAGGTCGACGTGCCAAGCGATGTGCCGGTGTCATCGAAGTATTCGACAGTACCGTCTTCCTGATCCGCCGAAGTATAGGTGATCGAGATCGACCCGCCGGTCGGAACAGAGTTGGTCAGATCAAGCGTGTCCCAATCGTTGGGAAGACCGTCTGCGCCGTCGCCGGCCGGACCATCGCCACCGTCGATGCTGTCGCCAACGTCGGAACCAAAGATCGTGTCACGCCCGTCACCGCCATAGATCGTGTCGGCACCTTCGCCACCAATCAGCAGATCTTCGTCGATACCGCCATCAAGGACGTCATCGCCTTCGCCGCCGACCAATGTATCGTCGTCGTCGCCACCAAGGATCGTGTCATTGCCCGCTTCGCCATCGACGAAATCGCGGTCGTTGTCCGGCACCGGATCAGTGGCATCGGGTTCGTTGTTGAACAGCGTTGCGCTGGTCTGCGCGCTTGCGTCGATATAATCGTCGCCCGCATCGCCAAAGATTTCGTCCGAGCCGTGACCGCCAATAATGCTGTCGTCACCTTCGCCGCCGTCGACGAAATCGTCATCAATGCCGGCATTGATCGTGTCGTTGCCGGTGCCACCGTCGATGGTGTCCGCGTCGTCGCCGGTCATGATGGAATCGTTGCCGTCACCGCCAGAGACCAGATCGCGGCCATCGTCGATGTTGGGGTCCGAAGCCACGCCACCGATTGGCAGGTTGGGATCGTCGCCTACGTAATCAGAGAAGGTGTCGATTCCGGCAATGATGGTATCATCGCCTGCGCCGCCGTCGATTGTGTCGGCACCTTGGAGATCGGTGATGGAATCATTGCCCGCACCGCCATCGACGCTGTCGTCGTCGATGCCGCCTTCGATGACGTCATTTCCTTCGCCGCCGAAGATCGTGTCGCGGTCGTCGCCGGTTGTGATGGTGTCATCGCCGGCACCGCCGTCAACCAGATCGCGGTCGTTTTCCGGGTCGTCGTCGACCGGCACGGTTGGAAAGGTCACTGCGTCAATGGCAGGATCTTCGTTGTCGGTCTGAATCTCGTCGTTGCCTTCGCCACCATTAATGGTGTCGCTGCCATCGCCACTTTTCAGGGTGTCGCCACCTTCGCCGCCCTCGACCGAGTCATCGCCGTCACCGGCAAGAACGGAATCATCGCCGTCGCCGGCCTGGATGATGTCGTCTTCGGAATCTTCCGGGTCGGTCGAAAAGATATTGTCGCTGTTGTCGACCATATCGCCCTGGGGGTCGCCGGTGTAGCTGACGTCAATTGTATCGTCGCCCGTTGTGCCCTGTACGATTCCGTCCAGGCCATCCGTGTTGGGGCCACCATTTTCTTCATTGTTTTTAATGTTATCGGACACGTTAACAACGCCCCCCTTCGCATGTACTGTTAAAATCAAACGTGGTTGCCGTCACAGCAGTGTGACCCGCAACCTGGTTACCGGAACTGTTGACCTGCGCTTCTGCGCTTTGATCTTTCCGCGCCGTATACAAAAGACGTGTCACAACTGCGCCCTTCGATGGAGCAATCCCGTCGGCGCACGTCATCGGGTTGTGGACCCCGTGCATTCCCCTGTTATCGGAGAGCCCCCGGGCGCCCCGGATTTGATACAGATCAGGCATCATAGACCCCATCACCTTCCACTTTAGGACAGCTTCCCAGACGTTCAAAAAACGTTCGGGTCGCATACCGCCAATCATTGTGTCACACGTCTGACGAAAGCTGGACGGGCATGTCATCAGGCAATTCTCGCCTGTTTGCGCCAAGCAAAGCACCTACGCACTTTGTCCTGACACATCCCATCCGTCCTTCGACGCATAACGGTTCAGCGGCCGCCCCCGTGGCCAACAAATTTTTCGCCCCCCAGCGAGCAATGCAACATTATGGTCTGGCTTAACTCAAACAAAGGAGAAATTGTCTGAAAAATAGACCGTGTTCATTCGGGAAACAGTTGATAACGGTCGCGAATCTGTCGCCCACACCCGTTTTAATTGATCTCAATGGAACTGAAAGTGTCTCTTAAGGATATGAAATATATACACAATACGGGTGCACACTCTCGAAAGTATAGCTGACCGCAGATCCTGGCCTGATGGGGACACACAACCCTATAGCGTCACGTTCCTGTCGCGGAAAAAAAGACTATCGCACAATGCGCTGTTTGCGAAATGGAACCAATTGCGTGCAAGGCAGGTGATTGGGCTCAATTATGAGACGTGTGATCCGAAGGGTCCGATTCGAATTCGCTTAAAATTCGACGGGTTACAGACAGCGCTTTGCGGTTTCATCTACCGCCGCGCGCGCGCCCCACAGGACAAGCACAATGAGATTGGCCCAAGGGTTTGGTCGATGGGCTCAGCCCTGATCCATTGAAGCGAAAGCCCGTCAAATCCGAAGCGGCCCGATACATCGGGGGGCCATCCCACGCGATCCTGTCGAATCGCAACATTCAGAAAAGCAGCATTCGCCCCACACCCAAGGCCGGAAATTTGTCTGTAAAGACAACCACCTGACACAATTGTTCTGAAAAATTGGTGCGGTCGGAGAGACTCGAACTCTCACGGGTGTTACCCCACAGCGACCTCAACGCTGCGCGTCTACCATTCCGCCACGACCGCACACTTTGAATGGTTTGCGGGGTTTAGCCAATTGCCAAAGCATTGCCAAGGGCAAAGTCCTGCACCATCGCGAATTTTTCTCAACCACCCTAATTTCCGTTCACGTCGCTGCGCGGGATCGAAGCAAACGGCGTATCAGGTGCCACATGCATGCATGGCGGAATGACCGAAAATCGGGTTTTCCCCGCCCCGGTGGCGGTGTAGATCCGACAACATGGTAGACTGGATAATCTCTGACGGGCTGACCGAATACGACGACGCGGTCCAATTCATGGAAACCCGCGCCGCGGCCATTGCCGAGGGCCGTGCGCAGGAAGCGATCTGGCTGGTGGAACATCCACCGCTTTATACTGCGGGGACATCCGCAAGGATCGAGGATCTGACCGATCCAGACCGTTTTCCGGTGTATACGTCAAAACGCGGCGGGCAATATACCTATCATGGCCCCGGCCAGCGGGTGGCCTATGTTATGCTGGACGTCGGCAAACGCGGTCGCGATGTGCGCCGCTTTGTCCAGCAGCTGGAACATTGGGTGATTGCAACGCTGGATGCCTTCAACGTCAAGGGCGAGATTCGGGAAGGCCGGGTTGGCGTCTGGGTCCAGCGCAATGACAAACCGCTGACCGCAACCGGCGCTCCACAGGAAGACAAGATTGCCGCAATCGGCATTCGCCTGCGCAAATGGGTCAGCTTTCATGGGGTGTCGATCAACGTAGAGCCGAACCTGGAGCATTTCACCGGGATCGTGCCCTGTGGCATCACCGAACATGGGGTCACCAGTCTGGTGGATCTGGGGTTGCCGGTAAACATGGACGATCTGGATGTGGCCCTACGCGCCAAATTCGATGAGATCTTTGGCGAGATCGCCTGACATAAATCAGCCTGACATAAATCAACCTGACACAAACCAGCCTGACACAAAACAAAAAAGGCCCCCGCCCGAGGGCGAGAGCCAGACACTAATACGGCAAACGCCGCACCACTATCACGGGGTCATGCGACCAAAGGTTTGTCCGAACGGGTCCAGGCCAGCGGCTTGAACACATCATCAATCGGCGTTTGCGCAAGGTGGTTGGTGTAGTTCGACATTGTCTTCTGCGCGATGCCGAGAATCACGTCCAGAACCGCGCGATGGCCGAAGCCGGCATCAAAGAATGTCTGCAGCTCTTCTTCGCTGACATTCCCGCGCGAGCGCACCATTTTCAATGTAAAGGTCCGCAGCGCTTCGAGCTTTGCGGTCGGCAACGGTGTTTCATCGCGCAACGCATTCGAAATCTCGTCCGAGACCTTCATCATCTTGGCAATACCGGTGTGGGCCGGGACGCAGTAGTGGCATTCGTTCTCGACGTTGATCGCCTGCCAGACCACGGTCATCTCATCCGCGTCGAATTCGGTTTCGGTGAACAGCTTGTGCAGCACCTGATAGCCTTCATAGGCCTGCGGGCTTTCTGCCAGCACCTTGTGCAGGCCCGGCAAACGGCCAAACGCCTTTTGCGAGTTTTCCAGCAGCGGCTTGGAGGCTTCGGGGGCGGAATCGAGATCATGCGAGGGGAACTGAGCCATGGGATGTCCTTTTGGGTTGATGTTCGAGATGACATTTAGGCTTTCTTGAGCGATCACTCAAGTATATAATTGAGCGATCGTTCAAGAATTGGTGACCCATGCCCCGCAAACCCTCTTATGACCGTGATGATCTGATCAACCGCGCCCGTGATCTGTTTTGGAAACGGGGCTGGGCCGGCACATCGCTCAAGGATCTGGAGGCGGAATTGAAAATGAAGCCGGGCAGCTTCTATGCTGCATTCGGGTCAAAGGATGCGCTTTTTGCACTGGCGCTGGATCGTTATGCCGCCGACGGTCAGGATCGGCTGAAGGCATTGGCAGAGGCCAAGGGCCCTCTTGGCGCCTTGCAGGCCTTTCCGATGCAGGTATTGCAAAACACCCAGGCCGCCGCGAAGGCTTGTATGTTGTCCAAGACATTGCTGGAACTTCAGGCCCATGCGCACCCTCTTGCCGATCAGGCCGACGCACATCTGCGGCGGATGGAGGCCTCTTTTGCCGATCTCTTTCGCGCGGCACAGGCCCAGGGGCTGATCACATCCAACCAGTCGCCAGCCGCCCTCGCCCGTCGGTATCAATCCGATCTGCTGGGGTTGCGGGTGTCGGCCCAGCGCCCCGGCATAGATGCAAAAGCGATCGCACAAGAAATGTCCCAGGAACTGGCCCGTTTGTAATCGGCGCGCGATCAGAGCGGTTTTGCCAGTGAACCCAAGCGGACAGGCCCGCCCCGAAACATCCCACCCTGACAAATCGCGCCCGGCAAAATACCGCTGCATCCATTTGCCGGTTCTTGATTTTCAACCGGCTGCGACAAAAATACTTGATCTGCGTCAAACTCCCCCGTTGCCGTCACCGCCGCCACATTCTAGAACCGGATTAGATTCCAGGTGTACGCACATGCGTATGCCCCAGATTTGTCTACAGGAGGCACGACATGGCTGACGCCGCCATTCACGGCCACGAGCATGAAGATCAGCGTGGGTTCTTTACCCGCTGGTTCATGTCCACCAACCACAAGGATATCGGGATTCTCTACCTGATCACCTCGGCTTTGGCGGGTTTCATCTCGGTGGCATTTACCGTTTACATGCGACTGGAGCTTATGGAGCCGGGCGTACAATACATGTGTATGGAAGGCGCTCGCATGATCGCCTCGGATGCGACATGTACGCCCAATGGCCATCTGTGGAACGTGCTGATCACCGGTCACGGCATCCTGATGATGTTCTTTGTCGTCATTCCGGCATTGTTCGGCGGTTTCGGCAACTACTTCATGCCGCTGCAAATCGGCGCGCCGGACATGGCCTTCCCGCGGATGAACAACCTGTCCTACTGGCTGTATTTTGCCGGCACTATGCTGGCGGTCTGTTCGGTTGTTTCGCCGGGCGGCAACGGCCAATTGGGCTCTGGTGTGGGTTGGGTTCTGTATCCGCCGCTCTCCGTCAAAGAAGGCGGGTTGTCGATGGATCTGGCGATCTTTGCCGTGCACGTTTCGGGCGCAAGCTCGATCCTGGGCGCGATCAACATGATCACCACCTTCCTCAACATGCGCGCACCGGGCATGACCCTGTTCAAGGTGCCGCTGTTTTCCTGGGCGATCTTTGTCACAGCCTGGCTGATCCTTCTGTCCCTGCCGGTTCTGGCGGGCGCGATCACCATGTTGCTGACCGACCGCAACTTCGGCACGACCTTCTTTGATCCTGCTGGCGGTGGCGACCCGATCCTCTATCAACACATCCTGTGGTTCTTTGGCCACCCGGAAGTGTACATTGTGATCGTTCCCGGTTTCGGCATCATTTCCCACGTGATCTCGACCTTCTCGCGCAAGCCGGTGTTCGGCTACCTGCCGATGGTCTGGGCGATCATCGCGATTGGCGCGCTGGGTTTTGTTGTCTGGGCGCACCATATGTACACCGTTGGCATGTCGCTGACCCAGCAGAGCTACTTCATGATGGCCACCATGGTCATTGCGGTTCCGACCGGCGTGAAGATCTTTAGCTGGATCGCAACCATGTGGGGCGGATCGATCGAGTTCAAGGCACCGATGATGTTCGCCATGGGCTTCTTGTTCCTGTTCACCGTGGGCGGCGTGACCGGCATCGTTCTGTCGCAGGCTGGCGTCGACCGGGCCTATCACGACACATATTATGTCGTGGCGCACTTCCACTATGTGATGAGCTTGGGCGCGGTCTTCTCGATCTTCTCGGGGATCTATTTCTACTTCGCCAAGATGACCGGCCGTCAGTATTCCGAGCCGCTCGCGCATCTGCACTTCTGGATGTTCTTCATCGGCGCGAACCTGACGTTCTTCCCGCAACACTTCCTGGGTCGTCAGGGCATGCCGCGCCGCTACATCGACTACCCAGAGGCCTTTGCCACCTGGAACTACTGGTCGTCGGTTGGTGCGTTCATCTCCTTCGCGTCGTTCCTGTTGTTCTTCTACATTGTTGCCCATGCTCTGCTGAAAGGCGCAAAAGAGACCCGCAACAACTATTGGAACGAATATGCCGACACGCTGGAGTGGACACTGCCCACACCGCCGCCAGAGCATACTTTCGAAATCCTGCCCAAGCAGGAAGACTGGGACAAAGGTCACGCGCATTAAGCTGCTGACACCCTGTTGAAAATGACCAAGGCCCGCGAATTTCGCGGGCCTTTTCTTTTTTGCCCACGTGAGCGAACGCAACGGGCCAGAACAACTGGCCAAAACGTGAAACGTTAACAAATGTGACCCACCGCACGCCAGTGGTGGGTGGCCCATGCGATAGGTCCGCATGCATTGCAGTCCCGGACCAATCCCATGTTTCAAAAAATCGCCATTCCCGCTTTGACCGGCCTTTTGATCACCGTCGCCGCCGCGCCGGTTCTGGCCTTTACCATGCCGAACCTGCCCAACCTGACCTTTCCCACCGATACGGTAGCAGACGACACCGAGTGCACGGCCCACTGCGCCACGACGTCTGGGTAATCGCCGCCCAATTCATATTGATCGGCCCATTTTCCCATCGACGCGGCAATCGCGGATACCTATATCTTGGCCATGCCCTATTGCTGGTTAAACAATTCCGCATCTGACGAGGCCGAGTTGCGCCTCTGGCCGCATCAATCGCTGCCTGCGCGCGGCTATGCGGCGTTTCTTCTGGCAACTTTTGTTTTCGCCACCATGCCGCTCTATGGGCTGCTGGGCACAAAACTGCTTTGGGGGTTGTTGCCGTTTCTGTTGCTGGCCTTGGCCGGGGTCTGGTTCGCGCTGGACCGCAATCGTCGCAACAGCCAGATCCTGGAGGTGCTGCGCCTGACCCCGTCCGAGGTATCCTTGACCCGCCAAAATCCAAAGGGCCCGGATCAGAGCTGGTCCTGCAATCCGTTTTGGGCCAAGGCACATTTGCACACCTCGGAAGGTCCGGTGCCAAATTACGTCACCCTGAGCGGTGCGGGACGTGAAGTCGAGATCGGCACATTTCTGTCAGAAGATGAGCGGAAGGCGCTTTACCGCGATCTGCTGCGCCATCTGCCCTATCGGATGGCCTAGGCTGGATGGCCCAAATCCCCGCAACATCAAAATCCGCCCGGTTCAGGCGACGGACCTGCGCCGCGGTCCTGGGGGCGGAATGGCTTTTGCGTCATGACCGCATGCTGCAATCATCTGAACGCGCCGCGCTGAAGGCACGCCAGACGCCGCCGAAACAACCGGCACAGCAAGTTGTCTTTTTGATCCCGCTGGTGGGCCGCCATCATGTACAGGACTGGCAGGGCACCTGCACCAGATTGACCGCCACGCTGACCGCCCTCTTGCGACAGTCGAATCCGAACTGGCAGGCGGTGGTTTGTGGACAGGACCGCCCAACCTCCCTGCCCGACGATCGCCGCATCACGTTTCTGCCGTTTGATACGCCGGTCGCGGGCAATGACAAATGGCACAAGCTGGCGCAGCTAACCACCTATCTGCCGCATCTTGAGGTTGCGGCGGGCTATGCCATGACCTTTGATGCGGATGATATCGCCCATCCCGATCTGGTTAAGGAAATGCTGGGCAATCAGGCCGCCGGAGGCTACCTCGCCGAAACCGGATATGTGTGGGATCAGGGCGCGGCGACACTTGCCTTGGCCGGGCCACGCAGATGGTCAATGCCGTTGCGCAAACCATTCTGGAAACTCTGTGGGTCTTGCGCCGCCGTCCGGTTCGATCTGGCGAATGGCCCCGTCGAGATCGACTATCTGCGCGAGATGAGCCAACATGAACACCGCATGTTCCCTTACCTCGCCCAATTGGCAGGTCGGCCGCTGACACCGTTGCAATCACCCAAGGTGCTATACCTGTTAAATCACGGTGAGAATTTTGGTGCACGCCGGGGCCGTGTCAGCTTCAAGACACGCTTCGTGCAACGCTACCGCGTCACGGATGACGCGGCAGTGCGTGCAGATTTTGATGTCTGACACCGTTTGGTGTTCGGCCCGGCTTGATCTCTGACTCAGCATGACCTTGCAGTCATACCAAGTCGGAAAACCATTCATCGCGGCCCAGATCAGGCCTGATCAGGTCGCGCGCGATCAGGCCTGCGCCAAGCGGTCTTTGACCATCGGGCCGACGGCACCGAAATCCATCTGACCGGTGTAACGGGATTTCAACTCTCCCATCACCTTGCCCATGTCGCGGATCGAGGTCGCCCCGACCTCGCTCACGGCGCCGTCGATTGCTTTGGCCACTTCATCGTCGCCAAGCTTGCGCGGCAGGAATTCTTCGATCACGGTGATTTCAGACAATTCCCGCTCTGCCAGATCCAGCCGACCACCCTCTTCATAGGTGCGTGCGCTTTCCTGGCGCTGTTTGACCATTTTGCCAAGGATGGCCAAAACATCGGTCTCTTCGACCGTCTGTTCCTCGCCTTCCCCTCTCAGGGCAATTTCGCGATCCTTGATGGCAGCACTAATCAGACGCAACGTTGACAGCCGCTGAGCGGCCTTGTCACGCATGGCCTGTTTGAGCGCTGAATTGATGTCTGCGCGTAAACTCATGTTGTCCCATCCCCATGGGTTAATCGAAGTCACCACAATATGCCATGCAACGATTGCTGGCAACCGTCAGATTATTTTGATAACCCACTGTAAAGAAAAGGAAACTCTATTTGGTGTCAGAACGCCCAATGGCCTTGACCCGGCTGGCGCCAGACCTTAGGTTCCGGCAAATTTACCCGACATGATGGATGGAATCGCCGAAATGACCGTGCGCGCCGATCAAACCCCAACAGCCTGTCTCGCGCTTGCCGATGGCACGGTTTTCTATGGCACAGGTTTTGGCGCAACCGGCACCAAGGTGGCGGAATTGTGCTTCAACACCGCCATGACCGGCTATCAGGAAATCATGACAGATCCGTCTTATGCCGGCCAGGTCGTGACCTTCACCTTCCCGCATATCGGCAATACCGGCGTCAATCCCGAGGATGACGAAACCGGCGATCCAGTGGCCGAAGGTATGGTGGTCAAATGGATGCCGACCGATGCCTCGAACTGGCGCGCGGCACAGGAATTGGGCGATTGGCTGGCGGCACGCGGCCGCATCGCCATTGGTGGCATCGACACCCGTCGGCTGACCCGTGCAATCCGCCAACAGGGCGCGCCGCATGTGGCGCTGGCCCATGATCCCGATGGCAATTTCGATCTCGAAGCGCTGATCGCGCAGGCCCGCGCCTTTCAAGGGCTGGAGGGGCTTGACCTCGCGCTGGATGTGACCTGTTCGCAAAGTTATCGTTGGAATGAAATGCGATGGGCCTGGCCGGATGGCTATGCCCAACAGGAAAGCCCGAAACACAAGGTTGTCGCGCTGGATTTCGGCGCAAAGCGCAACATCCTGCGCTGCCTCGCCTCGGCGGGATGTGATGTCACGGTGCTGCCCGCCACCGCCACAGCGGCAGAGGTGCTGGCGCATCAACCGGACGGGGTGTTCCTGTCCAACGGGCCCGGGGATCCGGCGGCCACCGGCAGCTATGCGGTGCCGATGATCCAAACGCTGATCTCGGAAACCGACCTGCCGATTTTCGGGATTTGCCTTGGGCATCAGATGCTTGCTCTGGCGCTTGGTGGACGGACCATCAAGATGAACCACGGCCACCACGGCGCCAACCATCCGGTCAAGGATATGGCATCCGGCAAGGTTGAAATCACCTCGATGAACCACGGTTTTGCGGTCGACGCCGCAAGCCTGCCGGACAACGTGATGCAAACGCATGTCTCGTTGTTTGACGGATCGAACTGCGGCATTGCGCTGAAATCCGAGGGCCGCGCGGTGTATTCTGTGCAACACCACCCCGAGGCCAGCCCCGGTCCGCAGGACAGTTTCTATTTGTTCGAGCAATTTGCCGCAGCAATGGCGGCAAATAGTTAACAGATCCGGGCGACTTTACTTGGACTGTTAACCTTACCTTAAGATATTGTTAACGAAGCCTTAAGCAAAAATTTGTCATTCTGGCCCTGCGGAAAACAGGCCAGAGACATGAGTCCTTCGAAAGTGCAATTGCGCGGCCCACAAACCGCGCGCCTCAGCCCACATTACCGGCAACCGCTGGGGCAGATTCTGGTGGATACTGGGGTTTTGACCCCGGACCAGTTGCTTTTGGGTCTGGGCATCCAAGCACAATGTCACGCGCCTTTGCCACAGGTGCTTCTGGCCGAGGGTTTGGTCACTGGCGAGGATATTCTGCGGGCGCAGTCCGCACAATATGCCGCGCTTTCCCTGACCGTAACGGATACCCCGCCGAACGCCGACTGCTATGGCGCGCTGGACCCGCTGTTTTGTCTGAAACATGGCATCATGCCCTGGGATCGGCTGGGCGAAACATTGGTGGTGGCCACCTGCCACCCGGATCAATTCGAAGATTTGTTGGCATTATTGCCCGACCAAACCGGCCCGGTGGTCATGGGGATCGCGTCCGAAACCGATATTCACGCCGCAATTGCCGCCGCCCATGCCAAGACTTTGTCAAAACTGGCGGAAACCGCCCTGCCCGAAGAGGACAGCTGTCGTGGCATGCGCGTGGTCGCCGACCGCCGGGATCTGCGCCGCATGGCATTGCTTGGTATTGCCTTGGCCACTGTGGCGGCGGTCTTTCCAGCCTTGGTCTATGGTGTGGCCGCGGCCTGGGCGATCTTCACCTTGTTTTGCATCACCTACATGAAAGCCGCGGCATGTATCGCCAGATTGCGCGGCCCGTTGGTGTCCACCGCAACCGGTTCCACCAAATTGACCAAACCGCCGCCCAAAGTGTCGATGTTGGTACCACTGTTTCGAGAGAAAGACATTGCAACCCGGCTTGTCGCGCGGCTTTCGCGCCTGACCTATCCCAAATCCCGGCTCGACGTTGTTCTGCTGCTCGAGGCGGAGGACACACAAACCCAGGCCGCATTGGACAAGGCGGAATTGCCGCCCTGGATGCGCATTTTGGTTGTCCCCCCGGGCGAGTTGACGACCAAACCAAGGGCATTGAACTATGGCATTCGCTTTTGCGATGGCGAGATTCTTGGCATCTATGACGCCGAGGACAATCCAGCACCCGACCAAATTGACCTGGTCGCCGCCCATTTTGAAACCGCACCGGATGATGTTGCCTGCCTTCAGGGTATTTTGGATTTTTACAATCCGCATGCCAATTGGTTGGCCCGCTGTTTCACCATCGAATATGCCTCTTGGTTTCGGGTCATTTTACCGGGGCTGACGCGGATGCGACTTCCGATCCCATTGGGCGGCACGACCCTGTTCTGCCGCCGTCAGGTGCTTGAGGATCTGGGGGGATGGGACGCGCATAACGTGACCGAAGACGCCGATTTGGGCATTCGTCTGTCGCGACACGGTTTTCGCACACAGATGATAGATTCCGTCACGCTGGAAGAGGCGAATTGTGCCCTTTGGCCATGGGTCCGGCAAAGATCCCGCTGGCTGAAAGGGTATATGGCAACCTATCGCGTCCATATGCGTCACCCGCGGGTTTTGCTGCGCGATCTGGGGTGGCGCGGGTTCATTGGCTTTCAGGTGTTGTTCCTTGGCGCGCTCAGCCAATTCGTCATGGCGCCCGTCTTATGGTCGTTCTGGTTGGCAATTTTTGGGCTGCCGCATCCGCTGGTGACCTGGTTTGGCCCGGACATCGAAACAGGCATCAAGATTCTGTTCCTGTTGACCGAGGCTTTGGGTCTGACCATTGGCATGGCAGCCGTGGCCAGCCCGCAACATCGCCGTCTTATCCCCTGGGTGCCGACATTGATGTTCTATTTCCCCCTGGGATCAATTGCAGCCTACAAAGCATTGATAGAACTTATCAACCGACCGTTCTTCTGGGACAAGACAGACCATGGTCACAGCAATGATGAACCCGTTTTGGACCACGAGGAGGTCAAACCCGGAGCGGTCACAAACGCCTAGTCGTCGGCCATACTGTCCAGTTTCAACCGGGTCACAAAGGCCACCGAGATATGTGATTTCAACGCGTCGTTGGCGGCGGCTTCATCGCGCGCCTCGATTGCGCGGACGATGGCATCATGTTCTTCCAGCGCCTTTTCACCCCGGCCTTCGGCCGCCAGTGACGTGGTGGCCATCAGGGCCATCGAACGATGCACCAAATCCAGTTGCTGCACCAGAAACCGGTTGTGCGACGCAAGATGGATTTGTTTGTGAAACCGCCGGTTCGCGCGTGCAAGCGCCGATGGCTTGTTGACCAATGCGCGATCGTCTTCGACCATGTCGCGCAGCACCCGGGTTTCTTCGGCGGTGGCATGACGCGCCGCCAGCCGCGCCGCCAGCGCCTCCAGCTCGGCGCGCACCACATAGAGTTCGGCCAATTGGTTGTGATCCAGCGACGCCACGATAAGCGACCGCCCGTCCCGCGACAAAAGAGATTGGGTTTCAAGCCGTTGCAATGCCTCGCGAATTGGCGTTCGGCTCATCCCCAGCCGGTCGGCCAGATCGCTTTCAACCAGCCGGTCACCCGGGCGAAAGGTGCCAACGTCGATCGCCTCCAGGATCATGGTATAGGCGTCTTTTTGTATCGGCGCTTTCTGGGTCACCTGTGCGCTCCTCCGCTGGACTTCGCGGCACCATACTCAGACACCCCCGTCGCGGCAATACGGCCATTGCACCGCGCGACCACCGGGGATAGCGTGCCGCCCATGGCAAAAGCACAGTTTTCCCACGTCACCCATTGGGTCTTTGACCTTGACAACACATTGTATCCACCTGAATCGGCGCTATTTTCCCAGATAGAGCCGCGGATGACCGCCTTTGTGATGGCGGCCCTTGGCGTGGCTGAGGCCGAGGCAAATCATCTGCGCAATCACTATTGGAAAACCTATGGCACGACGCTGGCGGGATTGATGCGCGAACATGATGTCGATCCCGGCCCCTATCTGCATGATGTGCATCAAATAGATTTTTCGGTTCTGGTGCCCGACCCGACGCTGGCCGATCATATCCGCGCGCTGCCGGGACGGCGGATTGTCTATACCAACGGCACCGGGCCTTATGCGGAACAGGTGCTGTCGGCGCGCGGTTTGTCCGGGTTGTTTGATGCGGTGTATGGGGTGGAACATGCCGGGTTCCTGCCCAAACCGGAACGCGCCGCGTTTGAAACCATCTTTGCCCGCGACGGCACCGATCCCACAAAGGCCGCCATGTTCGAGGATGACCCCCGCAATCTGGCCGCGCCACATGAGATGGGAATGCGCACGGTGCATGTCGCCGGCACGCCGCATCTGGCCGATCACATCCATCATCACACCGATGATCTTAGCGGGTTTCTGTCACGCTTGACCTAGAGGCTGCCAGAACTGCTCTGTCACATGGCAATTCTGCAAGCACAGCCTATTTTCATCCCAAAGGAGGTGGCCCATGCAGCACGACATTATCATCGCCGGTGGCGGCATTGCGGGGCTGACCGCGGCTGCGGCCTTTGGCCAGGCCGGGTTTTCCGTCCTCTGTGTCGACCCAAGCCCGCCGGTGACCAGCCGCGATGCGGCCAGCGCCGATCTGCGCAGCACGGCGTTTTTGCAACCGGCGCGGGGTTTTCTGGAAACCACCGGCATTTGGCCCCGGCTTGCCCCCCATGCCACGCCACTGGACACGATGCGGATCATCGACGCAGGCGGCGCAGCCACCGATGCACCCATCAGCGATAGTCCCGCCAGCCATAATCCCATCAGCCGTGATTTTGAGGCGCGTGACATTTCCGATCTGCCTTTTGGGTGGAACCTGCCAAACTGGCTGTTGCGCCGAGAGCTGGCCGCCCGTCTGGGGGAATTGGACAAGGTCACCTTTGTCATCGGTGCCTCTGTGACCGGGTTGTTCACCCGGACCAATATGGCGCGCGTCACCCTGTCCGACGGTCAGCACCATATGGCAAAGCTGGTGATCGCCGCAGACGGGCGGAATTCCACCCTCCGCCAGGCTGCGAATATTCCGGTAAAAACCACAAGATTCGGGCAAAAGGCCCTCGCCTTTGCCGTGACCCATCCCATCCCGCATTGCAATGTCTCGACCGAGGTGCACCGCAGCGGCGGGCCGTTTACATTGGTGCCATTGCCGGATTTTGACGGCATGCCCTCATCCGCAGTTGTCTGGATGGACGAAGGTCCAAAGGCCCAGGCGCTGTTTGACATGGACACCACCGCGTTCGAGGCGGCGATGACCGAGCGGTCCACCGGGATATTTGGGCCCTTGCGCTTGGTGTCGCGCCGGTCGATCTGGCCGATTGTGGCGCAATGCGCCGGGCAATTGGCCGGGGAACGGCTGGCGCTGGTGGCCGAGGCCGCGCATGTGGTGCCCCCGATCGGCGCGCAGGGGTTGAATATGTCGCTTCAGGATCTGTCCACCTTGCTGGATCTTGCCATCGCACAGCCAGACCGGCTTGGCGATCAACAGATGCTGGATCAGTATCACCGCGCCCGGATCACCGATATTCGCGCGCGGGTCGCGGGGATCACCGCGCTCAACCGGGCGTCGATGTTGTCGGCCGCGCCGCTGCGCAAACTGCGGGCCGCCGGGATTTCGGCCTTGCATGACGTGACCCCGGTCCGCCGCGCTCTGATGCAGATCGGCCTTGGCAGCAAACGCCGACATCCCTGACCCCAAACAAAAAGCCCGGCGCAATGGCCGGGCTTTTCAGTAGCGTAACGTAATCCGAACCGGATCAGTTCTTTTCTTTGTCGACCATTTTGCCGGCCGAAATCCACGGCATCATGCCGCGCAGTTTGGCGCCGGTGGCTTCGATCGAATGCTCGTCGTTGATTTTGCGGGTCGCTTTAAACGACGGCTGGCCAACGGCATTTTCCAGCATGAAGTCACGCACGAATTTGCCGGTCTGAATGTCGGTCAGAACCTCTTTCATCCGCTTCTTGGTCTCGTCATAGGGCAGGATGCGCGGGCCGGAGACGTATTCGCCGTATTCCGCGGTGTTCGAGATCGAGTAGTTCATGTTGGCGATGCCGCCTTCGTAGATCAGGTCCACGATCAGCTTCACTTCGTGCAGGCACTCGAAATAGGCCATTTCCGGCTCGTAGCCAGCTTCGACCAGCGTCTCAAAGCCCATGCGGATCAGTTCGACCAAACCACCGCAGAGAACAGCCTGTTCGCCGAACAGGTCGGTTTCGCATTCTTCACGGAAGTTGGTTTCGATGATGCCCGAACGGCCGCCACCGATGGCCGAGCAATAGGACAGGCCGATTTCCAGCGCTTTGCCCGATGCGTCGTTGTGAACCGCCACAAGGCAAGGCACGCCGCCGCCTTTGGTGTATTCGCCGCGCACGGTGTGGCCTGGGCCTTTGGGGGCCATCATGATGACGTCAACGCCGGGCTTCGGCTCGATCAGGCCGAAGTGCACGTTCAGACCGTGGGCAAAGGCAATCGCCGAGCCTTCTTTCAGGTTGTCATGCACATATTTCTTGTAGGTTTCGGCCTGCAATTCGTCGGGCATGGTGAACATGATCACATCACACCAGGCCGCCGCTTCGGCAATACCCATAACCTTAAGGCCTTCGCCTTCGGCTTTTTTGATCGAAGGCGAGCCGTCGCGCAGGGCAACAACCACGTTCTTCGCGCCGGAATCGCGCAGGTTCAGCGCATGGGCGTGGCCCTGGCTGCCGTAGCCGAGAATTGCGACTTTCTTGTCTTTGATCAGGTTCACATCGCAATCGCGATCATAATATACGCGCATATCGGTCTTCCTTGTATTGGTCTTCACTTCGGTGTTCGTCTGGCGGGCAATCTACGGCGTCCTGTGGGTAAATGCGCGTCAAATCCGCAGAAATTTTGCAATTTCCCGATTTATCTATTCGCGTGATCCCGATATTAGATGGAAATCATGCTTGACGATACAGACCGACGCATTCTTCGCCAGATGCAGGCCGATCCGGACCTGCCCCTGTCCGCCCTGGCCGGCCGGGCCGGTGTGACCCCCGCCACCCTGTCGCGGCGGTTGGAACGCATGCGCGAGATCGGTGTATTGCTGGGCAAACGGGCGGAAATCAATTGGCCGGCCCTCGGTTATACAATTGAAGTGTCCTTGCGCATCACGCTGGACAAAACGCAATCGCGCGCCTTTGACGATTTTCTGGCGGCGGCCCGCAAGGTGCCAGAGGTGATCGAAATCCAGACCTTTCTGGGTCAGGTCGATGTGCGATTGGCGGTGATTGCCCGCGACATCCCTCACTATCAGGAAATCTACCGCGCGCGGCTGTTGACCCTGCCACATCTCGCCGATGTCGAGGCGTTGATGCATGTGTCACGCATCAAGGACAACGAGGTGTTTCCGGTTTGACCGACTTTGACACCACCGACCGCGCCATTTTGCGCGCCCTGTCGCGGGATGCCAGCCAATCGGCCGGCACCTTGGGGCGTCGTTTGGACCTGTCGCAACCCGCCACATGGCGGCGGATCAAACGATTGCGCGATGCCGGGGTGATTTCCGGCACCCGGTTGATACTGGACCGTGAAAAGCTGGGCTTTGGTGTGACGGTGTTCTTGGGGGTGAAACTGGCCACCAAGGGCCGCATCAGCCTGGAGGATTTTGAACGCGCGGTGACCGCCATCCCGGAAGTACAGACCGTGGAACATGTGCTGGGGCTTTATGATTATCGGTTGCGGGTGGTGGCGCGGGATCTGTCGGATTTTGAGCGGGTTCTGCGGCGGCGCATCATGACCCTGCCCGGTGCCGGGCATGTCGAGGCCAATGTGCTGTTGAGCGAAGAACGCTTGCCCGGCCCCTTGGGTTGATCCCCCCGCCACTGCGCCCGGTCCCGGCGCGACGGTGCTTATCGACAATGGTGATCTGTCCTTCTAACCATGGTGGGACAGATAAAGGAGGCACCATGGCCCTGCGTGACGATATTGACCCGAATGGGTATGATGAATTTTCGGTGGTCTTCACCGACCGGTCGCTCAACCATATGTCAGCGACATTCCAACAGGTGATGCGCGACATTTCGGACAACCTGAAATCGGTATATGGCGCCAGCGCTGTGGCGCTTGTCCCCGGTGGTGGCACCTTTGCGATGGAGGCCGTGGCCCGCCAGTTTGCCCAGAACGCAAATTGCCTTGTGGTGCGCAACGGCTGGTTTTCCTTCCGTTGGAGCCAGATTTTCGAGGCCGGCGGTTTCACCGGGTCCGAAACCGTGATGAAGGCGCGCCGGACCGGCAATGACGCACAATCGCCCTTTGCCCCCGCCCCGATCGAAGAGGTCACCGCGCGCATTCGCGCCGAAAAGCCCGATCTGGTGATTGCGCCACATGTGGAAACATCGTCCGGGATCATCCTGCCCGACGCCTATGTCACCGCCATGGCGGCGGCGGCGCTTGAGGTTGGCGCGCTGATGGTTCTGGATTGCATTGCCTCGGGCTGTGTCTGGGTGGATATGGCGGCGACCGGCGTCGATGTGCTTATTTCGGCACCACAAAAAGGGTGGTCCTCCACGCCCTGCGCCGGGTTGGTGATGTTGTCGGATCGCGCGATGGCGCGGATGGAGACCAGCACATCCAACAGTTTCGCGGCGGATCTCAGGAAATGGCACCAGATCATGTTGGCCTATGAAAACGGCGGCCATGCCTATCACGCGACATTGCCAACCGATGGGCTGCGCGCCTTTCGCGACACAATGCTGGAGAGCCGTGACATCGGATTTGAGCACCTGGCCGCAGCGCAATGGGACCTTGGCACCAAGGTGCGGGCCCTGCTGGCATCCCACGGCATCCCGTCCGTGGCCGCGCCGGGTTTTGAAGCCCCCGGTGTCGTGGTCAGCTATACCGCAAATCCAGAGATCCAGTCAGGGCGCGCCTTTGCCGCCGAAGGCACACAGATCGCGGCCGGTGTGCCGTTGCAATGTGACGAAGGTGACGGATTTTCCACGTTCCGGCTGGGGCTGTTCGGGTTGGACAAGCTCGCGGATGTGGATGCCACAGTGGAGCGGTTGCAAAAGACACTGAATATGGTCGTCTGAGACGACGTTGTTTGGGGCGTGGCTTGGGGCCAGGCCGGGAAAAAGGGTGTCGCCGCGCCGATGCGCACCGACAGGCTGGGGGCCAGCCCCCAGACCCCCGGGATATTTCGGGTCAGATGAAGTTGAGCCCGGTGTTCACACCACGTCCTGAACGGCGTCGACCACACGGTCGACCACCCGTTCCAACATGGTCGGACCTTCGCATTCTGCCATGATGTGGATCAGCGGTTCGGTGCTGGCCGACCCCGTACTGGACGCCCCCTCTGTGGCAGAGGTTTTTCGGCTTCTGTGGCACGGGTTCGAAAATCTGCGCCCGTTCAGAGGCCTTGCGCCCGGTGCGCAAAGCCATTTCGACGATTATCGGGCGGTATTGGTGGTGCCGCGCTCAGCAACGGTGACAGGCAACCTATGTGTCGTTCACTTTACCCTGCTCTATCGCCTGCCAAAGCCGCAATGCCTGTTTCGTTTCCGCGACATCGTGAATTCGCAGGATCTGGGCGCCCTGGGCGACCGCCGCAAGCGCCAGAGCCAGCGACCCCGGAACCCGATCATTGGGGTCTGCTGCGTGGCCCACAACCCGGATCAGCCCCTTGCGCGATCCGCCCACCAAAAGGGCAACACCAAGCCCGTGAAACAGGCTCAGCCCCTGAAGAAGGGCAAGGTTGTGAGTGGTCGATTTGCCAAATCCCAGCCCCGGATCAGCGACAATCCGATGGCGCGGGATGCCTGCTTCGATCAACATGCAGATCTGCGCATTCAGAAAATCAAAGACATCCAGCAGCACGTCGTCATACTGTGGATTATCCTGCATGTCCTGCGGGTTGCCTTGGGTGTGCATCACGCAGACCGGCACATGATATTGCCCGCAGTAAGGTGCCAGCGTTTTGTCGAACGTAAAACCCGACACGTCATTGACCAGCACCGCACCGGCGGTCAGGGCCGATTGCGCGACGGGTTGCTTGCGCGTGTCGATAGAGAGCGGCGTTTCCAGAACCTGGTTCAGCGCCTGGATCACCGGTTCAACCCGGGCGATCTCTGCCTCGACCGGGACGTCGACCGCACCGGGTCTGGTGCTTTCGCCGCCGATGTCGATGATGTCTGCGCCCTGCTCTGCCATCAGCCGGGCATGGGTGACGGCGCGGGCCGGACCATTGTGGCGCCCACCGTCGGAAAAGCTGTCGGGGGTTACGTTCAAAATACCCATCAAGCGCGGCGCATTCATGTGCAGACCGGCGACGGGGGGGCGCGGCGTCGACAGCCGTTCGATCACATGATCGGGAATCTCGGCCACGGGGACAATTCTGGCGGGATCCTGACGGTGCAGCCGTTCGGCATGGGTAAACCAGCACCAGCCCCCCGCCAATGTCACAGCATCCTCGGGTCGGTGCGGCCCACGCTGAACCAGCGGGCGGAAATATGCGTCGGTCAGAGTCATTTGTCTGTGCATGCGGGAATCTGTGCGATCACGCAAGGATGTGTTGGGTAATATCGAGGGCACGCATCGCAAGTCCGGCGGCAACCGGCAGATCCTCGCCAATGACCAGAAACTCCGCCGCCTCCAGCTGACCGGCGAACCAGGCCGCCAGCGCCACGGAATCACGGGCCTGGCTTTTGGGGCCCTCGACCGCATCCAGGACAATCTTGGACGGGGCCCAGAGGCTGATCTGGTCGTGCTTCATGCCCCAGTCGACCTCTGTCCGGGTGCCGACAACCACACAGCGTGGATCGCGCGCCGCCAGAACCCAGCCGTTTTGTTCAATCGCCAAAAGATCTATCCGCCGTTGCGCCAGCGGGTGATCGGCCACCGGGCGTGCGCCGTCCGGCAGGCCAACGCACAACAGAACCGGTGCGCCCTTTGCCGCCAGCCGGTCAATCCAGCCGGACAAATGTTCCGATGCAATCGCGGCATTCGACAGATAGACCACACGCGGATGCGGTTTTTCTTCGGCTTGCGGGGCCTGATGATCGGGATTGATGTCGCTGCGGCTGCGGACGATTTCGACGCCAAGCGCGCCGGGACCGCGATCCAGTTTCTCAATCCGGACAAAGACCCGCATCGCTTGGGGTTCCAGCAGAATGCGTTCGGCCACACGTTCGGCCAGGGTTTCCAGCAGGTTCAGCCGCTCTTCCGCCAGCTCATGTGCAATCGCCTCGGTGACACGATCATAGCTGAGGATTCGGTCGACATCGTCACAGATGCCATCGTCGGCATGGGCGACCTCGACCACGACATTGAAACACACCCGTTGGGTATGGCCCCGCTCGGATTGAAAGGCGCCGATTTCCACAGCAACGATATGGTCGCGCAGAGAAATCCGATCACGCGGCGGCATGCCTTCGGTTGCTGCCGCCCGTTCGGATGGATGGGAAAAGGCGAGATGGATTTCCTGGCTCATGTCGGGCACCCCGGTTGTCGTGTGCGCTTGGGTCTATCAGGCGCGTTGCCGCGCCAAAAGCCCCTTCGCATCACCACCCCACTTTGGCGCCGCCCGGGGCACAGCCCGACCAGCGGTCATCTTCCTGCCCGGACCGCGCCAAGCGGATCAGTTTTTCGACACACGCTGTGGCTGGCGGTAAAACCGATGCACGCCGATTGTGGTGGTATGGGCAAATTTACGCGCCCAATTCGGATTGACCGCCGTGGTGTGATAGTGGGTCGCGCCATCGGTCAAATTGCGCGGCAGGCCGGAAATCACGGCAGAGGCAATCTTGGCTACACGGGAATAGGCCGCGGGTTCGCCGATATGTTCGGCATTGCCATCACAGGTATAGGTGAACTGACAGGCGTATTTTCGGCCTGTGCCCTGTTTGATCACACCACAGACCGTATCGGGAAACCGGCTGCTTTTCACCCGGTTCATGATCACTTCGGCGACAGCCACCTGGCCTTTGATGCTTTCACCGCGGGCTTCGAAATACAACGCCTCGGCCAGACAGTTTGCCTGGGCGTTTTTCTTGGCCGATGGCAATGTCGCCAGCCATTCACGATCATAGGCGGAATTTTTGGCGGCGGGCGGCGTGGTATCGCCCAATGCCCATTTCAACGTGCCACTGGGCACGGAATTCAGTCCCTGGCGCTCCAGATTGATCAGGCGCCCCACCTCATCCAAACGCAATTCAGCAGCGGCCCCGGTCCCCAGCAGTCCGAGGATCGTGGCTGCAATAGCAGCAAATTTCAGTCGCATCTAAGTCCCTCACACACGCAAGCCCGAGCGGTCCCGGGCTTCAAGCAGTTCGGTCTGTATATAGAATTTGTCAAAAATCGCATAGCGACGCGCTGCCGCAGCGGAAATCCGCCGTTGCGGCCCTGCCACACCCCGGATGCATCGCAATATTACGCGGCCAAACCAGTGTGGTCCGCTATATTTTGTCCCGTATCGCAAGTTGCGCCGCAGCAAGCCGCGCCACCGGAACCCGGAAGGGTGAACAGGAGACATATGTAAAACCGATGTCCCGACAGATGGCAATTGATTCGGGATTGCCGCCATGTTCACCGCAAATCGACAAAACCACATCGGGGCGCGCCTTGCGCCCACGGTCGGCCCCGATCCGCAGAAGCTCGGCCACGCCATCGACGTCCATGACATGGAACGGATCTTCGGCAAAGACCCCCTGCTGGACGTATTCCGACATGAACCGCCCGGCGTCATCGCGCGACAAACCATAGGTCATCTGCGTCAGATCGTTGGTGCCGAAACTCAGGAAATCCGCATGGCCTGCGATTTCCTCGGCCCGCAGGGCGGCGCGCGGCGTTTCCACCATCACCCCAAGGCGATAGTCAAAATTCCGTCCGGTTTCATTGCGCACGGCTGCGGCCACCGCATCGACGCGGGTTTTGACAATCTCGACCTCGCGTTTGGCCGACACCAGCGGGATCATGATTTCAGGCACCACCGGCGCGCCATCGCGGCTGGCGGCGATGGTCGCCTCGAAAATTGCCCGCGCCTGCATATCATAGATTTCCGGCATGGTGATGCCCAGCCGCACCCCCCGCATTCCCAGCATCGGGTTGTATTCGCCCAAACTCTCGACCCGGCGTTCGACGTCACTGACCGGTAGGTCCAGCGCCTCGGCCAGGGCGCGCATCCCGGCCTTGTCGGTGGGCAGAAATTCATGCAGCGGCGGATCAAACAGACGGATACAGACCGGCAACCCCTGCATGATCCGAAACAACTCAATGAAATCAGCACGCTGCATCGGCAACAGCAGCTCCAGCGCGGCGCGGCGGTCCTCGGCCGAATTGGCAAAGATCATTTCCCGCATCACGATCATGCGGTCGGTTTCAAAGAACATATGCTCGGTCCGGCACAGCCCGATGCCATCGGCGCGAAAATTTCGCGCCGTGGTGGCATCCATCGGCGTGTCGGCATTGGCGCGAATGTCGATGTCACGCACCGCATCGGCCCATTCCATCAGCTTTTGAAAACTTTCATCCAGCGCCGCCTCAAGCATCGGCGGGCTGCCCTGAAGAACTTCGCCGGTGGCGCCGTCGATGGTGATCAGATCGCCCTCGGCAAAGACCCGGCCATCCAGCGCCACAAGTTTTTTCTTGCGAATGTGGAACCCCATTCTGACGGCCCCCACGACACAGGGTATCCCCATCCCGCGCCCGATCACCGCCGCATGGCTGGTCATGCCGCCGCGTTCCGTCAGCACACCGACCGCAGCCTGCATACCGCGAATATCCTCGGGCGAAGTTTCGCGGCGCACAAGAATACAGGCTTCGTCACGGGCGGCGCTGGCCTGGGCGGCTGTGGCGGTAAACACGATCCGACCGGTGGCAGCCCCCGGGCTGGCCGCGACACCCCGGCCAAGGATATCGCGATCGGCATCCGGGTCGATCTGGCGGTGCAAAAGCTCGCTCAACGCGCGCGGTTCGACCCGCAACAGCGCCTCTTCGCGGGGAATGACCTTGTCCTCGGCCAAAGCCACGGCAATCCGCACCGCCGCCCGGTTGGACCGGCGCACCCGAACCCCGTCAAGCACATGCACCCGACCGCCCTGGATCGTGAATTCAATCTGCATCTCGGCGCGCAGCTTGCGGCGCATTCGTTCGGCAATATCAACGATTTCGGCAAAAGCCTGCGGCGCAACCTCTTCCAGCGACGGACCACGTGTGTCCTGCGCCAGAAACAGGGCCTCGGCTCCGCCGGTCAACGCATCGCGCCCCTGGCTCTGGCTGAGGTATCGCCCGGTGATCTGGCGCAGGCCGGTGTGGCTGTTGACCAATTGCAACACGCCCGATCCGGTTTCCCCTTCGGCCGCCTCTGGCCGTCCGATCCCCAGCGCCATTTCCTGAACCACAAGGCCCAGACCGGCATCGGCCGGCGCGCCCTTGGCCTGACGCAAAAGACGTGCGGTTGTGCCTTCCCATGCCCGCGCCATAGAGCGCAGAACCTGACGCAATTGCACCTCGGGTTCCTGTGGGAATGGTTCCTCGGCCTCTTCCTCATAGGCGCGCAGCGCCTCGGACAGGGCCTGGGCACCTTCGACGCTGATGTCATCGAACATATCGGGGTCAAGACGGGCAACATGCACCGCATAAGCCTCGACAAAACGGGTATAAAGCGCCGCCGCGGCATTGGCGCCAAGCGTGTCGCACATTTCGACGAAACGCGCGTCATTCATGCCGATGTTCAGGATCGCACCGGGGCCGCCCCAATCGGGATCTTGCGACGAGGGTCGCACGCACAGCAACGCGCCCTCCGGGAATTCCGCAAGAATCTTGGCTATGTCCGGCGCATGTCCGCTGGCCAGCCCATGCACCGCATCAAACGACAGCGCCACCGTGCGCGGCACCGGCAAATCCATCCGCACCAACCGTTGCAGGCATTTCGCCCGCCCGCCATGAGTGTTGGCGGCCATCGGCGCCGTTGGGGTGATCGGCGTGACATTGGGGTTTTCCTGCAACAAGACGCGATCCCATCAATTCATGTTGCATCGCAGCATAAGCGCCGCAGAAAACCGCACAAGCGTTATCTGGTGTCAGACGTGCCAACAGCCAAACGCCATCGGCACGCCAAATGCGTCATCTAGCCCTCGACCCGGGTAAGATCGGCGACCGACAAACAGGATTTTCGGATTTGGGACAACAGGTTAAGCCGGTTGCGCCGCAAAAGGTCATTGTCGGCATTCACCTGAACGGCCTCAAAGAACCCATCCACCGCACCGCGCAACCCGGCAAGCGCCGACATGGCTGCTTCGAAATCCTGTGCCGCCATCGCCGTGGCGATTTTCGGCTCGGCATCGTCAAGCGCGGCAAACAGCGCTTTTTCAGCGTCTTCCTCGGCAAATTTGATGTCTGCACCAAAGGAATATTCAACCCCGTCCTTGTCTTCGGCCTGGGTCAGGATGTTGTTGGCGCGTTTGAACCCCTGAAGCAGGTTGGTGCCATCCTCGGTCTGCAAGAAGGCCTGCAACGCCGTGGCGCGTTTGACCAGCAACGCCAGATCGTCATTGCCGGGCATGGCAATACAGGCGTCGATCACATCATGGCGAATGCCCTGATCGCGCAAGAAGACCTTGAGGCGGTCGTGGAAGAAACCCCGTATATCATTGATATCGGCAAACCCCATCGAGCCATCTTCACGGGCCTTCTCTCCCAAGATGTCAGCTGCTTTCTTAGAAAATGCGTTCAACGGCAACGACAAATCGTTGTTCAAAATCAATCGGATCACGCCCAAAGCCGCCCGGCGCAGCGCAAAGGGATCCTTCGACCCAGTCGGCTTCTCGTCGATCGCCCAGAACCCGGTCAGCGTGTCCAGCTTGTCCGCCAGCGCCACGGTCACGGATACCGGATCCGACGGCACATCATCCGACGGACCAAGCGGCGAGTAATGATCGCGGCAGGCATCGGCAACAGCATCGGACAACCCGGCCTTTTGAGCGTAATACCGCCCCATGATCCCCTGCAATTCCGGGAACTCATAAACCATTTCCGACGACAGATCGGCCTTGGCCACCTTGGCGGCCGTTTCCGCCTCTGCCGGATCGGCCCCGACAACGGGCGCAATTTCGCGCGCCAGCGCGGCAATGCGGGCGATGCGTTCGGCCTGGCTGCCGAGTTTGTTGTGGAAGGTGACATTGGCCAGCGGCGCGGACATGCCTTCCAGCCCGTCTTTCGCAACGGCACGCAAGTCATTCTCCCAAAAGAATTTTGCATCCGACAGCCGCGCCGACAGAACCTTTTGGTTGCCCGCCAGAACCGTCGCGCCGGTGTCTGCGGTTTCACGGTTGGCAACGGTCACAAATTTTTCGATCCGTCCGGTCTTGGGATTGCGGACCGAGAAAAACTTCTGGTGTTCCTTCATCGAGGTTTGCAGCACCTCGGGCGGCAACCCAAGGAAGTCGTCGCCAATCGACCCCATCAACACCACCGGCCATTCGACCAGCCCCGCAACCTCGGCCAGCAAACCACGGTCTTCGACCACTTCCAGACCTTGGGCAAAGGCCATGTTGGTGGCTTCGTGCCAGATGTGATCGGCGCGTTCAACGGCGTCCAACACGACAAAAGACCGCTTCAGCTTTGCGCTGTAATCGTCGAAAGATGTGACAGAAAATGCATCCGGCGCCATAAAGCGGTGGCCCCGTGTGGTGTTGCCCGACGTGATGCCGTCAATGTCCACCGGCACCACATTTGCCCCGGCTTCATCCGTCAAAATGCACAGAATGGAATGCAACGGACGCACCCAGCGCAGGCTGCCCGCGCCCCAGCGCATGGATTTTGGCCAGGGGAAATTGCGGATCACGTCTTCCAGAACTTCGGCAATGATGTCAGCCGCTTGCCGTCCGGGTTTCGTCAATGTCGCAAAGTATACCGCGCCCTTGGGGGTGTCGCGTTCTTCCAAAGCGTCACGTGTGATACCGGCCCCGCGCAGGAAACCTTCGATCGCTTTGTCCGGCGCGCCGACCTTGGGGCCCTTGCGCTCTTCCTTGACGGTTGGGCTTTCGGCCAACACGCCCTCGACCGTCAGCGCCAGCCGCCGGGGTGTCGCGAACGCCGCCGCAGAGGCATAGGTCAAACCGGCGTCCACCAGCCCATCGGTCATGCGTTTTTTCAAGTCCTCACAGGCCTTTGCCTGCATCCGCGCCGGGATTTCCTCAGAGAACAATTCGATCAGAAGATCAGGCATCAGTTGGTTTCCTCTCTGGCCGGGCATTCTTCGCCCACCACGGTGCCGTCATAGGCCTTGTCGCCGCATTCGTTTAATTCGTGCCAGACATAGCCCCGGCCATCGTCGGTGATCGCAACCACCCGATCGACGCCATAGGCGATGTTTTTCTGGCTCAGGAACATCAGTGCCGTGCCCGCCGTGACCTCGGCGTCGATCTGTTCGGCGTCAAAACAGTCAAACCAGCCGGGCGCGACGCGTGGCGGGGTGTGTTCATAGGCTTCGAAAGTTTCGCTCAGCATCGCGAGGCTATGCGACGTGGTGAAACAGGCCCGATACCCGATGGGTGAGGACCGTTTGTCAACCGCTTGAAAATCCTCGTAAAGGATCGGTTCCGGCAGGCCGGATACCAGCGACACCAACGCCACATCGTCAACCCCGTCTGCCGACACTTCGTCATAATAGGCAAACACCTGGGTGTAATAGAGGGCCACACCGGCCAGCAACGCAATCATCACAATCGCCCCCGCAAGTATCCGACCGCTCACTCCGCAGCCTCCGGCACATATCCGCCCGCCTCGGTCAGGACAAAGGCATCGGCACAGGCCTTGGCCAGCGTGCGCACCCGACCGATATAGGCCTGGCGTTCGGTGACGGAAATCACCCCGCGCGCATCGAGCAGGTTAAAGATATGGCTGGCCTTGATGCATTGATCATAGGCGGGATGCGCCATGACGATGCGTTTGCCGGTCTTGGGGTCGGTATGATCCGCCGCCAGAATGCGGGCGCATTCGGCCTCGGCCTCTTCAAAATGGCGCAACAACACGTCTGTGTCGACGACATCGAAATTCCAGCGGGAATATTCCTGTTCGGTCTGGCGGAATACATCACCATAGGACAGCGCAATCGGGGTTTGCGGGTCGTTGTAGGGCATGTCCATCACATGATCGACGCCCAGCACATACATCGCCAGACGTTCCAGACCATAGGTCAATTCCCCCGAAACCGGCGCGCAATCATGCCCGCCAACCTGTTGGAAATAGGTGAATTGGCTGACTTCCATACCGTCGCACCAAACCTCCCATCCCAGACCCCAGGCGCCCAGTGTCGGGCTTTCCCAGTCGTCTTCGACAAAGCGGATGTCGTGCATCTCCATGTCGATGCCGATGGCCGCCAAAGAGCCGAGATACAGCTCCTGCAGATCCGGCGGCGAGGGTTTGATCAGCACCTGAAACTGGTAATAATGCTGCAAGCGGTTGGGGTTTTCGCCATAACGCCCATCGGTCGGCCGGCGCGATGGCTGAACATAGGCGGCGGCCCAGGATTTGCTGCCAAGGGCGCGCAGGGTGGTCGCCGGGTGGAACGTACCGGCCCCGACCTCCATGTCATAGGGTTGCAGCACCGCACAGCCTTGCGCCGCCCAATAGGCCTGCAGCCGCAGGATGATTTCCTGAAATGAACGCGGGGTCTGGATCGGTTCGGATGTCATATCATGGCCTTTGCACGCTTTGGGCCTGATTATGCCCATGTGCCGCGAGGGTCAATTGCACCCTTTGCCCTGCCCGGCTGTTTGACCGGGAATTTTTTGGATCACGGTTTTTTTCCGGTCCACGGCCCATCGCGCACCTTCCCGTGAAACGGCCGCACCCCGGCTAAACGACTGACGTTCCCGTGACAAATCGTGTGGCCCCCCATTTTCAACGTGCAAGCGGCGGTGCATCCGCTACACTGTTGCAACAGTAAAGACGCAGGTTCAGGACGCCCTATACCCATGATACGTATTTTTGTGACCACTTTTTTCGCGCTTGCCATGTCCATGCGCGCCGCTTTTGCGCAGGATGACATCGCCTGGATTCAGGTGGAATCTCTGCCCAGCTTGTTGCAGGCCGAGGAACGGGTGCGTGATTACGCCGAAAACCTGCCTGACGTGAACGGATTTTCTGCCGGCACCGGTTGGTATGCAATCGCCTTGGGGCCCTATCCCGAAAACGAAGCGGCCCAGCGCCTGCGCGGTTTGCGCAATGCCGGCCAGATCCCGCGGGACAGTTTCGTGGTCCGCAGCAATGCCTTTCGCCAACAATTCTGGCCGATCGGGGCAAATGCCCTGGCCCAGCCCCCCATCACCATTCCCGCAACCACCGAAACCGAGACGGATCAGGCCGCGTCGCAAAACCCGCCAGAGCCGGTTGAGGAAGTTGTCCTTGACGAAACCCCGCGTGAGGCCCGCCGCAGCGAGGCCCAGTTGACCGGAAAGGAACGCCGCGATTTGCAGATCGCCCTGCAATGGGCTGGCGTCTATCGCGCCGGGATTGATGGCTCTTTCGGGGCTGGCACCCGGCGGGCGATGGCCGATTGGCAACGGGCCAATGGCTATGAGCCGACCGGCATTCTGACCACACGCCAGCGCGCGGATCTCTTTGGGCAATACAATGCCGTGCTTGAAGGCATGGACCTGCAAATGGTGGCAGATGCCGCCGCAGGGATCGAAATGAAACTGCCGATGGGCGTTGTGGCCTTCGACGCGCATGAAGCGCCTTTTGCGCGCTACGAACCCAAGGGCGATCTTGGCGCGCGGGTTCTTTTGATCTCGCAATCCGGCGACCAGCGCCGCCTGTTTGGATTGTATGATATTCTGCAAACGCTTGAGGTTGTGCCATTGGACGGTGCGCGCGAGCGGCGCAACAACGGCTTTACCATCACCGGCAGCAATGCACGCATCACCTCTCATACCGAGGTCAGCCTGCGCAACGGCGAAATCAAGGGGTTCATGCTGATCTGGCCGGTGGGTGACGAAGAACGCCGCATTCGCGTGCTTCAGGAAATGTCCGAAAGCTTTAGCCGGATCAATGGGGTTCTGCCCGCATCGGCGGGTGTGGATGACGGCCAATCGGTTGATCTTTTGTCCGGGCTGCAAATCCGCAAACCCCGCGTGTCGCGCAGCGGTTTCTTTGTCTCTTCCACCGGCATGGTAATGACCACGCTGGAGGCGGTTCAAGGCTGTTCCCGGGTCACGCTGGACGGCGACACCGATGCCGATGTCAAAATGACAGATGCCTCTTTGGGCCTGGCGCTTTTGACGCCGAAAACCCGACTTGCCCCGATGGAAGTCGCGGAGCTGGCGGCGGTTGCGCCACGGCTGCAATCCGAAATCGCAGTGGCCGGGTTTTCTTATGAAGGGGTGCTTGGCGCGCCGTCGATGACCTTTGGCAAGATTGTGGATCTGCGCGGTCTTCAAGGTGAGGAGCCGCTGGACCGGTTTGCCCTGACCGCCCTGCCCGGCGATGCTGGCGGGCCGGTGATGGACACCACCGGCGCGGTCATCGGCATGTTGCTGCCCCGCGACGCAGGTGGCCGGCAATTGCCCGAGGAAGTTGCGTTTTCCGCTGACGCGGCTGCGCTTGAATCCGCAATGCGCCGGGCCGGGGTTTCGGCCCGTGTATCCAACAACCGCAACACCATGGCCGCAGAGGATCTGACGGCAAAGGCGCGCGGTATGGCCGTTTTGGTCAGCTGCTGGGAATAACCGTGACCACGGGATAGCATAGCGGGGCGGCATGACACAGATGGCGCCCCGCTCCTGCCCGGCTTTTGATCTGACCTAACCCGCGATCCGATGTGAACCGCGCGATCAATATCGCGCTCAGCGCAGACTGTCACAGGCCATGGCGGTCGCAAAACTCTCTCGTCCCCGGTGCGGCCCCAGAGTGCGGCGGCGCAAATCGCCCCCCGCAAGGGTGACCGCCAGAACCTCTTGCCAATTGGCATCCGCAACGATCATTTCCGGCTGGTCGCCACAGGTCCGAATGCCACCGGCAATATCGCTTTCGCCAATCCGGTGGTTGGTCACACCGGCCAGCGCCGCAATCTCGATCAGAGTGGCAGGGGCTGAACCAGATGCCGCCCCATCGCTGCGCGTCTCATATCGCCAGACCCGCAATGTGCGCGCCAAATGCGGACGGTCGACATAGGCCAGTTCCATCTGACCATCGCCGTCCAGATCCGCCGCGCCCAAAGGGGCCAACCAGCGGAACCGTGTCCCGATGAACGGGGTGGCCGCCAACCGCATGAAGCTCTCGTCCTGAATGCCCCAAACCGCCAGCCGCGCGCCCAGGGTTTGGTGGCTCTCGACCACGATCACCTCTGGATGGTCCCGCCCGTCGAGATCGACCAGACGTGGCGCAACATCTTCGAACACCATGTCCTCGGGCAAACGGGCACGGATGGACCCGCTGCCGGACCGGCAGTCGGATTTTGAACGATAGCTGATCCGCAGCGCGCCCCATTCCAGATCATCCCCCAACACGCCATGGGGATAGCGATTGGTTGGTGCCTGAAATTCCGCGCCGGTCACCGTGCCGACGCAGGGGGCCGTCTCTTCGGCCCGAAGGCCGGCCGTACTGGCCAACAGCATCGCCGAAGCCAGAAACGCACCACAGAATTCAGCCCGCCAATCTGCGATCCGAAATTGCGGCGCGTTTCGCATCTTTTGGCCTCAGATCTGCTTTTCGGGCATCTGCACGACAAGACCGTTCAACTCATCCGTGACCTTCAACTGGCAGGTCAGACGTGAACGCGCGGCGTCGGGCTGATACGCAAAGTCCAACATGTCTTCTTCCATGTCGTCCTTGGCTGGAAGCTTCTCGACCCATGCGGCATCGACATAGACGTGACAGGTCGAACAGGCACATGCGCCGCCGCAATCGGCCTCGATGCCGGGGATATTGTTGTCACGTGCGCCTTCCATCACAGTCAGACCATTGGCCACTTCGACTTCGTGCTGGGTGCCATTGTGCTCGATATAGGTGATCTTCGCCATGCCTGGTGCCTTTTCGTTTCGTCCAAATCATCGGTTGCCGTCTGTTAGCAAAGGCGAATAAGGCTTTTCCATCGCTTTTGCGACCCCCCAAGTTGCAACTTGCGGTGAGCGGTGCATGTTCTATATTTGTTCCCATGCGTATCATCACCCCCCAGCCCCGCCATTCCGGGGCATATGCCCCCTGGCCGCGCCCGCCTTCGGCGCTGGTGGCCGCCCGTCTGGATGAACCGCCAGAGGGCGCACGGGTGACCGTCGCCGGGCTTGTCATCCTGCGCCAACGTCCCGGCACCGCCAAAGGCGTGATTTTCATCACGCTGGAGGATGAAACCGGGGTGGTCAATGTCATCGTCTGGCGCAAATTGTATGAACGGTTCCGCCGCGCGGTGATTGCCGGGCGGATGTTGCGTGTCACCGGGCGGGTGCAACGCGATTCGGATGTGACCCATGTCATTGCCGAACAGGTCGAAGATATTTCCGCCATGCTCGACAGTCTTCTGGATGTCACAGATCGCGGCGAAAATTCCGCCGCCCTTCCCGGTTCGCCGGAAACCCGCTAGTCTCTGCCGCAATCGCCCCGCTCAGAGGGCACATTCCGCTGATGAGGCCGTGCAGATGACAAAGATGACCGCCGTGCTTCGGGCCTGCGCCCTGCCGCTCGGCATCGCGACCTGCCTTTTCGCCGCCGCCTGTGCCCCACCGGCACAGGATGACACCCCCACCCGATTTGCCTTTACCGCGCTGGAAACCGCGCGCATTCCCACACCGGAAGGCGCCCCCAAAGACAGCTGTTGGGCCCGCGATGTCGCGCCCGCCGTGATCGAAACCAAGACCGCCCAGGTCATGGTGCAACCGGCGATATTGAATGACGACGGGTCGCTGTTGGCCCCGGCGGTCTATGCCACCGAAACGCTACAGGATATTGTCACCCCGCGCCGGGAATATGTGTTTGAAACGCTCTGCGCCAAGGACATCACCCCGGAATTCATCGCCTCGCTTCAGCGCGCCTTGCAGGTGCGCAGCCGCTACAACGGCGAGATCAGCGGTGAAATCAATCCAGAGACAGAGGCCGCGCTGCGGCTGTTCCAACAGGATCAAGAGGTCGAGACCTCGCTCCTGACCATTGAAACCGCGCGTGCGCTTGGCTTGGTCGCGGTGGAACGCGACATGGGTCAGAGCCGCGGTTAACGCGGCGCATTGTCGGCACCGATCACCCCGCAAACCAATCCGTAGCAAGATGCGATCAGGGCGGCGTCAAACCGGCCCTGACATATCCGGGGAAGCAAAACGGGGCGCCCGTTCACCCGGCGCCCCGTTCAAAATCTTCAAGAGAGTTCAGATCTAGTCGTCAAGTCCCAGTGCCACGAACCGCGGATCACCGGCGCGACGCACCAGAAGCAACAGCGACTTGCGACCGGCCTCCTGGGCCGCTTCGATCTGAGTTTCCAGATCGGCAATCGCCGCAACCTTCTGTTGACCGGCTTCGGTGATCACATCCCCCGCACGCAGACCTTTTTCATAGGCCTCGGTCATTTCGTCCACATCGGTCACCACCAGACCCTCAGCGCTGGCAGGCAGTTCCAGCTGCTCGCGCAACTCATCGCTCATCGGTGCGATGGTCAGGCCCAGAATGTCGGCCTCAAGGCTCTCGGACGGTGCGTCTTCGTCCATGGGTTGCGATGCCGGCACTGCGGTGCCTTCGGCGGTTTCACGACGGGCCAGGGTGACTTTCAATGTCTGGGTTTTGCCCTCGCGGTTGACCAGCACACGCACGGTCTTGCCCACGGTGGTGTTGCCAACCTGACGCACCAGCGCACGGGTATCGGCAACCTTGATGCCGTCGAATTCGACGATCACATCACCGGCCTTCATACCTGCGTCCAATGCCGGACCTTCCGGAACATCGGTGACAAGCGCACCGGCGGTGGTCGCAAGGCCCATGGCCTCGGCCACATCATCGGTCACGTCCTGAATGCGTACGCCCAACCAACCCCGGCGGGTTTCGCCAAATTCCTTGAGCTGATCAACAACCTTGGTCACCACATTCGACGCCATCGAAAAGCCGATGCCGATCGAGCCGCCGGTGGGCGACAGAATGGCCGTGTTCACGCCAATCACCTGACCGTCCATGTTGAACAACGGCCCGCCAGAGTTGCCGCGGTTGATGGCGGCGTCGGTCTGGATGTAATCGTCATAGGTGCCCGAAAGCGCCCGGTTGCGCGCCGATACGATACCAGCGGACACCGAGAAACCCTGGCCCAATGGATTGCCCATCGCCATGACCCAATCACCGACCCGCGCGACATCGCTATCGCCAAAGCTGACAAACGGCAGCGGCTGATCGGCCACGACCTTCAACAGGGCGATATCGGTCTTGGGATCGGTGCCAATCACGGTGGCGGGCAATTCGCCGCCTTCAAAAAACTCGATCAGGATTTCATCCGCGCCTTCGATCACGTGGTTGTTGGTCACAACAAATCCGTCTTCGGAAATCACGAACCCCGAACCCAGCGCAGAGGACCGGCGCGGGCGGTCACCGCCGTTGCGATCCTGGAACTCGCGGAAGAAATCCTCGAACGGCGAACCTTCGGGCACGACACCGCGCGGGCCGGTGCGTCCGGCCACGGTGGTGGTGGTCGTGATGTTGACCACGGCCGGGCTGATGCGTTGGGCCAGATCAGCAAAGCTTTCGGGCGCACCGCGGGCTGCCGCGCTCAACGCCTGGGCCAGGACGAACATCACCGAAATGCCCAGCATCCACATCATGCGCAAACGCAACGGGTGCTCCTGTTGATGTGTTCGCGATACTGCTGTCGAATGGGGTTTCAAATCCGAACTCCTCCTGTTTTGTCCGACATGGAATGCCGACTGCCTGAAGTTACTTTCTCTAATTTAGGTACTGAATTGCAACAGGCAAAGGAACTCTCGGCTGATCAATGACATGTGATTGGAATGTGAACCTGCGCGACAGCGGCGCCCGCGTTTACGCGCCCAGTGTCTTGGCAATCCACACCAGACACAGACCAAAGGCCAGGGCCGCCAGCCCCAACATGCGCCGCTGCGCGTCAGGCAGGCTGCGCAGGGCAATCAACAATTGCTCAATAAGCGAAGGGGCCAGTGCGTACACCAGCCCCTCAACAATCAGCACCAGCCCAAGGGCCAGAAAAGCTGTTTCAATCATTGCGCAGCGTTCGCAGCATCATCCGCCTGTTTGCCGGTATCCGATTTCAAATAGTTGAAGAAATCACTGTCCGGCGACAGAACCATGGTGGAATTGTTGCCCTGCAACGCGCGTTGATAGGCGGTCAGCGAACGATAGAATTCAAAGAATTCAGGATCGGCACCAAAGGCTTCGGCATAGATGCCGTTACGTTTGGCATCGGATTCACCGCGAATGATCTCAGCCTGACGGGCGGCATCCGACGTCAGTTCGACCACGGTCCGATCGGCCTGGGCGCGCACACGCTGAGCCGCTTCGTTACCACGGGCGCGTTCGTCTGTCGCTTCGCGTTCGCGCTCTGCCCGCATCCGCTCAAACGTTGCATCCAGGTTTTCGGTCGGCAGGTCGGTGCGTTTCAGACGCACGTCGATCAGCTCCAGCCCCAGTTCCGCCGCGTCGCCCAGGGCGCCGTTGCGAATCCGCAGCATAAGCGCTGCACGATCCGAGCTGAGGATGTCATTGGACGACACCGAACCAAGGATTTCACGGGTTTGCGACCGCAAAATCGAATCGAGCCGCCGCCCCGCAACCTCAATCGCCAGATCACCACCGGCACCGGTCGCTTCACGGAACCGGTTCACATCGGCAATCCGGTAACGCGCAAAGGCATCAACCACCAGACGGCGGTCATCCAGCGGCGTGACCTCAAGCGGGTCAACATCACGGCTGAGAATACGGTCGTCGTAATGCACGACTTCCTGAATGAGCGGGATCTTGAAGCTGAGCCCCGGCTCCTCCTTGACGGAGACAACCCGGCCAAATTGCAGCACCAGCGCCTTTTCACGTTCGTCCACGATAAACACAGCCGACAGCAACACAGCGGCGGCAATCACAATAACCGGAAGAAGATATGTGGTTTTCTTCATCAGTTTGACCCTCCGGTGGTGGTGTTTCGGCGCAGCTCATTCAGCGGAAGATAGGGAACAACCCCCTGCCCGCCACTGCTGTCTTCATCCAGAATGATCTTGTCCACGCGGCCAAGCACCTCTTCCATGGTTTCCAGATAGAGTCTGCGGCGTGTGACCTCAGGCGCTTTCTGGTATTCGGTCAGAACGGCAGAGAAACGGCTGGCTTCACCTTCGGCTTCGTTCACCACGCGGGCGCGATAACCTTCGGCTTCTTCCAACAATTGCGCCGCTTCACCGCGGGCCTCGGCAAGGACCCGGTTGGCATAGGCGTCAGCGACGTTTTGCAGGCTGGCGCGCTCTTGCTCGGCGGCCTGAACGTCACGGAAGGCCGCAATCACCGATGCCGGCGGATCGGCCTTGTCAAAGTTGACCCGCACGATGTTGACGCCACTGTCATAGCTATCAAGCGTCAGCTGGATCAGATCCTGAAGCCGCGAGGCAATGACGCCCCGGTCACGGTTGAGGATCGGCGCAAGATCGGATTGAGCGATAATTTCACGCATGGCGGATTCGGACACCGCCCGAATTGTCTGCTGTGGTTCGCGCAGGTTGAACAGATATTGCGCCGCATCATTGATGTTCCAGACCACCTGGAAATCAATATCAACGATGTTTTCATCGCCTGTCAGCATCAATCCGGCGTCGCCGCCACGGCCACCCACACCAATGTCTTCGGTCTGTTCGCGGGTCACCTGAATGACCTCTGCGGTAACAAACGGCCAAGGTGCAAAGTTCAGACCGGGACCACCCGTGCTGGAATATTCGCCAAAGAACAATTCGACCGCTTGTTCCTCTGGTTTGACGGTATAGAAGCTGGCCATCCCCCAAAGAACAAGCGCGCCGATCACGCCAAGACCGATGGTGCCCCGCGTCAGCATCGGGCCGGTGCCACGACCGCCCCCACCGCCGCCGCCATTGGGACGGCCGGAATTTCCACCGCGCCCGCCCATCAGAACACGAAGCTGTTCCTGGCCCTTTTTCATCAACTCATCAATTTCGGGGATCTGCGGATTGTCGTCGCCAGGGCGTTTTCCACCGCCACCATTGCCGTTATTGCCGCCCGAACCGCGATTTCCGCCGCCCGAACCGCCCGATCCGCCGCCCCATGGGCCGCCAGAATTGCCTGCCATTTCCGTTCATCCTTCCGGTTGGCTACGTTTTTGATAGTCTGCCTAGTAAGCTGTGTGGCAGACCGATTTATTCAACCCCTGCGCACCGGTGTGCGCATGGTTACGATTTCTTCTGACATGGTGGGATGCACGGCAACAACCCGGTCAAAATCTTCTTTTGTCGCCCCCATCTTCACCGCGATCCCGGCAAGCTGAATCATCTCGCCGGCCTGCGGGGCCACGATATGACAGCCCAGAACCTTGCGGCTGGATTGCGACACCACCAGTTTCATCATCACCCGATTGCTGTTGCCCGCAAAGGCCGACTGCATCGGTTTGAACGAGGTGCAATAGACCTCGATCGGCTCTTGGTCGCGGGCGGCCTCTTCGCTCAGCCCGACAGTGCCCAGCTCGGGTTGGGTAAAGACCGCCGACGGCACAAGATCATGATCAACCGGCGTCGGGTTGCCTTTGAACACCGTTTCGACAAAGGCCATGCCTTCGCGGATGGCAACAGGCGTCAGGTTGATCCGGTTGGTCACATCGCCAATGGCATAGACCGACGGCACGGCCGTCTGGCTATAGGCGTCAACCTCGATCGCGCCGGACCGATCCAGCGAAATCCCCAGATCCTCAAGACCCAAATTGGCAGAGTTCGGGGCGCGACCGGTGGCAAACATCACCTGATCAAACACATGTTCGCTGCCGTTGGTCGCCTTCACCCAGATGCCGTCCTCGACCTTCTTCATCTCAAGCACATTGGTGCCAAGATGCAGATCAACACCGCTCTGGATCATTTCTTCCGACACCAGCCCGCGGGCCTCGTCATCGAACCCGCGCAGGACCTGCGCACCGCGATAGAATTGCGTGGTCTTGGCCCCAAGGCCATTCATGATACAGGCAAATTCGCAGGCGATAAAGCCGCCACCCACAATCAAAATGCTCTTTGGCAGCTCGTCGAGGTGGAAAATTTCGTTCGACGTGATGGCCAGTTCAGCGCCCGGAATATCGGGCCGCGCCGGCCAGCCGCCAGTCGCCACAAGGATATGTTTTGCGGTTTTCGTTTCGCCGGTCGACAAGGCAACCGTATGGGCATCGACCAAGGTCGCGCGGGCGTCAAATGTCTCGACACCATTGTTTTTCAGGATGTTGCGATACACCCCTTCAAGGCGGTCAAGTTCCGCCACCATCTTGCCCTGAAACACCGACCAGTCAAAGCCGCCGGCCATCATGGTCCAGCCGTATTCCTGTGCCTCTTTCGCCATCTCGCCATAGCCCGAGGCAAAAACCATCAGCTTTTTCGGCACACAGCCGCGCTGAACACAGGTGCCGCCATAGCGATCTTCTTCGGCCAACGCGACCTTTGCCCCGGTTTCCCCCGCGGCAACCCGCGCAGCGCGCACCCCACCAGAACCGCCGCCGATGACGAACAAATCGTAGTCAAAAGTCATGTACCGAACCTTAATTGTCTTTCGGATCGCCGAGATCGGCGAATATGTTGTCGTTTTCGACAAAGTCCAGTTTTTCGGTCTCGACAGTGCCAGAGTTGATGTCGCGCAATTCGATGCGCCCGTCACCGTAGCCAACGATGACTGTGTCGCAGATATCCACGAACAGCCCGTTTTCAACCACACCGGGGACCTGGTTCAACACCATGGCCAATTGGCGCGGGTCGCCAATGCGGCCCAGATGCAGGTCAAGGATGTGATTGCCCTCATCCGTCACATAGGGCGCATCGCCGGTCATCCGCAAGCTTGAGCTTCGCCCCATAACATCCAATGTTATCAGCATTTCTTCGATCAGTGCCTGGGATGTTGGCCAACCAAACGGGATCACCTCAACCGGCAGCGGAAACGCCCCGAGATGTTCGACCCGCTTGGCCGCATCGGCCACAACGATCATCTGATCCGAGGCCGTGGCCACGATTTTTTCTTGCAGCAGCGCACCGCCGCCGCCCTTTATCAGGTTGAAATCAGCGTCAAATTCATCCGCCCCGTCAATGGTGACATCCAGCCAACGGGCCTCGTCCAGGCTGACAACCTTGATCCCGACCTCACGCGCCAATTCCGCTGTCCGGGTCGACGTCGGCACGCCACGGAACCGCAGGCCCTCTTGCTGCACCCGCTCACCCAGGCAACGCACCAACCAGGCCGCAGTTGACCCGGTGCCCAAACCCACACGCATTCCATCTTCGACAAAGTCAGCTGCGCGCTTTGCCGCGACGAACTTGGCCTTGTCTATCGGTGATAATTCTTTGGACATTGACAGTGACTCCCTCAAGCTATGCAGGGTTATATGAAATCACATCCGGGGTTGCGAGTGCGATTTACCGCAAAGATTGCCATCTACACCGTGATTTCATCGCAGGGCAGTGTCATTTCGGGCACGTCAGGTCGTTTTCCAGCCTTTTTTGCGGTCAAAGGCCGGGTATTCCTGAACAATCGCCCGGTGCCGGGCCGTGAATCACCGCATGATCTAATCGGCGCTACAGACCGTGCCGCAGACCATGTTAAAGAAACCCAAAGACCATTGCCCAAGGGATGCCCAAGATGTTTCTATCCGTGTTCGAGATGTTCAAAATCGGCATTGGCCCCTCGTCCTCGCACACCATGGGGCCGATGGTGGCGGCGGCGCGCTTTCTTGAACTGATGCGCGCATCCCCGTTTGAGTTCAAGGGATTGCAGGCCACTCTTCACGGCTCACTTGCCTTTACCGGCGTGGGCCACGCCACGGACCGCGCAACGATCCTTGGGCTGGCCGGGTTCACGCCGGAAACCTATGACGCCGACCGCGCCAAGACAGAGTTGGCGCGGATCGCAGCGGAAAAAACCATCTGTCCCGCAGAACTTGGGGTCTTGGCCTTTGATCCCAAGGCGGATCTGGTGTTCGATTTCGGGCCAAACCTGCCCGGGCATTCCAATGGCATGGTGCTGCGTGCCACCGATGCCCAGGGCGATGTCACGCTGTCGGAAACATATTATTCCATTGGCGGTGGCTTTGTGATGACGGCGGCCGAATTGGCCGAAGGTCGCGACAAAGACGAAGGCGCGCCGGTGCCATATCCGTTCAAGACAGCAGCGGAAATGATTGAAATGGCGAAGATTTCCGACAAATCCATTGCCGAGATGAAACGCGCGAACGAGATTTCGCGCGGCGGTCGTGACAGCCTGAAACAGGGATTGGACAAAATCTGGCAGGTGATGAACGATTGCATTGACCGGGGCCTGGCAAACGAAGGTGTTCTGCCCGGAGGGTTGAATGTCCGCCGTCGCGCCCGGAAAATCCATGATGCCCTGATCGCGGAACGCGGCATGAACCAGAGCGCGCCGCACACGATCAACGACTGGATGTCGACCTATGCCATGGCGGTGAACGAGGAAAACGCCGCTGGAAATCAGGTCGTGACCGCGCCAACCAACGGCGCTGCGGGGGTTGTGCCGGCGGTGATCCGCTATTGGCTTGATCATGTGCCGGGGGCCAGCCGCGCGGGCGTCGAAGACTTTCTTTTGACCGCATCGGCGATTGGTGGGCTGGTGAAATTCAACGCCTCTATTTCCGGTGCCGAGGCCGGGTGCCAGGCCGAGGTCGGCTCTGCCGCCGCCATGGCCGCAGCGGGGCTGTGTGCCGTGATGAACGGAACGCCGGAACAAATTGAAAATGCAGCGGAAATCGCACTAGAGCATCATCTTGGCATGACCTGTGATCCGGTCAAGGGATTGGTGCAGGTGCCCTGTATCGAACGCAATGGGCTGGGCGCGATCAAGGCGGTTTCGGCGGCGTCATTGGCGCTGCGCGGCGACGGCCAACATCTGGTGCCGCTGGATGCAGTGATCGAAACCATGCGTCAGACCGGCGCAGACATGCATGAAAAATACAAGGAAACGTCGCTGGGCGGATTGGCAGTGAATGTGCCGAACTGCTGACAGCAAAAGGCCGGGGCAAACCGCCCCGGCCGTTTGTCTGGTCGTCGTTTACAAGTTGTTCGTCTGACGCTTAGCCGACGGCGCGTTTGTTCGGACGGAACCCGATGCTTTCGGATGCGGTGAACCGACCGCCCTGCACCTTTTCGATCTTGCCCTCACGCAGAAGCTGGCCAAATCCACGCAACCGGTCTTCACGGCTGCTGTCGCTGCCTTCGACCTGGCGCACCTTGGTCATCAGCTGCGGACGCGAGAATTCATCGCGACCTTCCACAAAGGACATATAGGCCGCAGCGGCCTCCAGCAAATCGGGCAAGCCGGTGGCACCGGCAGCTTCGGCAAATGCGGCAAAGCCATCCGTCGCATCGGTCGTTTCGTCGACTGCGGGCGCTGCTTGATGTGGGCGCGGCGATTCGTCGGCCCGCGCTGCAGTCTTTTGCTTGGCGTCGACCAGATCCACACGTTGCTCCGCGACCAGTTTCAACGGCGCGGCGCGTGGGCGATCATGGTCTTCGTCGCCTGCGGTGCGGCGCGGGCGCACGGCCTGGGCCAGATCATTGCGATAGGCGTCGCGCGGATCAGATTCCGCTTTGACATCGCCGCTGCGATCGGCCCGTGTGGCGGCCACAGCCGCGCGCAGATGGGCAATTGCATTGCGGCGCGATTGGCCTTCGGGTTCCCGCAATTGTTCGTTGGTCGCAGCCATCAGTCGCGACACATCGCCCTCGTCCTCGGCGAAATTATCGCGCCGCTCCCGTCGTGCCATGGCACGCACGGCGCGGGTTGTATCCTCGACAGCGGCTGCAATGTCGGCGGCGGTGTCGTCGGACAGCGCCTGATCTTCGGCTTCTGTCTCAACTTCCGCTGAAAGCTGATCGGCAACCGCCGCTTTGACATCGTCCTGCGCGGGTGTTGCCGCTGTCTGCAATTCCGCTTCGACCTTGGCCAGCTCGGCGACCAAATCGGCCTCGTCTTCTGGTGTCAGGCTGGTTTCCACCGGTGGTTTCGGCTTGGCCGTGTCTTTGAGCGCGCGGCGCACCTTGACCACACGCACCGGGCGACGCGGCGCAATGCGCTGCGGGCGGGCGGGCTCTGGTGCGGTGTCTGGTGCAGTGTCTTCGACCACCGGTGCCACGAATGGAGCGGGGGTTTCGACCTCGGGCGTTGCTGTGTCTTCCGGCGTGTCGATCTGGGGGGCGGCAAGGACAGGTTCTACGGCGCTGACACTTTCGGCGACGTCCAGATCGTTGTCTTCCAACAGATCGTCTTCGTCGTCATCTTCGTCGATGTCGCCACCGTCAAAGCGGCCTTCGAACACCTGTTTTTGCGGCTTTGTGTCAGCTGCGGCGTCTTCGGCGGCAACGTCGTCCACTGCAACTTCGTCGAGCACATCTGCATCCACCGCGACCGTATCAGTCACAGCCAGATCGTCGTCCCCCTCGCCGGAGCTCAGCGTCGACATGATGTTGTCGAGCGTTGGATCGGGCTGCACATCAACCGTTTCCACTGGCGCGGTTTCACGCGGCTCCTGCGCCATGCGTGGAGCCACAACCGCGCGAATACGGGCGAGTTTTTCGGCCATAGAATCGGAAACCGCCGGGATCACCGGATCGGGGGTGGGTTCCGACATATCTTCGACCAGGTCTTCCGCCACATCCCGGTCGATAGTGTCACTCAGCCCCAGGGCGGCGGCAGTCAGTTCGGCGTCGTGATCCACTGTTTCGGGCTGATCAACCTGCGGCATGGTATCAACCACCGCGTCTTCGACAACGGCATCTGCGGCTGTATCGTCCTGCTCGGCAACAAGGTCCTGAACCATTGTTTCAGCCACATCCGCCGCAACGTCCAGCGTGTCAGCCGCGGGATCGGCAGTTTCGCTGACCTCTGGTTCCTCAGCGACCGGCGCCTGCTCCTCTGGGCTCTGAACCTCTGGCGTCTGCACCTCTGGAGCCTGCGCCACGGGCGCAACTTCTGTCGGGGGCACGGAATCGGCCACCGGGGCGCTTGGTTGGTCAACCGCCGCCAGCGAAGGCCGCAATACAATGCCATCGTCGGACACCCGGGCCTCGACCCGGCGGGAAATCTCTCGTTCGGCAATCCGCGCCAACATCTCGGCATCTGGTGTCGGGGGTTCAGCACCAAAATATCGATCATCTGACGCGAGATCGCGAAAATACTCCGCAATCGCCTTCATCGTTTCGAATGAGTCGTCAAAGCCCTCCAATGTACATGAAAATGTACCATAGGAGACGGTCAGGATCTTGTTCGTCTGTACCATCGGTTACTCGCCTTCCAAATACCAGCAAAGCCATGTTTAACATGATGGTCACGCCCAAAGCGGCCTGAATCTATGCCGAAGACCGTATCATTTCGTGACCTGATTGTGACCACTTTCCCAAAATGAAGCTAAAATGCCATGATTGACCCTATTGTTTCAGCCTCGGAACCAATCCTGCTGGCGGGTGGCGGTGACATTGATCAGGCGGATGTGACCCTGGCACGAACCTGGGCCAAACGGGCGGTTGCCGCCGATGGCGGGGCGACGGCGTTGTTGCAACTGGGGATTACCCCCGAAGCGGTGATCGGCGATTTTGATTCCCTCAGCGATGCAACAAAGGCCGCCCTGCCCGCCGACAGTTTGCATCACATTGCCGAACAGGACAGCACCGATTTCGACAAATGCCTGCGCAATATTTCCGCGCCACTGATATTGGGTCTGGGGTTCATGGGCGCGCGGGTCGATCATCAATTGTCGGTCTTCAACCGGTTGGCGGCGCGCCCGAACATACAGTGCATCCTGATCGGCCGCGAAGATGTGGTGTTTCACGCACCGCCACAGCTGACACTGTCACTGGACATCGGCACAAGGGTGTCGCTGTTCCCGATGACCGCCGTGACCGGTGCATCAACCGGGCTGCGCTGGCCCATCGACGGGTTGGAATTCGCCCCCGCCTTTCGGGCCGGCACCTCGAACGAGGCGGATGCCCAGACCGTTACATTGTCGATGGACGCCCCCGGCATGCTGGTGATCCTGCCGCGCAACTGTCTGAATGCGGCTGTCAGGGCTGTTCTGGCGGCATCGACCGCGCCATGGAACGCTCGTGCATGACAATGTAAAGACCGGCGGCCATGGTGACACAGATCCCAATCGCCGCCAAACCATTGGGCAGATCGGAAAAGATGACCCAGCCCACAAGCGTTGCGACCGGAATTTCCAGATATTGCATCGGCGCCAGCGTCGCAGATGGCGCAAAGCGCAAGGACCATGTCATCAACAAATGCGCCGCCGTACCGGTCAGACCAATGGCCGCCAACAGATATAATTCACGCGGCAACAACACCACATAGTGCAGCATCGGATCGTCACTGCCGCCAATCATCAGCGACAATGGCACCAACACGATAGAGGCCATGACACCATTCACCGCCTGAAGTGACACCGGATCCGTTTCGCGGGCAATCTGACGTGTGACCAGCATGAAGGCAGAGAAAATAACCGCCACCAACAACGGGATCAGCGCAGGCCAGCCCACATCGACAAAGGTCGGCTGCACCACCAACATCGTACCCACGAACCCCACAGCACAGGCCCAGGCACGGCGTGGTCCAATGTGTTCATGCAACACAAAACGCCCCAGCAACAGCATCAGAAAGGGCATGACATAGGCGATGGCGATCGCTTCGGCGATGGGCAGATACCGCAGTGACACAAACACCGCCGCAATCCCCGCGATATGCAAAAACGCCCGCAGCCAGGCAAGCCAGAACACCCGCCGCGTCATATGCCAGCTGCGCCCGGTCACAGCCACCAGAACGGCCAGCAGCACAGCCTGAATCAGAAACCGGATCGTCAGGATTTCCAGCAGCGGAACAGTTTCGCCCAGCAATTTGACAATTGCATCGCCCAATGGGGCAAGAATACAGAATCCCAACATCAACAAGATGCCAAGAAACGGTCTGTCATCAGAATATGGGCGCGAAATTGAAGCCATATTGAAAACTAGACCGGCCAGGCGATCACCGGCAATCTACTTTGGCGCAAAAATGCGCGCCGCGTCACACGTATTACGTGTGACCCTACGTCAAATCACACGCCAGATCCGTCATCCATCCCGTCATCCGCATCGGGGTCGGCCTGGCCGACCCCCCGGAAAATGAATTTGAACGGCAGCGCCCAGACAATCCCAAGCCCGACATAAATCAGCAACTCGACAAGAATCGAGGGCCGGTTCATCAGCCCGACAAGGCTGATCGCCACCACCACATAGATCGGCAACCCGACCAACAGGATGATCAACGACCAGCGCCGCCGCGCCTTATAGCTCAATCCGGGTTTTGCCGACATCAGATCAATCCGCAAACGGGTCGGTGACAAGGATCGTGTCATCGCGCTCTGGCGAGGTCGACAACAGCGCCACCGGGCATTCGATCAATTCTTCGATCCGACGGACATATTTCACCGCATTGCCCGGCAGATCATTCCAGCTGCGCGCGCCTTCGGTGCTTTCGTGCCAACCCGGCACCTCTTCATACACCGGTTTGCAACGCGCCTGTTGATCGGCCGCTGTCGGAAGATAATCCAGCGTCTGTCCGTCCAACTCATAGCCGGTGCAGATCTTCAACGTGTCAAACCCGTCCAGCACATCCAGTTTGGTCAAGGAAATGCCATTGACGCCCGAGGTAGCACAGGTCTGGCGCACCAAAGCGGCGTCAAACCAGCCACAGCGGCGCTTGCGCCCGGTGGTGGTGCCAAATTCATGCCCGCGTTCGCCAAGACGCTGACCATCCGCATCGTCCAGCTCCGTCGGGAACGGGCCCTCGCCCACGCGTGTGGTATAGGCTTTGACGATGCCCAGCACATAATCAATCGCACCGGGGCCAATCCCGACCCCTGTGGCCGCCTGCCCGGCAATCACATTGGACGAGGTGACAAAGGGATAGGTGCCGAAATCAATGTCCAGCAACGCGCCTTGCGCCCCTTCAAACAGAATGCGTTTGCCCGCCTTGCGCTTGTCATTCATCACCTTCCAGACCGGCGCAGCATAGGCCAGAATCCGGGGGGCAATTTCCTTAAGCTCGGCGACCAAAGCGTCGCGGTCAATCGCTTCGACCCCCAGCCCCTTGCGCAGCGGATCATGGTGTTGCAAGGCGCGGTCGACCCGGGCCTCCAGCGTGGCGGGATCCGCCAGATCGGCCACCCGAACGGCGCGCCGGCCAACTTTGTCTTCGTAACACGGCCCAATGCCGCGCCCGGTGGTGCCGATCTTGGTGCCCTTGCTGGCCGCTTCTTCGCGGGCACGGTCCAATTCACCGTGATACGGCAGGATCAAAGGGGTGTTTTCGGCAATCATCAACGTCTCCGGCGTGATATCCACACCCTGCGCGCGAATTGTCTCGATCTCTTTCAACAGATGCCAGGGATCAAGCACCACACCGTTGCCAATCACCGACAGCTTGCCACCGCGCACCACGCCGGATGGCAGCGCATGCAGCTTGTAGACCTTGCCATCAATCACAAGGGTATGGCCCGCGTTATGGCCACCTTGAAAGCGCGCGATGACATCAGCCCGTTCGCTGAGCCAATCCACGATCTTGCCTTTTCCTTCGTCGCCCCATTGTGCGCCGACCACGACAACATTGGCCATATCTCACCCTTTCCTCTCGTGATCCCGGATCCTGTCCGGATGTCAAACCCGCGCCGATATAGCCGCTGCGCCCCGGCTGTGAAACCACCAAATTGTCACAAAGCCAAAACCATGGAACAAGAGCACAGCCCAAAGCACGAACAGCCCGTTATATGCCGCACCACGGCGCGCACTGCGGGCACGCTTTTCGCCCGTGGGCCAAGACAGGAATGCCAGACTGGACAGCGGCGCGGGATGCGCTAAACCTCAACCTGTTCAAAATCAGCCTGTTTCAAATTTAGGGGCCATCATGGGTTTTCTTGTCCGCTGGGTTTTCGCCTTTGTTCTGGTGGCTGCCACCTTCAACCCGACAAAATACAATTTCATCGGTTGGGCAACACAGAACTATGCCACGCAACTGCCAATGGTCTTGTTGCTCGGGCTTCTGCTGGTGGTGGGCTATATCATCTATCTGCGCGCGACCCTGCGTTCGATCGGGGCCTTTGGCATGTTCCTTGTGGCGGCAATTGTCGCGGCGCTGCTCTGGGTGCTTTACGATTACGGCGTGCTGACACTGGGCAATCGCAACCTCAACACATGGCTTGGCATCCTGGCGCTCTCGGTGGTGCTTGGAATTGGCCTGAGCTGGTCCATCGTGCGCCGCAAGCTTTCGGGTCAGGCAGATGTCGATGATGTCGACGCCTGAATCAGCCAAAGCAACCGCATCGACGTCCGCCTGCCACGGCCAAAGTATTTTGCAACAGAACGGGGCAAATCGCCCCTCTGTCTTCATCTGACCAAAAATATCCCGGGGGTGAGGCCAAAGGCCGAGGGGGCTGGCCCCCTTTTTCCCTTTGGTCGATGCATTTGCACACCGGTGTCATCCTTGCGGCGCGTGACGGGTTGCACCCCCTGCCCTTTGCGCCTACATACCCCCGCAACATCACCCCGCGAGGCTCCATGCAAAACGTCGTTCTCATTATCCACCTGCTTTTGGCGCTGGCCCTGATCGGCGTCGTGCTGATGCAACGTTCTGAAGGCGGCGGTCTTGGCATGGGCGGCGGCGGCGGTGGGGCCGTCTCTGGCCGATCCGCAGCCACGGCGCTGGGAAAAATCACCTGGGTTCTGGCCGCAGCCTTCATTGTGACCTCGATCACATTGACCATCATTGCCGCGCAGAATTCCGCAGGATCTTCGGTCATCGACCGGCTGACACCAGGCAGCACAGAAGAGGCCGACACGCCCTCGACCCCGTCCTTGCCGGGTGGCGAAGATTTGCTGCCCCCGGGCGCAGATGAAAACGCGCCCTTGGTGCCGCGAGCGGAATAACCGCCGGATCGAATCTGGTCTAAACCACGCCTGCCACAGCCTATGTGGCGGCAAATCTACAACAATTTGAGATACCACAACCAACCGCAACAGGATATTGCGGTTGGCTTGTCAAATGCGTCCGAATCCTATAAGGGTGAAATCCCGTGATACTGCGGTTTTTCGACGGATTCGTCGGCCTATCGCCGGACCGCAAAACCAATGATGTTCACGGGAGTTTCCAGGGCCAATGGCACGCTTTATCTTTATCACCGGCGGTGTTGTGTCTTCGCTTGGCAAGGGTTTGGCCTCGGCCGCATTGGGCGCGCTGTTGCAAGCACGCGGCTTTTCGGTCCGCCTGCGCAAGCTTGACCCCTATTTGAACGTCGATCCCGGCACCATGTCACCGTTTGAACATGGCGAGGTCTTTGTGACCGATGACGGCGCGGAAACCGACCTCGACCTCGGGCACTATGAGCGATTCACCGGTGTTGCCGCGCGCATGACGGATTCTGTGTCCTCGGGGCGGATCTATTCCAACGTTCTGGAAAATGAACGCCGGGGCGATTACCTTGGAAAAACCATTCAGGTGATCCCGCATGTCACCAATGAAATCAAAGACTTCATCTCGATTGGCGAAGATGAGGTCGATTTCATGCTGTGCGAGATTGGCGGCACCGTCGGCGACATCGAGGGTCTGCCGTTCTTTGAGGCCATTCGCCAGTTCAGTCAGGACAAGCCGCGCGGCCAGTGTATCTTCATGCATCTGACGCTGCTGCCGTGGATGAAAGCGGCGGGTGAGTTGAAAACCAAACCGACCCAGCACTCAGTCAAGGAATTGCGCAGCATCGGCATTGCGCCCGACATCCTTGTCTGCCGCTCCGAAGGTCCGATCCCAAAGAAGGAACGCGACAAGCTGGCGCTGTTCTGTAACGTCCGCCCCGACAGCGTGATCGCGGCCCAGGATATGGCGACGATCTATGACGCGCCGCTGGCCTATCACCGCGAGGGGCTGGACCAGGCGGTTCTGGATGCGTTTCAGATTTCCCCTGCCCCCAAACCCGATCTGAGCAAGTGGGAAGACGTCAGCGACCGAATCCATAACGCCGAAGGCGAAGTGCGGGTGGCGATTGTCGGCAAATACATTCAGCTGGAAGACGCCTATAAATCCATCGCCGAGGCGCTGACCCATGGCGGCATGGCCAATCGGGTACGGGTCAAGGTCGAATGGGTCGATGCCGAGATTTTCGAAGATGAAGATCCCGCCATTCATCTGGAAGGCTATCACGCCATCCTTGTGCCCGGCGGCTTTGGCGAACGCGGCACCGAGGGCAAGATCAAGGCGGCGCAATTCGCCCGTGAGCACAAGGTGCCCTATCTCGGCATCTGTCTTGGCATGCAGATGGCGGTGATCGAAGCCGCGCGCAATGTGGCCGGCGTGTCCGGCGCCGGGTCCGAGGAATTTGACCACGAGGCCGGCAAGAAACGCTTCGAGCCGGTGGTCTATCACCTGAAAGAATGGGTGCAGGGCAACGCCAAGGTCTCTCGGTCGACCGATGACGACAAGGGCGGCACCATGCGTCTGGGCGCCTATGACGCGACGCTGAAAGACGGCTCCAAGGTGGCCAGCATCTATGGCGGCACCGCAATCGACGAACGCCACCGCCACCGCTATGAGGTGGATATCAAGTACAAGGACAAGCTTGAAGAACACGGGCTGGTGTTTTCCGGCATGTCCCCGGATGGCAAGCTGCCAGAGATCGTGGAATGGCAGGATCACCCATGGTTCATCGGCGTACAGTTCCACCCGGAATTGAAGTCTAAGCCGTTCGAGCCGCATCCACTGTTCAAGGATTTTGTGCGGGCGGCGAAGGATGTGTCGCGGTTGGTTTGATCAGGGAACGAACTTAGCCCTTGGATCCTTGTCCAACACAGACCGCAACCGAATTGAAGCCTTCTCTCCGAGCTTTCTTTGCACGCCATGATGTTGTCTGAAGATATCCACTTGGAGGATCACTGCATATAGCGCTTCGTGAAACCTAATCGGTCCGGTCTCCTGACGATCTTGGCTACTTGTTACAGCGTCTTTCAAAAAAGGAGGAACTACGTTTATTAGGTCGGCAACGTGTTTTCTAGAAACCAAAAAATCCAATTTGTGCGCCGCTCTATTTCTTAATCTGTTGATCACCTTGATGGCGGGCAACATTTCTGTCGGCAACAATCCTAACGCGGCGCATAGGTTTACCCTTTGGGCGAAGGGAAGTCTGCTTACGTCCATTTCATCTGGTTGAGGAAGTGCTTCCGACAAAAGCTCTGAGACAACATGCTCGAAAAACAAATGAGCTACGAGTAGCTGTTGCCATCTTTCGCCTTGTGACAGGCGCTTTAGGAAAGCGTCGATGTCGAAACTAAATTTTTCTAGGTTCACGCGAATTTCGGCGTCCGATGTGGCCAAAAGTTTCAAGTCATCGTCGCTTAGTGCATTCTCTGTCATATTGCGAAATCCATCCGCGGTCACAGGTCGCTAGTTAGCGACGAACATATCTTTTCATTTGTCTACTCTATGGGTCGCCAGCCCGGAATCAAGCCGAAGGCGCCGGGCCAGCGGCGGCCCGCCCCCCGGGCTGCCGCTTTGGCGACGCAAGCGCATCGCTTTGAGGTCTTCCGGATTTGATGAGATAAAGCGCCCCGAATAACCGGGGTTGCGGCATCCCGCGGGCCGCCGCTGGCCCGGCTTGTTCTGCGGGGTTGAGACGTGGGAACAGTGGGTTGGAACCCCACTCTACCCCGCGAAGCTGGCGAGGGTGCAGATCCAACCGTCGCTGCCTTCGACGCAATGTCGCTTGGCCACGCGCACAGCCATCAGGAACAGGAATCCAGCAAAGGCGCATCCGTGGGTCATCAGCACCATCGCAGCTTTGCCGTTGTGTGAGGTGCGCGACAATGCGCCGTTCAAATCCTGGAAATCCTTGTTGTGCTTGCGAAACTCGGTGCTCATGGTCACCGCAATTTCATAATGGTCCCGCAATGCGGTGGCGTTGATCAAGGTAAATCCGGCAATTGCCACCACGATCATCACGGCAAACACAGCACCGATGTCACCCTGATAGAAATGCAGGAAGCCAAACAGCGGAATGTAGGAGGTGATGAACATGCCCCAGATAAAATCTATTTTTTGCCAGATCATCACATAGACCCGCAGGTATTCCATCAATTCCTTTTGCTTATTGTTCATCCGAAAATCCGTGTCATTGAAATAGCTTATGACCGGTCAGACTGGCGAAAACCATAAAACAAGACAACCCCGAAGCGCGAAGCTCCGGGGTTGCAAGATGCTTAAGGGATGAGAGCCCGTACAATGATCAAATAGATCAGAGCGCGATGCGGAATTGAGAAAATCCGCTGTCCGACATCCCGACCTCTTCCAGCGACACACCGGGCACGCCATCGGCATATTGTGCACCCGCCGGGCCGGTTTCAAAGATCACAGTAGTGCCCGCCATCGGCGCAAAGGACCAGTTGCCATCGGCACGTGGGCTGATGGTGCCTTTTTCCACAATATAGCGCACGATCACATCGCGGTTGGTGTCGGGGCCTTCAAACACGGTGGTTTCCGGCGTGGCACCGGGGAACGATCCGCCGCCACCGGCGCGATAGTTGTTGGTGGCAATGATAAATTCCTGCGCCGGATCAATCGGCGCCCCGGCATACATCAGGTTGACGATACGGCTTGCGCCTTCGTTTTCCATTTCCCCTTTGGGGCCATAACGCGACGGTTGCGACAGGTCGATCTGATAGGTCACGCCGTCGATCACGTCGAAATTATAGCTTGGGAAGGCATCATTCAGCAAAGGCGCGTCTTCGGCGCCGGGTGTGATCTGGTTGAACATACCGGCAGAGCGTTCCAGCCAATCCTTGACCTCGGCCCCGGTGACGCGCACCGCGCGCACGGTGTTGGGATAGAGGTAGAGGTCGGAGACGTTCTTGATCGCCACATCGCCGACGGCGACATCGGTGTAATACTCTGGCCCACCCCGGCCACCGGCCTTGAACGGCGCAGCAGCGGACAGGATTGCCAGACCTTCGTGTTCGGTGCCGACCATCATCTGGGTGATGTACCATTCCTGTGCGTTTGACACGACCTGCACCGAGGGGTCATCCGCCACCAGCGCGAAATAGCTGTGCAGCGGGGCGTCGGTCTTGCCCACCGCGCGGCGGACATAGGCCAGGGTTTCGTCGTGTTCCTGCTGCACAGAGGCCAGAACCGCCGGGGCGCTTTCGACCAGTGCATTCACCTTGCGGTCGGCATCGCGTTCGTAAATCGGACGCGCCTCGGATGTATGCGACAACACGCGCCAGCCTGCGCCGTCGCGTTCGATCATCAGGTCGATCAGCCCCATATGCGATCCCCAGAACCCGCCCATGACGGCAGGTTTGCCCATGATTGTGCCGGTTCCGACATCCAAACCGCTAAAGTCGGCATAGTTCGACGAGGGGAAAACCAGATGGCTGTGCCCGGTCAGGATTGCATCAATGCCATCAACAGCCGCCAGCGGGATCGCCGCGTTTTCCATGCCATCGGCATGGTCCGCCGCCCCAATGCCGGAATGGCAGAGCGCGACAACAATATCGCAGCCTTCTTCGATCATCTGCGGCACATAGGCCTTGGCGGTATCAACGATGTCACGCGCCTGTACGTTGCCCTCCAGGTGGCGACGATCCCAGCCCATGATCTGCGGCGGCACAAAGCCGATCAGACCAACCCGGATGGCATGATCCTCGCCCGCGCCGTCGGTGACGGTATGATCCAGGATCACATAAGGCGGCAAAAGCGTCTCGTCTTCGCGCGGCGAGGCCCCCAGTTTCTTGGCAACATTGGCGCAGACCACCGGGAAATTCGCCCCCGCCAGCGATTTTTCCAGAAAGCTCAGACCATAGTTGAATTCGTGGTTGCCCAATGTCGATGCGTCAAAGCCCAGCGTGTTCATCGCCGCAATGACCGGGTGCATGTCGCCCGCTTTCATGCCGCGCTCATAGGCGATGTAATCGCCCATCGGGTTGCCCTGAAGGAAATCGCCATTGTCGATCAACAGCGCATTTGTCGCCTCGGCGCGGATGTCATTGATCAGCGCAGCGGTGCGGGCCAGCCCGACGGTGTCGGTCGGACGGTCGCCGTAATAGTCATAGGGAAACACATGCACATGCAGGTCAGTGGTTTCCATGATCCGCAGGTGCGCCTGATTTGTGGCGGCGCGCAGCGAAAACGGATGCAGCGCGATCATGCCGGCGGTGCCAGCCAGAAAACCGCGGCGGGACAAGGATATAGACATAAGGAATCTCCCAATATTTTGGATATGACGGGCAAGTGACCGGATGATGTTACACCCGTATGCCGATTCCACGAAAGAAGCATGACAGGCCCAGACATCGTCTTGCCGCTGCTACGGCTTCCCGCTAGCCTTGTCCAATGAACAGTGTTTTTTCCTGCACCTGTGGCGCCACCGAATGGCATGTCACCGCGCCCCGCACCGGCACCCGGTTAATGTGTTATTGCGCGGATTGCCAAACCTTCGCGCGCCATCTGGGGGCTGATATTCTTGGTCCTGCGGGCGGCTCTGATCTGTTGCAGATCAGCCCGGCGCAGGTCAGCTTTGTGCGTGGGGCGGAAAATCTGGCGTTGCTGAAACTCTCGCCCAAGGGGCTGAGCCGCTGGCACACCAGTTGTTGCAACACCCCGGTGTGCAACACGCTGAAATCGGCAAAACTTCCGTTTGTGTCGTTGTTCTGTGCATCGCACCAAGGCGAGGACCGCGAATTGGGTCGTGTTGTCGCCCATGCCAACACGGTTTTCGGGCATGGCCCCCACAAACCGGCCAAGGATCGCGGTTTGGGGCGGTTGGTGATCAGCTTTTCCAAAAGGATACTTGGCGACCGAATGTCCGGCCAATGGAAGGCCACCCCGTTCTTTGCCCCGCCCGATTGGTCGCCGGTGGCCGCCCCGCATGTCATAACCAAGGAAGAGCGCAACCGGGCCAGACCGTAATGTCGCCGCCGCCGCCCACGCCCACGCCCACGCCCACGCCGATCACACAGGGAAATCCGCTATGCCAACACTCTTTGACCGCTTGACGCGGCTGTTCAGCGGCGGTGAAGCCCCCGATCAGCCCCTGCCCGAACTTGATGCCGCCCACGCGCTTGGCGCGCTTTTGGTGCGGGTGGCCAAGGCCGATCATGTCTATCTGTTCGAAGAGCTGGAGCAGATTGACCGCATCCTTGCACATCGAAACGGGTTGAAACCTGTCGCAGCCGCCAAGATGCGCGCCGAATGCGAACGGCTGGAATCCGAAGTGCCCGACACACCAGAGTTTGTGGCCAAATTGCGCGATCATGTCGATTATCAGGACCGTCGGCTTATCGCCGAGGCGCTATGGGCGGTGGTGATTGCCGATGGCATTCGCGAGGAACATGAAGTCGCGCTGGTCGAACTGGTCGAGGAAATGTTGGGCGTGACCGAAGCCCATAGCGCCGAGGCGCGTGCGGCGGCGGAAGTTCAGACCTGAAAAACCACGGCTGACCTGCACCCCGGCCCAACCTTCAACCCGGTCTGATCGGCGGCGAAACGCCCGACGCGGTTCCCCCCGGCCCCCATCCAATGGGGGCCGATAAACCGCAGCTGGCTTTGTCATCTGCCACTTTTTTGCGCAGCCCGCTATTTCCAAAGACGCCGCGATATGATCACTTGCGCCGCAAGATCATTTGCCTTGTTCCACCAATGGCCTCTTTACAGTTTGAAACGGTTTTCCCATGAATGATACGGTCCGTGCAGCGCTCTGGATGATTGGCGCAATCGTCAGTTTCACGTCGATGGCCATTGCCGGACGCGCGGTCAGCCTTGATCTCGATACCTTTGAAATCATGCTGTTTCGCAGCCTGATCGGCGTCGCGATTGTGATCACCGTCGCCACCGCCGCAGGCACGATCAATCAGGTCAACCGCCGCAATCTGGGACTGCATCTGGTGCGTAACATCAGCCATTTCGCGGGTCAGAACCTTTGGTTTTACTCCATCACTGTGCTGCCGCTGGCCCAGGTATTTGCGTTGGAATTCACGTCACCCTTCTGGGTGATCCTGCTTGCGCCGCTGATCCTTGGTGAACGGCTGACCCGGATCGGGGTGTTTTCAACCATCATCGGGTTTATCGGCATCCTGGTCGTGACCCGGCCCAGCCCCGAAACGCTTCAATTTGGTCAGCTGACGGCGGCATTGGCGGCGATCGGTTTTGCCGGATCTGCGGTGTTCACCCGCCGCCTGACCCGCACCGCAAGCATCACCTGCATTCTGTTCTGGCTGGCGGTGATGCAATCCGGGCTGGGATTGGCCTTTGCCGGCTATGATGGCGACATTTCCCTGCCGACCCTGGCGAACCTGCCGTGGATCTGTCTGATCGCCCTGGCGGGGTTGGTCGCGCACTTCTGCCTGACAACCGCGCTGAGGCTTGCTCCCGCTTCGGTTGTAATGCCAATCGACTTTGCCCGACTTCCCGTGATCGCGGTGGTTGGTGTGCTGCTTTACGCCGAACCGCTGGACCCCTTTGTTTTGTTGGGCGCTGTGATCATCTTTGCCGGGAATTACCTGAACATCCGCGCCAACACCCGTGGTTGATTGTCATTGAGCTAACGGTGCAATCAATAGTTTGTCATAAAAAAGTAACGTAGCGGCACAACCCAAGGGTTTACGCTGGGTCAATAATTGACCGGTAAACCATCCTGCCAGTAGCGTGGTTTCTGGGAAGAGACAGGAAAATTCAATGAAATATGTAGCCAGTGCCGCGTCAGCGGTGTGCCTTGTTGCAGGTATCGCTCAGGCGGGAGGAATCGAACGTGACCGCCCGGCCGAGTCGATCCTGTTCGAAGAAGGCAATTATGTACAATTCTCGTTCAAACAAACCAACCCCAACGTCGAAGGCGATTATCCGGCGTTCCTTGGTGGTGGTGGCACCGGCGACATGGCCGGCAAAAGCACCAACATCGGTTTTGGCCTTAAAATCCAGCTGAGCGACCAGCTTGATTTTGCGGTCCTGATGTCACAGCCATATGGGGCCAATGCCGCCTATGGCGAAGGATTTTACGAAGGTCTGACCGCGAAATGGCGCAGCACGGCCATCGACACGCTGGTGAAATACGACTTTTCGGATCGCTTTGCCGTCTATGGCGGGGCCAGCTTGCTGACCTCTTCGGCGGATATTGTGGTGCCGGTCACACTGGCCAATATCGCGTCTGACCCGGATGGCCCGGCGGCCCTGGGTGGCGGACCCCTGCCCGGCAGCATCATCAGCGATTACACCGCATCCAGTTCGACGGAAACCGATGTCGGCTTTGTCGTTGGCGCGGCCTATCAGATCCCGGAATACGCATTGCGCGTGGCACTGACCTATCGCTCTGAAATCGAACATGAATTTGACGCCGATGAAAGCTATACCAAGCTGTCATTGCCATCGACGGTTTCGGCGGTTTCGACCACGACCAAGGCACCAATCACCATGCCCCAGTCGATCACCCTTGATTTTCAATCCGGCGTCGCCCCCAAGACCCTGGTCTTTGGCTCGATCCGCTGGACCGAATGGTCGAAATGGTCGGTCGCGCCGGGGGCCTATATGGCGGAAACCGGCAGCGAAATCACCAGCTTTGACAATGACGTCTTCACCTATCAACTGGGTGTTGGTCGTCAGGTGACCGACGATCTGTCGCTGTTTGCCCGCGTCGGATATGAAGAGAAAAAAGGCGGCGTTGCCAGCCGGTTGTCCCCCACTGACGGCTATACTTCTGTCGGAATCGGCGGCAGCTATCGCCTCGGCACGGCCAAGATCACCGCCGGCATCGAACATGCCTGGTTGGGCGACGCAGACACCGGATCTCCCACGGTTTTCACCGACAACACAGCAACCGGTTTCGGCATCACGATCGGCTTTGCCTTTTGATGTGACCACGAAGGTCATCACCGGCCCCGGCGCAATCCTGCGGCGGGGCTTTTGCATGTGTCACGTTCGTGTTAACCGATCACAATTCGGGCAAAAAACACAAGGCCACATACGATGACCATGCTCTATGAGAGTGCCGCGGACTGGCGCAACGCGGACCAGAAACGCGTGTTGTTCTTTGGCATGTCCGGCCTGGGGAAAACGCATGTTTCCAACACCTTGCGGGATGCAGGCAGTTGGTTCCATTACTCGATAGATTACCGCATCGGCACGCGTTATATGGGCGAATATATCGCCGACAATGCCAAGGCCCACGCGATGCAGGTGCCATTCCTGCGCGATCTGTTGATGTCGGATTCGATTTTTATCGGCTCCAACATCTCGTTTTCGAACCTCGCGCCAGTATCCACCTATCTGGGCAAACCGGGCGACCCGACGCGCGGCGGCATGGAAATGACCGAATACACCCGCCGTCAGGAACAATTCCGTCAGGCCGAAATCAGCGCCCTTTTGGACACCGGTTATTTCATCGAACGGGCGCAGGCGCTTTATGGGTACCGCGATTTCATCTGCGACACCGGCGGGTCGATCTGTGAATGGGTCAATCCCGAAGACCCCAATGATACGATATTGAAAACCCTGTCATCCCAGACGCTTATGATCTGGATCAAAGGGTCCGATGCCCATACCCAGGAATTGATTCGCCGGTTCAACCGCGCGCCCAAACCCATGGCCTATCAGCCCCAATTCCTGGCCCGCTGCTGGGCGGATTATCTGGCTGAAAAATCCTGCCCCGAGGCCGCGGTCGATCCCGATGATTTCATCCGCTGGACCTATGGCCGCGCCCTGGCCCACCGTCAGCCGCTCTATCAGGCGATGGCGCGCAATTGGGGCGTCACCGTCACAGCCGAGGAAATCGCCGCCGTGACCGACCAGGCAAGCTTTGACAATTTGGTCGCACAAGCCATTGATCGACGCGGGTAAACCGCCTAGCTATTGGCCTCCCACACCCTGAAAAGAGTTCCAATCCGATGCCCATCAAGATGCCTGACGACCTGCCTGCCTTTGACGTGCTTTCGCGCGAGGGCGTGATGGTCATGTCGGAAGGTCAGGCCGCGCATCAGGATATTCGCCCGCTGCGCATCGCGCTGTTGAACCTGATGCCCAAGAAGATCGCAACCGAAACGCAATTTGCCCGGTTGATTGGGGCCTCGCCGCTGCAGATCGAACTGTCGCTCATCCGGATGAGCGAACATGAATCCAAAACCACCAGCGCCGAGCATATGGAAAATTTCTATCGCCCCTTCCGCGAGGTTCGGGACGAGAAATTCGATGGTCTGATCATCACCGGTGCCCCGATCGAACATCTGCCGTTCGAGGATGTGACCTATTGGGATGAATTGTGCGAGGTTTTTGACTGGACACAGACCCATGTCCATTCCACCTTTGGCGTGTGCTGGGGCGGTATGGCGATGATCAATTATTTCCACGGGGTGCAGAAACATCTGCTGGATGCAAAGGCATTTGGCTGTTTTCGTCATGCCAATCTGGAGCCTGCATCACCCTATCTTCGCGGCTTTTCCGATGATTGCGTCATCCCCGTCAGCCGCTGGACAGAGATGAAGCAACCGGAAATCGACAATGCCGATGGGTTGCGCACCTTGCTGGGCAGCGATCAGGTTGGCCCCTGTCTGGTCGAAGATCGCGCCCACCGCGCGCTTTATATCTTCAACCATTTTGAATATGACAGCGCGTCTTTGAAAGACGAATATGACCGCGATGTCGCTGGCGGCACGCCGATCAATGTGCCCGTCAATTATTACCCGGATGATGACGCCTCAAAGAAGCCGCAGAACCGGTGGCGCAGTCACGCGCATTTGCTCTACGGCAATTGGATCAGCGAGATCTATCTGACAACCCCGTATGACCTTGCCGAAATCGGTAGCAAATCCACGGACCTTCGGCGCTGACATGATCCCGCATTTGCCCCTTGCCTTGCTGTGTGTTGCCGCGTTGGCGGGGGGGAATTTTCTGATCGACCGCCGGGCCGATTTTGTCGAGGCCCGGGCAGAAGCGGAATTCGGTCCAACCGGCCGCATTCTGGATGTCGATGGCATAAGCGTGCATGCGCTGGTGCGGGGCGAAGGCCCGGATCTGGTGATGCTGCATGGGGCATCGGGCAATCTGCGCGACTTTACCTTTGGGTTGATCGAACCGCTCAGCCGGGATTTTCGGGTGATTGCGCTGGACCGGCCCGGATTGGGCTGGACCGAACGGCTGCACAGCCATGGTGAAACCCCACAGGAACAGGCGCGGTTGCTGCAAAGGGCCGCCGACAAACTGGGCGTCAAAAACCCGGTTGTGCTTGGCCATTCCTTTGGCGGGGCGGTGGCGCTGGCCTGGGCCCTGGAACGCCCAGAGGAGACCCGTGCGCTGGTTCTTCTTGGGGCGGTGTCGAACCCCTGGCCCGGTGGGATCGACACGCTTTACCACGTTAATGCCTCTTGGCTGGGGGGGCGTTTGGTGGTGCCACTGATCACCGCCTTTGCGCCAAAGTCGCGGATTTCCAGCGCGTTGGAGGGTATTTTTGCTCCGCAACAGGTGCCGCCGGGATATGGCGCCCGGATTGGTGCGGGGCTGACGCTGCGCCGTGACAGCCTGCGCGCCAATGCCAGCCAAATCGCCACCCTGCGGCCCGCCGTGGTGGAAATGTCGGCGCAATACCCCAGCCTGACCATGCCAGCGGAAATCCTGCATGGCGAAGACGACACCATTGTGCCGCTTGCTGTGCACTCTGAACCGCTCAGCCGTCAGTTGCCCAACGCCAACCTGATCCGCATGCCCGGCGTCGGCCATATGCCGCATCACGCCGATCCCGACCTTGTGATCGACGCCGTGCATCGCGCCGCCAATAACGCCGGGTTTCGTGAACCCCATTAACATTGCAACACCGCGCCCAAAGGTCCATATTTACTGAAAAATATGCGAGGCCCCCTTTGGCAAAGACTATGGCACGACCGTTCGACGGCGCAATCAGCACCTATTTCGAAAAAGACGCCCCGAAAAAGATTCGCGACGCGATCAAACGCGCGGAAAAAGGCGACATTCTGGCCGAGGGCTTTCCCTATGGCGAACGGATGCCGCGCAAGGCCTATGAAAAAGCGATGTCGGCGTTACAGATCGAATTGGTCAAGCTGCAAGCCTGGGCCAAGGACAGCGGCGCACGGGTTACCGTGGTGTTCGAAGGCCGCGATGCATCCGGCAAGGGCGGCACAATCAAACGGTTCCGGGAAAACCTGAACCCACGTGTGGCGCGCGTCGTGGCCCTGGGCAAACCAACGGACAAGGAAGCCACGCAATGGTATTTCCAACGCTATATCCAGCATCTGCCGGCGGCAGGTGAAATCGTTCTGTTTGATCGGTCGTGGTACAATCGCGGCGTGGTGGAAAAGGTGTTTGACTTTTGCACCGATGACCAACGCGAACATTTTTTCAACCAAGTGCCTGATTTCGAAAAAATGCTGGTGGATGAAGGCATTATCCTGGTCAAGCTTTGGCTGAATGTCGGGCGCGGCGAACAGTTGCGCCGGTTTCTGGCCCGCGAAAACGACCGGTTGAAGCATTGGAAGCTGAGCTGGATTGATGTCGAGGGGTTGAACCGTTGGGACGCATATACCGCCGCCATCGGCGAAACGCTGGACCGCAGCCATACCGATGTGGCCCCCTGGACCGTGGTGCGCAGTGACGACAAACGACGGGCGCGGATCAACGCCATTCGCAGTGTTCTGGCGGGCATCGACTATGCCAACAAAGACGTCGACGCATTGGGCGAGATTGACCGCCTGATTGCCGGCGGACCGGATCTGTGGCGCGCCAACGCAACCAATGTCTAAACGTGGCTATCATCACGGCAATCTGCGTCAGGCTTTGATTGATGCCGCTCTGCGGCTGATCGAGGATCGCGGCCCAACCGGTTTCACCCTGTCCGAGGCCGCGAAACAGGCGGGTGTGACCCCGGCTGCCGTTTATCGCCATTTTGAAGGGCGCGAAGACCTGATCGCGGAATGTGCCCTTCAGGGGTATGAGATCTTTGCCGATGTGATGGATTTCGCCTATTCCGGCGGAAAACCCAGTGCGCTGGCCGCGTTTGAGGCCACGGGGCGGGCCTATCTGGCCTTTGCGCGCAAGCATCCCGGCCATTATATCGCGATGTTTGAAAGCGGTGTCTCGGTCAATCGCACACCGGATCTGGCCGCAGCATCGTCGCGGGCACGCGATGTGTTGGAAAAGGCGGCGCTGGGGTTGTCCGAACATATCCCGGCGGACAAACGCCCGCCTGCGGCCATGTTTTCCGCCCATATCTGGGCGCTCAGCCACGGCGTAGTCGAGCTTTTCGCCCGCGGATCACCCGGCACGCGCAGCCCCTATCCCCCCGAAGATCTGCTGGAAACCGGCATTGGCATTTACCTGCGGGGTCTTGGCCTGATCCCGCCTGATACCTAAGGGCATACCATGGGCGACAAGACATTTTTTCTGGGGCTCGGCGGGCAGAAATGCGGATCAAGCTGGATACAGGCCTATCTGAATCGTCAACCAGGCGCGGATTTTGGCCGCCTGGGCGAATATCAGGTCTGGGAGAGCGACCTTGGCTCGGTCTTTGCCCGCTACCGCGTCGCGGACCCATCAAAGCTGGAGATCCTGCGCGCAGAGACCAAACGCCGCTTGGGGCTGGCGGAACCTGCCGCCTATCTTCGCTGGCGCCTGCAACAGGACCGGCGCCAGTATTTCTCCTATTTCGCCAAACTGCTGAACCAGCCTGACATCACCATGACCGGTGACATCACCCCCAGCTATGCCGCCCTGCCCGCGCCGCTGCTGGCCAAGATCAAAACCGGATTTGACGCCGCCGGGATCACGGTCAAACCGATCTTTTCCATGCGCGACCCGGTCGACCGCATTCGATCACATCTGCGGATGGAAATGGAACGCGGCCGGGTGCCGACACAGGACAACAACGACACGGCCCTGCGGGATTTCTATGCCACGAACGAGGCCGCAGCCCGCACCCGATATGATATGACACTGGCGGCACTGGATACTGAATTTTCCCGCGAAAACATGCATATATGCCTGTTTGAGGATCTGTTCACACCAACCGGCATCACCGCCCTGGCGCGGTTCGCCGAAGTCCCGGTCGAGGCAGAGGCCGGCGCGCAAAAGGTCAATGCACGCGCCAAGGGATCAGGTGTGCCAGAGGATCTGACCGCCGAAATCGCCCGCCATTATGCGCCGGTCTACCATGCGGTGGCCGCCCGCCTGCCGCAGATCGCGACGCTTTGGCCCTCGGCACGTTATGTGTTGGGATAGGTCATCAAACCGCAGTCCATGAACTGCTGAACATCTTGAAATTTCACCGAATTCTCGTCGAGGAAACGGCCCTGTTCCGCCTGCATCTTGTCCAGAAGCTCGGCGTAATAGCGATATTTCGCCGCCCCGTTGGCATGGGCTCCCCAGGATTGCGCCCGCGCGATCTTGTCGGCGAATTGGGCGGTAAAGACAAAATGCGCGATGGTCAGCAGGACCGTGTCACTCGGCGGTAAATTCGCGGCATGTGACCCGGTCAGGCGACTTGTATCACTGCGGCATACCAGCGGCGTTTTGTGGCGCGGGGATTTCTGGAACTGCTGGGCCTTCTTGGCACGCGACGACATGTAGAGCCGCTGCAAGCCCTTGCGCGCGACCTTGGGCGCCACCCCGAACTGTCCAAACAGCCGCGCCGTTTTGGATTTCCCCTGCAACTGCGGCATCTGTCCCGGGATCAACTGCACCAGGCGTTCTGATTGAAAATAACCGTAGGCCTGCAACAATCCCTGGAAACTGTGCGGCATGTCGCCGGTCAACCCGCTGACATCTGCGGGAAAAAACTCGACCACAGATGCAATGGCCGATGTCGCCCCCTGCTGGCGCAAACGATCGACCACATCCGCAACAGATGTCACACCGGGCGGCAGAAACATGAACTCATCCGCATCGACATAAGCGACAAAGGCGTTGTCAAAAAACATATGCGGCAAGGCTATTTTGAAATAGCTGCCGGCGCGTTCGACATGCAATTCGCCGTCCGGGTCGCGATACCGCACCTCGTCGCCAAAAGTCAGCCGCGACTGCATCACAACGCAATCGGGTTGGGCCGACAAATATTCAAACGTGCCATCGTCCGAGGCATCGTCGAAAATCAGAAACTGTTCAAAGCCGATGGATCGGTAATGGCTTAGAAACGCAGGCAGGAACGCCATTTCGTTTTTCATGGTGGAAAACAACGTCAGGCGGGTCTTGTCGACCTTGCCCTGCACCACCTTGGCCAATTGGCCGGCATCTTCGATCCGATATTCCGTCATGGCAAAGAAGTCCGTCTTTGTCGCCCGCACGTCAAGCCCTTGCGGACATTCCTTGCGAAGCGGCCCAAAAGGGCCAATGAGCCCCGCGCCAAATGAAAAGGCCGCCCAAGAGAGCGGCCTTTTGCAAAGATTGGTGTGAAACGCTTAACGCTTCGAGAACTGGAAGCTCCGGCGCGCTTTGCGCTTACCGTATTTTTTCCGTTCCACAACGCGCGAGTCGCGGGTCAGGAAGCCTGCGGCTTTCAATGCGCCACGCAAGGAGGGATCATAAAGCTGCAGCGCTTTGGAAATACCATGCTTGACCGCACCGGCCTGACCGGACAAACCGCCGCCCTTGACGGTGGCCATCACGTCGAACTGGTCTTCGACACCAGCAACGGTGAACGGCTGACGCAGAATCATTTGCAGCACGGGACGGGCGAAATACGCTTTCATTTCGCGACCGTTGACCGAAACCTTGCCGGAACCCGGCTTGATCCAGACGCGGGCAACCGCATCTTTACGCTTGCCAGTGGCATAGGACCGGCCCAATTCATCACGAACAGGCTCACGCGGGGCTTCGATCTCGACCACGGTCTCAACGCCGGCAACGGCGTTCAGGTCTTCGAGAGTGTTGATTTGGTCAGCCATTATTTCGCCACCCGGGTGTTTTTCGAGTTCATGTTTTTCACATCCAGCACTTCGGGGCTTTGCGCCTCATGCGGGTGATCGGTGCCGGCATAGACGCGCAGGTTGGTCATCTGAACGCGGCTCAGACGGTTGCCCGGCAGCATGCGCTTGACCGCGAGGGTCACGACGCGCTCGGGGTACTTGCCCTCGAGGATCTGCTGCTTGGTGCGCTGCTTGATGCCGCCCGGATGGCCGGTGTGCCAGTAATGGTTTTCTTCGCGCTTCTTGCCGGTCAACTGGATCTTGTCAGCATTGATGACGATGACATTGTCACCGCAATCCATGTGGGGCGTGAACGAAGGCTTGTGCTTGCCGCGCAGGCGGGTGGCGATGATCGAAGCGAGACGGCCAAGAACCACGCCTTCGGCGTCGATCACGATCCATTTCTTTTCGATATCTGCCGGAGTCGCAGAGAAGGTTTTCATATCGGGTGTACCCTTAGGTCTTGAGTGCGGGCGCGCACAGGTCACGCCACCAAATTCGATGGCCGGGTTATAAAGGTTGCAAATGCGCAGTCAAGTCGGGTTAAGTCGAAATATTCCCTTGTTTACAATGCCTTGCAAAATAGGTATCTATTTACCCCACTTAAACGCCGATATTCTCTGGTGGATCGTCCAGCAATCGCCGCAACCGGTCCATTGCGGCCTCAAACGATTGAATTGTGATCTGGGCATTGACCGCGATGCGCACCGCATGTGGGACACGCGCATCGCGCAGGGCAAAATCTTCGGCGCTGCGAATTCGAAGCCCCTCGGCCTCGGCCGCCTGGCAAAATGCCGCCGCCCGCCACCCCGTCGGCAGACGCAGCCAGAAGAACGGGATGTTCTCATGCCATGTCAGATCATACCGCCCCAGCGCATTGACCGCCGCACGCACATAGCGCGCCACCTCTGCCTGAACCGCCGTGGCGGCATCCCGCGTGGCAGGATCGCTCAGCAGGATTTCCACCATTTCCGCCAATGGCCGTGACAGACCGAAAAATCCGTTTTCCGCCGCACGCCGCAGCGCATTTCCCCGCGATTTGGGCGCGACGGCAAAGCCGATGCGCAATGCCGGCGTCAAGGATTTCGAGATCGAAGCCACATAGAAGCTCTGGGATGGCAGCAACACACGATAGCTGGGCGAACTGGCCTCGCTCAGCCGGTAACATTCGTCTTCAAGGATATCAAAACCACAGCGTTCAGCCACCGCTGCAATCTCTTTTCGGCGCGCCAACGGCGTGTGCAACACTGTCGGGCTTTGCACCTCTGGCGAGGTACAAAGCAATTGCGCCGAATGCATTTGTGCAAGCCGCTCAAGCTCTTGCGGGATCAGCCCATGCGCGTCCATCGGCACCGGCACCACATCGGCGCGCAGCAATTCCGCCGCGCGGCGAAAGCCGGGATAACACAGCTCTTCGACCAGAATGACCGGCCGCCGCCCGCGCAAGACACATTGCATCACCAGCGAAATGCCGTTCTGACCGCCATGGGTGAGGACCACATCATTGGCATGGATCTGCCCCAGATGGCCAGCGTTCACCCAATTTGCCGCCGCCTGTCGCGCCGGTTCATAGGGTTTGGCCGCCGGATAGTTCAGAAAATCAACCTCGGCGCTCTCTGCCACCTGTCGCAATGCGCGCCGAATTAGCCCCACCTGCCCGACATCCGGCAGGCTGGGACTGGTCAAAGACACGGTATCCGAGTCTCGGGTGGCATATTGTATCAAGAGCGGCGGAATATTGTTTGCATCCGGCGTTGGCGCAGCCACAAATGTACCCCGCCCGACCTCTGCGGTCAAAAGCCCCTCATCGGTCAGGACCGAATAGGCCCGCGCCACCGTACCGGGCGTGATCTGCAAGGCCCAGGCCATCTCGCGCACCGGTGGGAGCTTGCCGCCGACGGGCAACCTGCCGTCTGCAACTTTCTGCCGGATTGCTGCGGCCACGGCCCGATACTTTGGCCCCTCAAACTGCGATACATCATCAACCGAAATTGTACCCATCACAATAATTCCATAGACCAAAATCCCGCCGTATTGTATCCCATAATTACGGCAAATAGCCGCATTGTGTCAATACAATTGGAAAGGACCCTCTCATGGCACACCACAACGCATCCTCCGCCCATGGACTCGGCTATCTTGATGGCCGCACCCTGACGCCGTTTACCACGGTGGCGCTGAAGATCGTCGTGGCGATCGCAAAATGGGAGGCCAACCGCCGAAGCCGCAACCATTTGAAACAACTCAGTGATCATCTTCTCGATGACATTGGCGTCACGCGCGACATGGCCGCGAAAGAGGTCGTTCGCCCGTTCTGGCGGGGTTAAGATCCCTGACCCTGTCAGACCTCTTCCTTGGCCCGGGCTATCCCGGGCCCTTTTTCAGTTTGCACTTCCCTGTTGTCAGGACGGTTCCCATCTACGCACCTGTCGCAGCCCCCATCCCGGACATGATCCGGGATCTCATGGCCTGACACACCTGCCCCCCAGATCAGCCCCGGGGCGGGATCGAATAGGTCAGATTGGCCCGCGCCACCGGCGCGCCCGCGCCTTCGGAAAACAACAGACAGTCGACCACGCTTAAACTGCGCCCCAGCTTCAACACCCGGAATTCGCCCAGCACATCCACCCCCGCCACGGGTTTGCGCATGAAATCAATCGAACAATTGGTGGTCACCGCCAGCGCCTGCGGCCCGATCCGCGCCATGGTCGCAACATAGGCCCCGACATCCGCCAGCGAAAACATTGCCGGCCCCGACACCGTGCCACCGGGGCGCAAATGCTGGTCCGACACATGTAGCCGCATCACCAAAAGATCCGGATCCATCCGGTCGATGGAAAACATGCCCCGCACCTGGGGAAACACCTCATCCAGAAAACTGGCCATCTCTTTGGCATCCATTTTGAGCGTCATGCTTTCCTCCGTACAATCCCCCGACTAAGCTGACCTGCAAATGGCAGGAGGGCAATATGGCGATTTTGGAACGGATCAACAGCGGCGCGGTGGCATATCTGACGATGAACGCGCCGGAACGGTTGAATGCGCTCAGCGATGAAATGCTGGCGGCGCTTCAGGCGCAGATTGATGCGCTGGCAGTGGATCAAACCATTCGGGTTGTGGTGATTTCTGGCACAGGCAAGGCATTCTGCGCCGGTCACGATCTGAAACAGATGACAGCGGGCCGGGCAAATCCCGACGGCGGTCGCGCCTATTTCGCCGATTTGTTCAACCGCTGTGCCAGCGTGATGACCGGGCTGACCCGCCTGCCCCAGCCGGTCATCGCCCAGGTGCATGGCATTGCCACCGCTGCCGGCTGTCAATTGGTCGCCAGTTGCGACATGGCCGTCGCCGCCGAAGGCACCCGGTTTGGCGTCAATGGCGTCAACATCGGGCTGTTTTGTTCCACGCCCATGGTCGCGCTGACCCGCAACATTCCCCGCAAAAAAGCGTTTGAGATGTTGACCACCGGCCAGTTCATCGAAGCCGACCAGGCCGAAAACCTTGGCCTGATCAACCGCGTGGTGCCCGCGGGCGCATTGGCGGCGGAAACCGCAGCACTGGCGGAACAGGTCGCCGCAAAACTGGCAACTGCGGTGCGAATCGGCAAAGAGACATTCTATGCCCAGGCCGAAATGGAACTGGACGCCGCCTATGCCCATGCGGGCCAGGTGATGGTGGACAATATGCTGGACAAGGACACTGCCGAGGGCATCAGCGCCTTTTTGGAAAAACGCGCGCCGGGCTGGTCACAATAGCCCCCTTTGACATGCGCTGAAAACGGCGTATGTGGGCGGCCATGACACAAGAATTACATATCGTCGGCGGCGGCATGGCCGGATCCGAAGCGGCCTGGCAGGCGGCAAAACTGGGTGTGAACGTGGTGATCCACGAAATGCGTCCCAAGGTCGAAACCTTTGCCCATCGCACCGGCAATCTGGCGGAAATGGTCTGTTCCAATTCCTTCCGCTCGGATGATGACGAACAAAACGCCGTCGGGCTGCTGCATTGGGAAATGCGTGCTGCGGATGGCATCATCATGGCCACCGCTGACAAACATCGCCTGCCCGCCGGTGGCGCGCTGGCGGTTGACCGCGATCCCTTTGCCGAGGATGTGACCGCCGCGCTGACCGCCCTGCCCAATGTGCGGGTGGATTACGGCGAGATCACCGAATTGCCGCGCGATGGCCAGTGGATCATTGCCACCGGCCCGCTGACATCCGGCACCCTTGGCGAAGCCATCCGGGCCGAGACCGGCGCAGACGCATTGGCGTTTTTCGACGCCATCGCGCCAATTGTCTATGCCGACAGCATCGACATGACCAAGGCCTGGATGCAGTCACGCTATGACAAGGGCGAGACCGAGGAAGAGCAAAAAGCCTATCTCAACTGCCCGATGGACAAAGAGCAATACGAGGCGTTCATCGACGCCCTTCTGGCCGCCGACAAGACCGAGTTTCACGAAGGCGAAACCGCCGGATATTTCGACGGCTGCCTCCCGATCGAGGTGATGGCCGAACGCGGGCGCGAAACGCTGCGCTTTGGTCCGATGAAGCCCGTAGGCCTGACCAACCCGCATCAACCCGATGTCAAAGCCTATGCCGTGGTGCAGCTGCGCCGCGATAACGCCTTGGGCACGCTCTATAATATTGTCGGTTTCCAGACCAAGATGAAATACGGCGCACAAAAAGAAGTGCTGCGCATGATCCCCGGTCTGGAAGACGCCAGTTTCGCCCGTCTTGGCGGTATCCACCGCAACACATTCATCAATTCCCCGACCTTGCTCGACAGCCAGATGCGGCTGAAATCGCAGCCAAATATCCGATTTGCCGGTCAGATCACCGGGGTCGAAGGCTATGTCGAAAGCGCCGCTATGGGGCTTCTGGCGGGCCGGATGGCGGCGGCGGACATCCTCGGGCATCCTTTGCCGGATGTGCCACAGGACAGCGCCATGGGCGCCCTGATCCACCACATCACCGGCGGGGCCGAAGCCAAGACATTTCAGCCGATGAACGTCAATTTTGGCCTGTTTCGCCCGGTTGATGGGCTCAAAGGTGGACGGCGCGGACGCAAGGACCGTTACAAGGCCTATACCGACCGCGCCAAAGAAGCCTGGCAGGAATGGTTGGGTGCCTCCCGCTCAGATGCGGCCTGAAAAAAGCGGCATAAGGCGCTGAAATCATGACGTTTCGAACCAGATTTGCGCCTTCGCCCACCGGCCCCTTGCATCTGGGCCATGCCTTCTCTGCGCGTACCGCGTTTGACATGGCCCGGGCGCAGGGGGGCGTGTTTCACCTCAGGATCGACGACATCGACCAAAGCCGCGCGCGTCCGGAATGGGAGGCACAGATCATTGACGATCTGCATTGGCTTGGGCTGCATTGGCCGGATCCGGTCTGGCGTCAATCCGAGCGCAGCCAACAGTATCGCGACGCATTGCAAACGCTTTGGGATCGTGGGCTGCTCTATCCCTGTACCTGCACCCGGCGCGACATTCAGGCCGCTGCAAACGCCCCGCAGGAAGGCGCGCCCATCCACGGACCTGACGGGATTGTCTATCCCGGCACCTGTCGTGGCGCGCGCCGCACCGGCGATATGCCGCAGGACACCGCGCTCAGGCTTGACATCAAGATGGTCGTGCAAGGCATGGAAAATAAACACTTTCATGAAACTCTACACCACCCCGGACAGCACCGGATCGAAGCGGCGGATATGATCGACACAGTTGGTGATGTCGTGCTGAGCCGCCGGGACATGGCCGCGAGTTATCACCTCGCCATTGTGGTCGACGACGCAGAGCAAAAGATCACCGATGTCGTGCGTGGCGCAGACCTGTTTGAGGCGACGCGCATTCATGTGGTGCTGCAACACCTGCTTGGCCTGCCCACGCCGATGTATCACCATCACCGGCTGATCCGCGATGAGGCGGGCAAACGGCTGGCCAAACGCGATGATGCCCGCGCCATTGCCACCTATCGCGCCGAAGGCCGGACACCGCAGGATATTCGCCGGATGTGTGAATAACGGACAGGGCTAAATGCCCACCGCGGACCATCTGCGGGATGACACAGCACCAAAAACGGAAAAACCGCCGATCCTGGGATCGGCGGTTTTCTCTTACACAGGACAAGCCTGTGATAGTGGTACCCAAGGCCGGACTCGAACCGGCACGCCCGTTAAGGCGGGGGATTTTGAATCCCCTGCGTCTACCATTCCGCCACTTGGGCACGGAAGTTGTCTTTATCCTGTGATTCCAAGTTCGTCCAGAGGGGAATTGCTGATTTTATCCCTTCTTGACCCCGACCCGGTGCCATGCTCTGACGCCATCATGATGCGCCACCTGTATACCCGCACCCTGGCCCTGGCTGAGCACCCACATGCGTTGTGGTTTCTGGCCCTTGTTTCCTTTGTGGAAAGCTCGGTTTTTCCGATCCCGCCGGATGTGCTGATGATTCCGATGATTGTCGCCCGACCGTCGCGGGCCTGGTTGATTGCGCTGGTGGCGCTGGTGTCATCGGTGCTGGGCGGATTGCTGGGCTATGCGATTGGCGCGTTCTTTTACGACAGTCTCGGCCAGCCGATTCTGGCCGCCCTGGGCAAGGGCGATGCGATTGCCGAATTCAACACCCGGTTCAATGACTTTGGCTTCTGGGCGGTGCTGGTCGCCGGGATCACGCCCTTTCCCTATAAGGTGATCACGATCATGTCGGGCTGGACCGGGATGCCGTTGATGACCTTCCTGATCACCTCCATAATCGCGCGGGGGATTCGGTTCTTTCTGGTGGCGGGGCTGCTGTATTACTTTGGCGCGCCGATCCGGGATTTCATCGAACGTCGGCTGGGGCTGGCGTTGACCCTGTTCATGGCCGTGTTGATCGGCGGATTTCTTGTGGTGAAGTTTCCATGACCCGAAAAATGTACATCTCTCTGGCCACCTTGGGGTCTGTCGCATTGCTTGGCGGGGCCTTTGTGTTTCAGGCCTTGGGCTGGGCGCCCTGTGCCATGTGCCTGTGGCAGCGCTGGCCGCATGCGGCGGCGATCCTGATCGGGGCATTGGCATTTCTGTTTCCGGGGCGTGTATTGCCCGTATTCGGCGCACTGGCGGCGGCCGCGACGGCGGGGATCGCAATTTACCACAGCGGGGTCGAACGCAAATATTGGCTGGGCCCGTCCAGCTGCACCGGAAACGGTAATGCGCTGGGTGATCTGAGCGGTGGCGATCTTTTGCCCGGTGGCAGTGATGTGCCGGCACTGGTGATGTGTGACGCGTTTGATCCCTTTTTGTTTGGGCTGACCATGGCCAATTGGAATGCGATCTTTTCGATCCTGTTGGTGCTGGTCTGGCTGCGCGCGGCGCGCGCAACAAGCTGACAGAGCAACCTGCGCGCCCCTTGCCCTAGCCGGATTTTCGAGTGGCCAGCAACAGACTGGTTTCAGAATTCGCGACACCATCCAACCGCCGGATATGGGCCAGAACCTTGTCCAATTCTTCCAGCGTGGCGGCACCGATCTCGGCGATGATATCCCAACGTCCGTTGGTGGAATGCAGCGCGCGCACCTCTGGCATGCCGTGTAGCTGGCGGGTGATGCGGTCGGTGCCCCGCCCCTCGATCCCGATCATCATCAGACCGCGCACCGGATCGCGCGCGGTATCGCCGCGCAGCACTACGGTAAAGCCGACGATATCCCCCCGGATTTGCAAACGTTCGATCCGCGACCGCACCGTCGTGCGCGAAAGCCCCAGTTGCGCCGCCAGATCCGACAGCGAGGCACGCGCATTGTGGCGCAAGGCGGCAATCAGTTTTTGATCTGTGTCGTCCATTTCGGAGCTTTCTGCTTTCGTTTTGATAAATGACTGCGCGATACGGCCACTTTGACCGCTGCAATGCAACCGTTTTTTCCGCAATACTGTCGGCAACCCGCGACACAGCCCTTGAACAAGGCCCCGTAACAAGGATTGCAAGATGAAGCCCAAAACCTGCCTTTTGATTGGTGCGCCGATGGACAGCGGCGCGCGACGTGATGGTTGCCTGATGGGGCCGGATGCCTTTCGCACCGCCGGGCTGGCACGCGCGCTGCGTGATCTGGGCCTGAAGGTGATTGATGATGGCAACCTCAGCCCGGCCAGCCACCCCGAGGACACCGGCGAAACCCGCCTGCACAAACCTCAGGAAACCATTGCCTGGACCTATCGGCTGATGCGCGAAGCGGAACAGGCGATGACGCGCGGGCTGCCGATATTTCTGGGTGGCGATCACGCGATTTCACTGGGCACGGTGCCCGGCGTTGCGGCCCATGCCGCCGCCAAGGGCCGCCCGCAGTTTGTTCTGTGGCTGGATGCCCATAGCGATTTTCACACCGCCGACACCACAACCTCTGGCAATCTGCACGGCACGTCGCTGGCCTATGCCACCGGTCGATCCGGCTTTGCCGGTTTTCCGAAGGTGACAACGCCGGTGCCCGAAGAAAACATCTGTATCATCGGGCTGCGTTCCGTTGATCCGGCAGAACGGGCGATGTTGCAGGACAGCGACGTGCTTTATCACGACATGCGCTCGATTGATGAAAACGGCATTGGCCTGCCGCTGACCGCCTTTCTCGACCGGGTGGCCGCCGCCGGTGGCGCATTGCATGTCTCGCTGGATGTCGACTTCCTCGACCCGGCGGTGGCCCCTGCGGTGGGCACCACCGTACCCGGCGGCGTCACCATCCGCGAGGCGCATCTGGTGATGGAGCTGATCTGTGACAGTGGGCTCATGACCTCGATGGATATGGTCGAATTGAACCCCTTTCTTGATGAACGCGGCCGCACTGCGCAGGTGATGGTCGATCTTGCGGCATCAGCCCTTGGCCGCCGTGTCTTTGACCGCCCGACGCGGGCCTATTGATGAGTGGTGAAATGATGAAATCCAACGCGCTGCAGCCCTCGGGCAAGGCCCTCGTGCCGTTTGTCTCGGTCGACAACATGATGCGGCTGATCCACCATATCGGGGTGGAACCGATGCTGACGGCACTGGCGGGCTACGTCGAAGACGATTTCCGCCGCTGGGAGCTTTTTGACAAGACCCCGCGCGTGGCGTCGCATTCCGATGTCGGGGTGATCGAGTTGATGCCGACCTCGGATGGCGAGGCCTATGGCTTCAAATACGTCAATGGCCACCCAAAGAATACCAAGGAGGGTCTGCAAACCGTGACCGCCTTTGGGCTTCTGGCGGATGTCTATACCGGCTATCCGGTGCTGCTGACCGAGATGACCATCCTGACCGCGATGCGCACGGCGGCGACATCGGCGATGGCGGCGAAATACCTCGCGCCGAAGGGCGCGACAACCATGGCGATGATCGGCAATGGTGCGCAGGCGGAATTTCAGACCCTGGCGATGAAGGCCATCGTCGGCATCGACAGCGTGCGGCTGTTCGACATCGATTCCAAGGCAACCGAGAAAGTCGCGCGCAATCTGGCGTCCTCTGGTCTGACCGTCGTGGCCTGTGCCAGCGCGGAAGAGGCCATCGAAGGCGCGCAGATCCTGACCACCTGTACTGCCGACAAACAGAACGCCACCATCCTGACTGACAACATGGTCGGCAGCGGCGTGCATATCAACGCCATTGGCGGTGACTGCCCGGGCAAGACGGAATTGCACCGCGATATTGTCGCCCGCGCCGATATGTTCGTGGAATATCCGCCCCAGACCCGGATCGAGGGCGAGTTGCAGCAGATGCCGGACGACCACCCCTTTACCGAATTGTGGCAAGTGATCACCGGAACGGCACAGGGCCGCCGCGACGCGCGTCAGGTCACGCTGTTTGATTCGGTCGGTTTCGCGATCGAGGATTTCAGCGCCCTGCGGTTCATCCGCGACCAGATCAGGGACACGGATTACTACATGGATCTCGATCTGTTGGCCGATCCGGACGATCCGCGCGATCTGTTCGGGATGCTGATGCGGTCGGCCTAGGGATTTGGACGGGGTGCCAGATGGGGGCGCTGCCCCCGCCCGGCTGTGCCGGACTCCCCCGGGATATTTTTGAACAGAAGAAGGTTCAGACCGTCCAGGGGGCCAGTTCGGCGACCTCGATCACCCCGCGCAGCGCGTTGCAGAGCCGGATACGGGGGGCCGCCCGCAGATCCGCTTCGGTGATGGCAGCAACGCGCATTTCACCACGTGCCAAAAGCTCGGCGCGCATCACGCCGGGCAAAACGCCATCGGACAGCGGCGGGGTGATCCAACCACCGTCGCGGGCGATCATCAGATTGGTGATCGTCCCCTCGCAGGCAAATCCCCGGTCGTTCAGGAAAACCGCCTCGTCGATGCCTTTGGGCAATGCGGCGCGGGTTTGGTTATAAAGCTGGCGTTGTGTGGATTTCACCCGCAGCCAGGCATTGTCGCTGTTCAATCGCGCCGGGGCAATTGCCACCCGCCAGCGGTCTGCGGGTGCAGGCACGGGATGCGATGTCAGCTCCAGCCGCCCTGCCCGGTCGGAGGTCAGCCGCAGGCGCTGCGGCGCGTCCCCGACCACACCGGCCAGTGTCGCATCAAACCCGGCAGGATCAAAACCAAACCCCAACCGCCGCGTCGACAGGCAGAGCCGGTCGCGGTGCCGCCGTGCAAGGGCGACGCCGGTTCCGGGCCGCCACAGCATGGTTTCGATCAGGCGGGTTCCGTCAGGGATGTCGCGAAACGGCTTTTCCACAGAGCCTCCTCATATTCCGATGCGGCGGTGCTGTCCCAGACAAGGCCGCCGCCAACGTTCAGCACCGCTTCGCCATGTTCGACCAGAAGCGTGCGGATCGCCACATTGAATTCCGCCCGCCCGTCCGGCGCGGCCCAACCGATGGTGCCGCAATAGACCTCGCGTGGGGTGTCTTCGAGGCTTCGGATGATCTCCATCGCCCGGATCTTGGGCGCGCCGGTGATCGACCCACAGGGAAACAAGGCCCGCAGGATCTCTGGCAATCCGATGCCCGGACGCAATTCCGCTTCGATCTGGCTGACCATCTGATGGAGGGTGGCGTAGGTTTCGATCTTGAACAATTCCGGCACTTTGACTGTGCCGGGCCGCGCCAGCCGCGACAGGTCATTGCGCAAGAGATCGACAATCATCAGATTTTCGGCCAGGTTCTTTTCATCCCGCGCCAGCCCATCGCGATAGATGGCATCGGTTTCGGCACAAAGCCCGCGTGGGGCGGTGCCCTTCATCGGGCGGGTGGCGATGCGTCCCGAGGCATCACAGCGAAAGAACAATTCTGGCGAGCGCGACAGGACGGCGGGCAGACCGTCAATTTCAAGCAGCGCACCGTAAGACACGGGCTGGCGGTGGGCCAACAGGGCATAAAGCGCCCCGGCGCTGCCGGTCACCCTTGCCCGCATCGGCATCGTCAGATTGGCCTGATAGATATCGCCAGCCGCGATAAAATCATGCACCCGGTCAAAGGCCGTTCGATAGCGCGCCAGATCCCAGTTCGGGTGGAACACCCCCAGATCCGCGCCACCGCCACTGTGCAGGTCCGGCGCGGGCGTTGGCCCGTCAAAGCAGCCAAACATCAGCAACGGCATCCGGCGGTTTTCCGGCATCAGCGCCGCCAACCGGGGCTCTAGCGCATAGCCCAGTTCGTAACTTGCAAATCCTGCCAGCCAGCGCCCGGCGGCCTGTGCCGCCGTCATGGCCGCCAATGCGGCCGGCACGTCACTTGCCGTATGCGCGACAATCACCTCTGAAGGCCGGTCGAACACCACCGAACCTTTGGCCGTCTCATGCTTGGGGCCAGTATCAAACCGAATGCGCATTGCGCTTGCTGTTGGCAGAAACCGCACCGAGGCTCAAGCCGTCATGACCCCCGGTGCGATGCTTTGTCAGCCAAGGTAATCCGACCGCGAAAGCCCGTATTTGGCCATTTTCTCGTTCAAGGTGCGGCGCGGCAGGCAGAGTTCATCCATCACCGAAGCGATAGAGCCTTTGTGGCGGCGCATGGTGTTGTCGATCAACATGCGTTCAAACGCCTCGACATATTCCTTCAACGGCTTGCCCTCGGTGGTCATCACCGGTTGCATTTCCTCATGATCATTCATCAAGAGCGAGGCAATGGTGCCCGACCCGCGCCGCGATTGCAGCACCGCCCGTTCGGCCACATTGATCAGCTGGCGCACGTTGCCCGGCCAGGGGGCCTGTAGCAATTGCGCGGCCTCTTGTGCCGAAACTTCGGGCGTTTCGCAGCCATATTCATCGGCAAATTGTTCACTCAGCCGGGTGAACAGCGTCAGAATATCCTCGCCGCGCTGGCGCAGCGGTGGCACCGTGATGCGCAGGGCAGCAAGACGATAAAACAGGTTGGGCTTCAACACATCTTCGGTGGTCTTGTCCTGTTCCTGCATGTTGGAAATAGCAACAAACCGGGTTTCGGCCGGCGTGCCCTGTTCATTGATAAAGCTCAGCAATCTGGCTTGGTTCGCCTCGCTCAGCGCCTCGACATCCTCCAGCACCAATGTGCCGCCACGCGCCTCTTCGACGGCAGGAAGACGGGCCTCGTCCGGTTGCACCGGGCCGAACAACCGCCGCGCCAGCGCCTCTTCTTCGAGGGCGGCACAGCTGACCAGCACGAATTTCTTGCCCGCACGGCTGCCCACCGCATGCAGGGCATGTGCGACCAGGGTCTTGCCGGTGCCGGTTTCGCCGTCGATCAGGACATGCCCATCGGCCTGCCCCAGATCCAGAATATCCTCGCGCAGACGTTCCATCACCGGGCTGGCACCGATCAGCTTTTTCATCAGCTGGCCGCCGTCCGACAATTCACGCCGCAACAGCCGGTTGTCCAACGTCAGCCGGCGCATGTTGACCGCCTTTTTGGCCAGCTGGCTCATCTTGTCCGGGTTGAATGGTTTTTCCAGAAAATCAAACGCCCCCAGGCGCATGGCCTCGACCGCCATGGGCACATCCCCGTGGCCGGTGATCATGATGACCGGCAACGCGCTGTCGGTGCCCATCAGCCGTTTCAGGAATTGCATCCCGTCCATGCCGGGCATGCGAATATCGGTGATCACAATCCCGGGATAATCCGGCGTCAGTGATTTCAGCGCGTCTTCGGCGCTGGCAAATGTTTCTGTGTCATACCCTGACAGGGCCAACCATTGACCTATGGATTGGCGCATGTCCTGTTCGTCATCGACGATGGCGATTTTCATCAACTTGGCCATGATGCCCTCACAATTTCAAAAAATTTCACTCTGCGGCTTCTGCGTCTGCAGTGTCATTTAGGATCGGCAACTGCATTTCAAATACGGCGCCGACTTCTTCGCCGTTTCGGGCGGTTAACCGCCCACCCAGGTCACTGACAATCCCGGAAGAGATCGCAAGCCCAAGGCCCACCCCCTCGCCCGGTTGTTTTGTGGTATAGAACGGTTCGAACAGCGCATCGAGATCGTCAATCCCGTGGCCGTTGTCGCGTACGGTCAGGGTCGCGGTTTCCCCCCCCGAAAGGATCACCTCAAGCTGTGGATCACGCATGCCCTTGGTGGCATCCAACGCATTGCGCAACAGGTTCACCATGACCTGTTCCACCCGCACCCGATCCGCCATCACCCGCACGGGCTGTGGCGGCAGGACACGGGTCAAATCCACATGCCGCTGCTTCAACTGCGGCTCCATCATCGCAAGTGCCGAGGCAAGGCTGTCGCCCATATCAACCGGGCTGAGCACCTCGCCGCCCTTGCGGGCATAGCTTTTCAATTGCCGGGTGATCGCGCCCATCCGGTCGAGAAGATCATCGACGCGGGCAAAAGACGAAAGCGCCTCGTCCGGGCGATTGCGGTTGATCAACAGGCGCGCACCGGCAAGATAGGTTTTCATCGCCGCCAGCGGCTGGTTCAGCTCATGGCTGACAGCGGCGGACATTTCCCCCAGCGCCGCCAGTTTCGAACTTTGCGCCAGGGTCTGTTCCGCCACCGCCAGGGTTTTCTGCACCCGTTCGCGTTCGGCGATCTCACGCTGAAGCCGCAGGTTCAATTTGCGCAGCTCCACCGATTCCCGTTGAAACAATGCCATACGCAGCGCGGTTTTCCGGCTGAGGAAATAGAAGGTCAGCGCCAGCAACATGGCAAAGCCCATGATTTCCATCGCCAGCACGGTGTTCACCTTTTCGCGCACCGATGTGTAGGGCGTGAACGACGCGATCCGCCAGCCACGGAACGGTATCCGCCCCTCCATCCGCAATACGGCCTCGCCCTTTAGATAGGCATCCGCCGGCACCGCGGTCCAATCCGATGTCGCGCGGATCGCCCGTTCAATGGCGCTGTCCGCCGGTTCACGTTGCAGCGCCACCTGTTCCGACAGACCACGCCAGCGCGGCTCTGTGGCCAGCACAATGATGCCTTCGCTGTCGGAAATCAGGATCGCATCGGAAATTCCTGCCCAGGCGCGTTCGAATTTCTGCAAGTCGACCTCAACAACAATCACCCCGACCAGGCCGCCGTTGCTTTCAATCCGGCGGGAATACACAAACCTGAATCCCCCCGCCTCGCGCTGGATCGAGGAAAACACCGTCGCATTGGATCGCAACGCGCTGACGAAATAGGCCTCTTGCCGGTGGGTCGAGCCCAGAATGTTGCGGTCGGTGGCCGCCACTGCGCGGCCATCCCCATCGAGAAGCACCAGAGACGCGGCGCCGATCTCATCCACGAATGAAATAAGCCGTTGGGTAGACTGGGAATAATCCGCCGAATTCAACGCACCGATCAGGGCCGGGTCACGCGCCAGAAGCTGGGGCACAATCGAATTGCGCCGCAGTTCGGACAGCACATTGCCGGAATAAAGCGCCAGGCGCAGCTCTGCCCGGTTGCGGGTGGTTTCGGTGAAACGGTCGGTCAGCAGCCGATTGGTGAACCAGACGGTGGTCACCGCCAGCAACAACAACACCACAAGCGCCAGCCGCACCCGCCACGACAGCGGCCCGCTGCGGCGTAACAGCCCCTCGCGGGGGCCCAACAACTTGCGTGATTTGCGTTTCATGCGCCAGAGTCTACGCCGCAGACGCGGCGCGCTCAAGCGGCAGTGATGTGATCTCAGGCGGTTACTTGCCCAAGTGCGGCGGTCAACGCATCAAACATCGCCTTGCCGTCGGAATTGCCATGGGCCGGTTCTGCGGCGCGCTCAGGATGGGGCATCATGCCCAGCACCCGGCGGTTTTCCGACAGGACACCGGCGATATCACGTGCCGAGCCATTGGGATTGTCGCCATAGCGAAACGCAACCCGATCGTCGCCTTCAAGCGCATCCAGGGTGGCCGCATCCGCATAATAATTGCCATCATGGTGGGCGATGGGAATCTGAATTTCCGCACCTTTTTCATAGCCTTGGGTGAATACGCTATCCTCGGTCGCAACCACCAGCGGCACAGTGCGACAGATGTATTTCAACCCGGCATTGCGCAGCAAGGCGCCCGGCAACAACCCGGTTTCGGTCAGAACCTGAAACCCGTTGCATACCCCGATGACATAGCCACCGGCCTCGGCATGGGTCTTCAGCTCACGGCAAATCGGCGAATTTGCGGCAATCGCCCCACAGCGCAGATAATCGCCATAGGAAAACCCGCCCGGCACCCCGACAATATCCACACCTTCCGGCAGGCTATGATCCTTGTGCCAGACCATCGAGACATCGAACCCGGCCCGTTCGAACCCGACAGCCATGTCGCGATCACAATTCGACCCCGGAAAGACCAGTACGGCAGCTTTCATGACGACATTCCTTATCCGCAAACCCCGCAGGGTGGGCTTAGCCCAATTCGATCCGATAGCTTTCGATCACGGTATTCGCCAAAAGTTTTTCACACATCTCGGCGACCTGGGCTTCTGTGGTGCCGTCGGCCAGATCAAGGTCAATCACCTTGCCCTGACGCACGCCATTCACCCCATCAAACCCAAGCGCCCCAAGCGCATGGCGCACCGCTTCGCCCTGGGGGTCCAGCACACCATTCTTCAGCATCACATGCACACGCGCTTTCATCCGCACCGTTCCTCTGTCACATCCCGCAGCCAGGCTGGCGGGCTTCTTCTCTTGTCAAATACGCAATTCCACCCGAAGACACGGGCGCAATCAGTTGATAAGTTTCGGTTTTTCCATCGGCGTCGCATTGCGGGGCATGACGCCCAAACGTGTTGCGACCTCGGTATAGGCATCGGTCAACGATCCCAGATCCTGACGGAACACATCCTTGTCTAGCTTCTTGCCGGATTCGATGTCCCACAAACGACAGCTGTCGGGGCTGATTTCATCCGCGACGATAAGACGCTGGAAATCACCGTCAAAAATCCGGCCGATCTCGATCTTGAAATCCACCAGACGAATGCCGACACCATACATCAAACCCGACAGGTAATCGTTCACCCGCAACGCAAGGCTGAGGATGTCATCCATATCTTGTGGGCTGGCCCAGCCAAAGGCGGCGATATGTTCTTCGGTGACCAGCGGATCGCCCAGATCATCATCCTTGTAGCAATATTCGACGATCGGCCGCGGCAGGCGCGTGCCTTCTTCGATGCCCAACCGTTTTGACAACGATCCAGCCGCATAATTGCGCACGATGATTTCCAGCGGCACAATTTCACAGGCTTTCACCAGTTGTTCCCGCATATTCAAACGCTTGAGAAAATGCGTCGGCACGCCAACCTCGTTCAGGCCGGTCATGAAAAACTCGCTCAGGCGGTTGTTCAACACGCCCTTGCCGTCAATCACGTCTTTTTTCTGCGCATTGAAAGCGGTGGCGTCATCTTTGAAATACTGCACGATGGTGCCAGGTTCCGGGCCTTCATAAAGGATCTTGGCCTTGCCTTCGTAAATCTTCTTGCGACGCGCCATTTCGCGAACTCTCCTGCAATGCGCGGATTGGGCCGAGTCCCGCCGCGCGTGGGCTCTCTTACGCCATGCTCTGGATTGTCGCAAGGCAACCCGGTGACCTGGGGCCGTTCCAGGCCCGCGCGAGCAGACCGATGTAACTGTATACTCTGTCGCAGGTGCCGCGTTCCCCTTGCGAAGTGACGCGCGCAACGGCATATCTTGGGCAACCCTATTGTCACCAGAGGACGGACCATGACCACATTCGACGATCGCGAAAGCGCTTTCGAAAACAAATTCGCCCATGACGAAGAAATGAACTTCCGCGCCGAAGCGCGCCGCAACAAGCTGGTTGGTCTTTGGGCCGCTGGTCTTCTGGGCAAATCCGGCGATGAGGCCGACGCCTATGCCAAGGAAGTCGTGAAATCGGATTTTGAAGAAGCCGGCATCGAAGATGTGGTGCGCAAGTTGACCGCAGATCTGGGCGACAAAGCCACCGACGCCGAAATCCGCGCCAAAATGGTGGAAATGCTGGTCGAAGCCAAAGGCCAGATCCTCAGCGGTCTCTGATTTCGCCGCAAATCGGTTTTACAACGGCCCCGGATTCCAGGGGCCGTTTTTTGTTTGACCGCTGCGATCCTCATAATCATCTTGAAAATTATGTATTTGCGTCATGTGAGCCGCTGTGGCATCCGCGCAATCATGCCTGACAGGAAAGATCACCCCATGACCAATGCCCTAAGCACCCTTTTGCAAAGCCGCGACTGGCTTTTGACCGATGGCGCCACCGGCACCACCCTGTTCAACATGGGGCTGACGGCGGGCGACGCGCCCGAATTGTGGAATGTGGACGAACCCGACAAGATTCGCGCGCTTTATCGCGGTGCGGTCGAGGCCGGTTCGGATATTTTCCTGACAAATTCCTTTGGCGGCAATGCTTCGCGGTTGAAGCTGCACAATGCTCAGGACCGCGTTCTTGAACTGAACCGCATCGCCGCCGAACTGGGGCGTGAAGTGGCCGATGCCGCCGGACGCCCGGTTGTGGTGGCCGGGTCGGTTGGGCCGACCGGTGACATCATGGAACCTGTCGGCACCCTGTCCCATGCGGACGCGGTGGAAATGTTCCACGAACAGGCCGAGGGACTGAAAGCCGGGGGCGCAGATGTGCTCTGGGTCGAGACGATTTCCGCCCCCGAAGAATACCGCGCCGCGGCCGAGGCCTTTGCCCTGGCGGACATGCCATGGTGTGGCACCATGAGTTTCGACACCGCTGGCCGCACCATGATGGGTGTGACAGCCGCCGATATGGTGCAAATGGTACAGAGCCTGCCCAATCGCCCGCTGGCCTTTGGCGCCAATTGTGGCACCGGCGCTTCGGATCTTCTGCGCACAACCCTCAGCTTTGCAGCCCAAGCCCCGGAAGTCCCAGTGATCGCCAAGGGCAACGCCGGCATCCCGAAATATGTCGACGGTCACATCCATTACGATGGCACGCCGGAATTGATGGCAGAATATGCGATCATGGCGCGTGACGCCGGTGCAACGATCATTGGGGGCTGTTGTGGCACCCTGCCCGAACACCTGCGCGCCATGCGCGAGGCGCTGGAAACCCGCCCGCGTGGCGACAAACGCCCAACGCTAGAGCAAATCGTCGCTGCAACCGGTGGGTTTTCGTCGGACAGTGACGGCTCTGGCGAAGACAAGGCCCCGGCCCGAAAACGCCGCCGTCGCGGCTGATCCCAAGGCGCAAGCCTTCCTTAACCAAGATTGGGGTATTCCCGTGGCATGTCTTCCGTGCCTGATCACATCCGTCCCGACGATTGGCTCTGCGCCTTGCCCGCCTTGTGCGCTGCCTTTCGCGCGGCGGCGCAGGGTGGCGTGCTGCGTCGTCAAAGCCGCGTCAGAACAGGTCCAATTGATCCCCCGGTTGCGCGGGCACCTTGAACAGATCACATCGCAACCCGGACACCCGGCGATCCAGCCCAAGCGCCCGCGCCTTGCGCCGGAACCGCGCGGCGATGATTTCGGCATAATGCCCTTCGCCCCGCATCCGATGGCCCCATCGGGCGTCATAATCCTTGCCGCCGTGCATTTCCCGCAGCCGCGCCATGACGCGCGCGGCGCGATCCGGGTAATGTTCGGCCAACCAGGCCTGCCACAACGGCGACACCTCCTGCGGCAAGCGCAACATGATCCAGCTTGCGGCATCGGCCCCCGCCGCCGCGCCTGCGTCCAGAATCCTCTCCATCTCGGGGTCGGTCAAGGCCGGCACCACGGGCGACACCATCAACCGCACGGGAATTCCGGCCTCTGTCAATCGACGGATGGTTGCCATCCGGCGGCTGGGGGCTGGCACGCGCGGCTCCATCTTGCGGGCCAGATCCCGGTCCAACGTGGTCACGGAAATCCCGACCCGCGCCAATCCCTGTGCCGCCATCGGCGCCAGAATATCAATGTCACGTTCCACCAACGTGCCCTTGGTGACAATCGCCACCGGATGACGGAACGCCGCAAGCACCTCAAGACAGGCGCGCATGATGCCACGGTCACGCTCCAGCGGTTGATAGGGATCGGTATTGGTGCCGATGGCAATCGGGGCGACGCGGTATTTGCGCGCCCGCAACTCACGCGCCAGAACCTCGGGGGCATTGGGCCGGGCCACCAATCGGGTTTCGAAATCCAAACCCGGCGACAGCCCAAGGTAGGCGTGACTGGGCCTGGCAAAACAATAGATACAGCCATGCTCGCAGCCGCGATAGGGATTGATCGAACGATCAAACGGCAAATCGGGCGAGCGGTTATAGGTGATCAGACTGCGCGCAACCTCCTCTCGGACCTCGGTGCGCACCAACGGCAGATCTTCCTCGATCTCCCAGCCATCATGCGCCGCAACCCGGGCATGACGCTCGTATCGACCGGTTTCATTGCGGGTCGCCCCCCGTCCCGGCCTTTGTCGCAAGGTGATATCAGGCGGCAATTCATCCATGCCGACATCCTAGAACAGAACACGAACATTTGCAATTCCGACCATCCAGATTCGCAGATCCAACCGGCACAGGTCGGTTGCGTTCGCGCCAATGTCGCAATCCGGCAATCAAAGCCCGCGCATTTTGGCGAATGCTGGTCACAACCGGGTCGCCAGACCCAAAAAAGGGAACTTCGCTATGTCTGACGAAGACGACGACATCATCCTTTCCGAACTGAACGACGACGACCTTGTGCAGCAGATGCACGATGATCTCTACGATGGTCTGCGTGAAGAAATCGAAGAATCTGTCAACATCCTGCTGGAGCGCGGCTGGCAACCCTATGACGTGTTGACCACCGCGCTGGTTGGCGGGATGACGATTGTGGGCCAGGATTTCCGCGACGGCATCCTGTTTGTTCCCGAGGTGCTGCTGGCGGCCAACGCGATGAAGGGCGGCATGGCGATCCTGAAACCGCTTTTGGCGGAAACCGGCGCGCCGCGCATGGGCAAGATGGTGATCGGCACGGTCAAGGGCGACATCCACGACATCGGCAAGAACCTGGTTTCCATGATGATGGAAGGTGCCGGATTCGAAGTGGTCGATCTGGGCATCAACAACCCGGTGGAAAACTATCTGGACACCGCCAAGGCAGAGGGCGCAGACATCGTCGGCATGTCGGCGCTTTTGACCACCACGATGCCCTATATGAAGGTTGTGATCGACACGATGGTCGAAACCGGCATTCGCGATGATTACATCGTGCTGGTCGGTGGCGCCCCGCTGAACGAAGAATTCGGGCGGGCCATCGGCGCGGATGCCTATTGCCGCGACGCTGCGGTGGCGGTCGAAACCGCCAAATCCTTTGTGGCACGCAAACACAACCAACTGGCGGGGTAGATCCTGCCATGACCACGGCCTCGCCCCCGATGGATATGGGCCTGACGGATGTGGGCCCTAAGGATGCCGGGCTGACGGATGCTGGCCTGACGGATGCGGGGCTGACAAATTCGGCCCTCGCCCCCGCGGGCAAGGGCCGCATCCTGTTGATTGCCTGCGGGGCTTTGGCGCGTGAAATTCTGGCGCTGAAGTCCGCCAACGGCTGGGACCACCTTGACCTGACCTGTCTGCCCGCCAAATTGCACAACACACCGGATCAGATCACGGATGCGGTGCGGGCGGCGGTGGCGCGTCACCGCGACGCCTATGACCGGCTGTTTGTGGTCTATGCCGATTGCGGCACCGGTGGCCGGCTGGCCGCGGCCTGTGACGACATGGGCGTCGAAATGGTGCCCGGCCCGCATTGCTATAGTTTCTTCGAAGGCAATCAGACGTTTGCCGCCCGCGAGGAATTCACGGCCTTCTACCTGACCGATTTTCTGGTGCGTCAGTTTGATGCCTTTGTCTGGCAACCGCTCGGGCTGAATCGTCACCCCGAGCTGCGCGAGATGTATTTTGGCAATTATGAAAAGCTGGTCTATCAGGCACAGACCGATGATCCCGCTCTGACGGAGAAAGCCCAAGCCTGTGCTGATCGGCTGGGTCTGGCTTTTGAGCGCCGTTTTACCGGCTACGGCGATTTAACCGCGATCCTCGACCGCTTTGCCAAGTAACCCCGCAAGAAACGCCAGGTTCACGGCCTGTGGTAACTATCGGATTTGCGTATTTTAAAAAGAGAAGAAAGCAGATGGATCGCGCCCTGCACGGGCTTCTTCTCTTCTTAAATACGCCTGCTCCCACGTTGCCCGACGCACAGGCATTTGCGATGGTTATTGTGCCAAGCCATCGCGAAGAACGTCAAGAACCACCGCGCTCGGCACCTCTGCGGTTACAAATGCCGCGCCAATGCCGCGCGCCAGAATGAAGCGCAATTGGCCGTCGACGACTTTCTTGTCCTGTCCCATCAGGTCCAAGAGCGCCTCTGCCCCCGGCAGATCGCCGGAAATATCCGCCAGATCGCATTTCATGCCCATGGTTTTCAAATGCGCGCGCACACGGCTGGGGTCTTCTTGCGAGCACAGGCCGAGCCGTGCGGACAGCTCAAACGCCAGCGCGCAGCCCACAGCCACGCCTTCGCCATGCAGCAACCGGTCGGAATAACCGGTCGCGGCCTCCAAGGCATGACAGAAGGTATGCCCAAGGTTCAGCAATGCGCGGTCGCCCTGTTCGGTTTCGTCGCGCACCACGATCTCGGCCTTCATCTCACAGGAGCGGCGCACCGCGTGAATGCGGGCTGCGGCGTCGCCTGCGGCCATCTTGGGGCCATTGACCTCTAGCCATTCAAAGAAGGCCAGATCGCCCAGCATGCCGTATTTGATCACCTCGCCATAACCGGCAAGGAAATCGCGCGGCGTCAGCGTGTTCAGCACATCGGTATCCGCCAGTACCAGAGACGGCTGATGAAACGCACCGATCAGGTTCTTGCCCTGCGGGGCATTGATCCCGGTTTTGCCGCCAACCGAGCTGTCGACCTGGGCCAGAAGCGAGGTCGGGATCTGTACGAACCGCACCCCGCGGCGCAGAACCGAGGCTGCAAATCCCGCCAGATCGCCGATCACCCCGCCGCCAAGCGCCACGACCACGTCACGGCGTTCGATCTTTTGCTCCAGCAGCCATTCGACCGCGCGCGAAAACTGGGGCCAGGCCTTTGTCGCTTCGCCCGGAGGCAGGGCCAGGGCCACCATCTCAATACCTTCGGATGCCAATCCGGCCCGCAGGCCGTCCAGATGCGCCGCCGCGACGTTTTCATCCGTGATCACCGCAACACGGGGCCGCGCCAGGAACGGCGCAATTTCAGCACCAGCGCGGGCCAAAAGACCGCCCCCGATGCGAATGTCATAAGCCCGATCGCCCAGCGGGACGTGCACGGTTTCACCAAAAGTCTGGGTCATTCCTGTCTCTCCAACACATCGGGGCGCAGTTCCAGCTGGTCCAGCACCCGCGCCGCAGTTTGATCGATTGTAAAAGTCTTCTCGGCCTTCACCTTGATGTCGGCCTTGGCGTATTCCGGCACCCGCAGCTCATAAAGATGTTTCAGCGTTGCATAGGGATCTGCGGTGCGCAGCAGTGGCCGGGTGTCTTTGTGCCCGACGCGATGCCACAGAACATCCAGATCGGCATCCAGCCAGACGGCCACGCCCTTGGCCGAAATCATGTCCCGGTTGGTCCCCGAAAGAAAGGCCCCGCCGCCGGTCGACAGCACACAGCGTTGCGTGCCCAGAAGCCGGCCGATCACCTGGGTTTCCTTCTGGCGGAAAAACGCCTCGCCATCGCGAGAGAAGATCTCGGCAATCGACATATTTGCCGCTTCGACAATCTCTGCGTCCGAATCCAGAAACGGCACGCCCAGACGATGCGCAAGCGCCCGTCCCACCGCCGTCTTTCCGGCGCCCATCATTCCGACCATCACAATGGTCTTATTCACCTGCCAGCGCATATTCTCGTCGTTTTCGGGCTGAAAAACGCCAACCCTATTCAAAATGTTGTTTCCTGGACGTGAATGACGTGAACTTGGGCAAAAGGCCAGATATAAGAAACAAAAAACCACCCCGCAAAGCGGGTTCCTTCACACCCACCGGACCGGGCGGTGACGTCGCGGTGCCGCGTTGGGCAAAGACATTGGCAAAGGCAGAGGCAGTCACGCGATGGGGCGATTGATCAAATATCTCTTTTATCTGGCAATTTTGGCCGGAATTGGCCTTGTGGGCTATGCATATATCGGGCCGTTTTTCGGGGCCGATTTTTCACCCCCGGCACAAGAGATTCGCAGGCCGGTGGAACTCGATGCGGGTTAAACAGGCCTGGTGCGGGGCGATGATGCTGGCGATGGCCGCAACGCCATCGGCCGCACAGGACCCTTTGTCGGCAATTGACTGGCTTGATCGGCAATCTCTTGCCGACGATGATCTGGCGCTCGCGCCAAATGCCGCGCGCCCGTCAAATGCGGCGCGCCCCCCCGGTGCTGGCCCGTCGACGAAACCCGCCATCGCCGAGCCGCCGGTGACCAGAGACGCCCGCCGACCAGAGATCACCGTCAGGCCGCTGGATGAGGCGACCAGCGACGCTGTCGGGCTTTTGCCATCCCATGTGACCGGATTTCCGCAATCCCTGTGGCAGGGCAGCGATGCCGCCCGCTTGTCGGATCTGATGATTGCGCAGAATGTCGATGGTCAGCCGGCCATGCAATCGCTGCTGTTTGCACTTTTGTTGGCCGAGGCCCTGCCGCCCGCCCAATCCGAAGGCCGTTTCCTGATGGCGCGGGTCGACCGGTTGATCGCGCTGGGGGCCGTGGCCCAGGCGGCGGAACTGTTGTCGCAGGCCCATGCCGATGAAGACCGCGACCTATATGCCCGGGTGCTGGATCTGGCGCTGCTGTCCGGCCCCGGCGTTTCGGCCTGTGAAAAGCTGGTTGAAGATCCCGGAATGGCGCCGGATCTGGACACGCGGGTCTATTGTCTTGCGCAGGGGGGGCAATGGGATCTGGCTTTGACCACATTGGAAACCGGGCGCGCCCTGGGCGACATCACGGCGGCGCGGTATTCCCTTTTGCTGGCTTTTCTCGACCCGGAGCTGGCCTCTGGCCTGCCGGCCCTGCCCCCGTCCCAGCGGCTGACGCCCTTGGAATACCGCCTGCATGAGGCAATTGGCGAGCCTGTGCCAACCCAAAGACTTCCCCGCGCCTTTGCCACGGATGATCTGACCGGGGACAGCGGTTGGAAGGCCCAGATCGAGGCCGGTGAACGTCTGGTGCGCGCCGGGGCGCTGGCGGAACAGCGGCTGTTTGCATTTTATACCCTTGGGCGGGCCTCGGCCTCTGGCGGGGTTTGGGACCGGGTTCAGGCAGTACAGAGCTTTGAGACCGCACTACAGGCCGGCGATGTGCGGGCGACGGCCACGACGCTTCTGGCGGTCTGGCCAATGATGGTGGACAACGGGCTGGCCACCGCATTTGCCAAGACATATGCCCGGCAATTGGCAGATCTGCCGCTCACCGGCAGTGCCATGGCGGTCTATCAACAGGTCGCCTTGCTGTCGCCGGACTATGAATTGCTGTCCCGCTTGATGTCGCCGCTCGGGCTACACCAGAAATTTGCCGTGGCCTTGGCCCAGGGCCGCCCGCAAGAGGCCAGTGCCCCGACATCGCGCGCCCGTGCCATTGCCGATGGTTTCACCACACCGCCGCCGGCCTCGCTGGTCGCGCTGTTGGACCAGGACAAACTGGGCGAAGTCATTTTGCGCGCCATGTCTTTGGCCTATCAGGGCTATCTTGGCGATGAGACCTCGTTGACCGAAGCGCTGGCCACCCTGCGGCATGTCGGATTGCAAGACACCGCCCGGCGCATGGCATTGCAGGCGCTGTTACTGTCGGCTGAGGGCTGATCCATGGATCACGCACATATTTCAGCCTTTCTTGAGGCTCAGGCCGCCGAATTGGGCGCGGCCAACAACACGCTGCTGGCCTATGGCCGGGATTTGCGGGATCTGGCGGATTGGATGGCGGCGCGGGATCTTTCGTTTGAGACGGCATCACGCGGCGATATCGAAGCCTATTTGGTGCATTGCGAGGCCCAGGGTCTGGCGCGGTCGACGCGGGCGCGCAGGCTCTCGGCGGTCAAGCAGATCTATCGCTTTGCCTTTGAGGAAGGCTGGCGCATGGACAATCCAGCGATCCAGATCGCCGGTCCCGGCAAGGAAAAGCGCCTGCCCAAGACCCTGAGCATTGACGATGTCGAGGCGCTGCTGCAAGCGGCGGCCGCCCATGGCCGGACCGAAGCGGACCGCGCGCGGCACGCCTGTTTGATGCAGGTGCTTTACGCGACCGGATTGCGGGTGACAGAGCTGGTGTCGCTGCCGGTGGCCGCGGTGCGCGGTGATCCGCGGTTGATTCTGGTCCGCGGCAAGGGCGGCAAGGAACGCATGGTGCCGCTGTCCCCGCCTGCGCGTGATACCCTGGTGACCTGGCTGGCGATCCGCGACGCCGACGAAGATGCCGCACGCCAAAAGGGCAAGCCCGCATCGCCGTTTCTGTTTCCGTCGCGCGGCAAGGCCGGGCATCTGACCCGACATTGGTTTTTCAATCTGATCAAGACCTTGGCGGTCGCAGCGAAACTCGATCCCGCTGATGTCACGCCACACACCCTGCGCCATGCCTTTGCCACGCATCTGTTGCAAAACGGCGCCGATCTGCGTGCGATCCAGACGCTTCTGGGCCATGCCGATGTCGCCACAACCGAAATCTATACCCATGTGCTGGAAGAACGGTTGCGGGAATTGGTGCTGGAACATCACCCGCTGGCAAAAGACTGACAGCCGCTGCACATGCCCCCCTTGCTTGACGACAGATCGGCCGCCACCAGCACCGTTCAAATCACTGTTAAAATCACCGTTCAAACCACCGTTCAAATCACTGGCCACAACAATCCCCAACAGATCGGCAGGCTTTGCGCTGCCTTCCCTTGATCACTGGCGGTTCCACCCCCATAACCTGACCAGATCAACTGAAAGACAGGACCATGGAACCCACAACCGCGTCGATGGACGCCGCCCTTTGGATCACCGCCGCCGCTATCCTTTTGCTTCTGGTGTTATCCGGCTTCTTTTCCGGATCGGAAACAGCGCTGACCGCCGCCTCACGCGGGAAATTGCGCGCCCAGGCGGACAAGGGCAATCTTGGGGCGACACGTGCGCTGGAAATCACCGAAGACAACGAACGGCTGATCGGGTCGGTCCTGTTGGGCAACAACCTGGTCAATATTCTGGCCACCTCGCTTGCGACGGCGTTGTTCACCCGGTTGTTTGGCGAAAGTGGCGTGGCGCTTGCGACGCTGATCATGACCTTGCTGGTGTTGATTTTCGCCGAGGTGCTGCCCAAGACCTATGCCATCACCAACGCCGAAAGCGCCGCTGGCGCGGTGTCACGGCCCATTCAGATCGTGGTAAAGGTGTTTTCGCCGATGGTCAGCGCGGTGCGGGTGCTGGTGCGCGCCCTGCTCAGCCTGTTTGGCGTTCAGACCGATCCCGACAGTCATATCCTTGCGGTGCGCGAAGAAATCGCCGGGGCGCTGAACCTTGGCCATTCCGAAGGCGTGGTGGAAAAGGAAGACCGCGACCGTATTCTGGGCGCGCTGGATCTGGCGGAGCGCACGGTCGAGGAAATCATGTTGCACCGCTCCGGCATCGAGATGATCGACGCCGATACCCCGCCGCGCGACATCCTGACCCAATGTCTTCAGAGCCGTCACACGCGGTTGCCGATCTACAAGGACGACCCCGAAAACATCATCGGCGTGATCCATGCCAAGGATCTGTTGCGCGCGATGTACAAATTGGTCGACAACACCGGCGCACCGGCGGATGTGATCAACGGCTTTGACATCACGTCGATCGCCATGAAACCCTATTTCGTGCCGGACACCACGTCACTGGATGACCAAATGCGTCAGTTCCTGCGGCGGCGCACCCATTTCGCGTTGGTGGTGGATGAATACGGCTCGCTCGAAGGTCTGATCACGCTTGAGGACATTCTGGAAGAGATCGTTGGTGAAATCACCGATGAATTCGACCCCGACGCCGAACATTCGGTGCTGGGCGGCGATGACGGCCATTTTCATGTCGATGGCGCGATGACCATCCGGGATCTGAACCGCGCCACCGATTGGAACCTGCCGGACGACACCGCCAACACCGTGGCCGGTCTGGTGATCCATGAGGCCCAGATCATTCCCGCCGTCGGCCAGGTGTTTTCCTTCCACGGGTTCCGGTTCGAGGTCACAGAACGCAAGGACAACCGCATCACCCGGTTGAAAATTCGCCCCCTGTCGTGAGCGTGATCTGATCCGACATTGCGCTGGTCGTGACCTGAAACTGACAGGATATGGCGGCGGTTTGCGACAATGCGCCCTGCGGCCCATGGTCCGGCCAGACTCCACGACGTTGCCCCCTGTGCTGGTTGATCAATTTCAAACCGATCAACAGTTTCATACCATTTCCGGCAGAAAGGTTTCCGATACCCGATCAATATTCAAACGCCATCACAGCCACAGGTGTATTCGAGCGTCATAACGACCAAGACTGGTTCAAGATCGAACTGGACGCGAATGGCAGATATTTTGTCGATCTCGAAGGTGCCTAGACGGAAAAAGGGACAATCGTTGATCCCAAACGCCAAGGGCTTTTGGGTGCTTCCGGGAACCCGTTGCGCCAGGGATTTGACGACGACAGCCGCCAGGGCTGGAACTGCCGCGCCGTCCTGAATGTCCAAACTGCGGGCACCTATTCTATCAATGCCAAGTCGCGTTTTTCCTCCGCTGTTGACGAACCCCATGCCATTTCCCTGTCGCAGATCACGGATGATTTCTCACGGATGATTTCGGGGACTCGCCCGATGACCCACATGCGACAGGGAAAAAAACAAAAAATCGGCGATGCCTGGGCGGCTCGCCGATTTTGTTTTGGCTGAGGGAATCTATCTGGAAAAACAGGGCCTGCCACCTGCGACGCTGCCAACAGGTCAGGCAGCGCAGCAGGACTTGCCGTGATGGATCAGGCTGCGTTCTTGACCAGCGGTCTGGCCTGGGCAAAGGACAGCAGGCGTTTGCTGTCTTCGTCCCACAGATGCAGCCGCGCATTGGCCAGGCTTTCGCGGATCGTCATGCGGTTGCCGGTCGCCAATTCGATGTGATCGCGCAGCACCGCTGGCAGGCGATAGAACGGAATTCGGGAATACAGGTGATGCACGTGGTGGATGCCGATATTGGCGGTCAGCCATTGCAGCACCGGCGGCATCACGTAATGCGAACTGCCGTGCAGGGCGGCCTCGTGCAATTGCCAGTCTTCCTCGGCCTCCCAATGGGTGGTTTCGAATTGATGCTGCACGTAAAACAACCAAACACCGGCGGTTGCCGCCAAAAGTGTCGAGGGCAGGAAGATCAACAGGATCGCCATCAGCCCGCCGAAATACCAAATCACCCCCAAAGCGCCAAGGATCGCCGCATTGGTGCACATCGCCGACACCCAATATTGCAGATGCCCGGTCAGCCCCAGCGGCAGACGGTTTTGCAGGAAAAACAGATAGCCCGGCCCAAGACCAAACAGCACCACAGGATGCCGGTAAAGCCGGTACAACAGGCGATTCATCGGCGACAGGGCGCGATATTCCGCCACTGTCAGCGTATGCACATCGCCCATGCCGCGACGCCCAAGGTTGCCGGACGAGCTGTGATGCATGGAATGCGAACGCCGCCAGACATCATAAGGCGTCAAGGTCAGCACACCAATCACCCGCCCCAGCCAATCGCTGAGCGAGCGGTTCTTGAAAAACGCGCCATGGCCGCAATCATGTTGGATCGCAAACAACCGCAGCAAAAACGCGGCATTCACCACCGAAATCGCCAAGGTCAGCCAATAGCTGACCCCCAGCGACCACCAGGCCAAGGTCCACAAGACAACAAAGGGTCCGACGGTCACCCCCAGTTCGAACCAACTGCGCGCGGCGCTGGGTTCACGATAGTCCGAAAGGATTTTGATCCAGTCACGCGCGGCGCGGTCCACTGGATCTTGCGGGTGTGTTACGGATTTTTCAAACATATGCCTGTTTTCATTGTTGGCCGACTTCATAGACGATAAGTGCGCGCGTGCAAATCCAACTTCTGTGTCTATTGCATGTTCCGTAACAAACCCGCGCCGTTTCACGCCAAAACGCGTGTTTTTTGGCGATTATGACTTGAGGAACCAAGTGATTGCGTTGCTGTATCCTGCGGCTTGCAACAGCGCGATCTTGGAATCCCAGGCGGCGGGACAGACCACGAGAATCGCTGCATTGCCGCGGTCCTTTCGCGCAGCCTCGGCCCTTGCCAGAAGCGCCGCGGCAGAATGGCCGTCGTCGACAAGGGTCGCAGGGTCATCCAGATCAATGTGGTGGAAATCGTCGATGATCCCGATGCGCCCGGCGTCATGGGCCGGTGGCAGATGCAGCGGCGTGGCGGGTTGCGATATGGCGTAGCCTTCGAAAATGCCTTCTGCTTCGGCGACAAACATATCCCGGTCGGGCAAGGTCATGCTGCGCGCCATCCAGGACCCGAACCGCGCATCTGCCTCTGGATGTGGTTTCCAGAAAAGCGGGTTCAGCGCCTCAAGGATCAGTCGGTGTTCGGCGCTGGACGCAACAATCGCGGCCAGATCCGCCTCGCCCGCCTTGCGAATCTCCGCATCGCTGTCGGCGGACACCAGATCCGTTTTGGAAAAGTAGTTTGTCACCGGCTGATAGTCACTGGCGGCAATCACGGCCTCCCAAGCGCCGCCAACAACGGATGTCGTCAACAGGATCTTGGCGCCGGCGGCCCTCAGATCAACCTCTGCGGCCGCTAGCAAGGCCTGATCAGTGCCCGCGGGCGCATTTGCCGCGACACAGCTGTCTTCCATGATCAATCCCGGCGCGCCGTGTTCCCCGGCATAGATCGGCGGCACCGGCAACAGGATCGAATGTGCCACGCCCACCACATCCCGGCCATCAACCGCCAACAGCCACTGCTGGCGAAATGGCGGATTGGTGTTATCCATCGCCGCCTGCAATGTGCTGCGGATTTTGGTTTCGGCCTCTGCGTCCACAACCCAGAACTCCGGGTTTTGCGCGCTGCGCGCTGCGGCGTCCAGCATCATCAGGCCCACAATCTGGTCCAGATCTTCAACTGTAGCGGTGCGTATTTCGATCGACATCAGCGGTCCTCGCCCCTGTAAGTTTCGGTCTGGGGCCACCCTATGGCGACACCTGACAAGTGTCGAGACAACCAGAACGCGCACGCCTGCGACCGGCTTGGATCAGCCGAACGCGATTGACCTCTGGTCGCTGACACCCTAGGGTTGAAACCCAGATATCCCCCCGAAAATCCGCCAAAGGTTCAGATGTCCCAACACCGTGGTCCCCTGTTGATGATTGCCGCGATGGCGCTGTTTGCGCTGGAGGACATGTTCCTGAAGGCCGCCATGGTGCAGGTCTCGGTCGGATTCGCCCTGATGGTGTTTGGCGCCGGCGGCATGGTCGTGTTTCTGGTCTGGGCGGCGCTGCGGGGCGAGCGGCTCTGGCATCCTGCGATCTTTACGCCGCCGCTGATGTTGCGATCCGTGTCCGAGGTTGCGGGACGGGTGTTTTACACGGTGGCCATCGCATTCGCCCCGCTGTCGCTGGTGTCGGCGATCCTGCAGGCGACGCCGTTGGTGGTTGCCATCGGGGCGGTGGTGTTTTTTGGCGAAACCGTGGGCTGGCGGCGATGGCTGGCGATCTGCATCGGCTTTGTTGGCGTGTTGATGATCCTGCGCCCCGGCACCGACGCGTTCGAGGTCACATCGGTCCTTGCCGTGCTTGGCATGTTGGGATTTGCCGGGCGCGATCTGGCAACCCGCGCCAGCCCGCCCTCGATGTCCAACGTCCAGATCGGGGTCTACGGCTTTTTGATGCTGGTGATTGCAGGCGGGCTTTTGACCGCGTTTCAGGGTGTCGGGCCCCTGCCCGACCTGCACGGCACAGCCGCCTTGCTGGCCGCGATTTTGATCGGGGTTCTCGCCTATACCTGTCTGACGGGGTCGATGCGGATCGGCACCGTGTCGATCACCGTTCCGTTTCGCTACACCCGGCTGATTTTTGCCATGATCCTGGGCATAACGGTGTTTGGCGAGCGGCCCGATCTGATGACATGGTGCGGCGCTGCGGTGATTGTCCTCAGCGGGCTTTACACCCTGTTCCGCAGCGAAAAGGCCGCCGCCTAGGCCGTCTTTTCACAACATCGCCCCTTAACATCCCCGCCGATTGGCCCTATATTGCTCTTTGTCCTTCGGGACTATGAACATAAACGCGCTCGTAATAAGCGGTTCGGACCCGGGGGCGGTACCCGGCGTCTCCACCAAACATCCCTCATTTGGGGACCATGGGGACGAAACAGGATCGACGAACGTCTAAAGGAGTTAGCTTTGTTTCGGTGAGTTACCACCGTTATCGGTACACTTAAGCTAGTTGCAAATGACAACAAAGCTCCGATGGCGATGGCTGCGTAAGCGGTCCTAACTATCGAAATCTAAGTCCTCTGGCTTTGCAGCCTTTGGCGGGGTTCGCAGGTACCTGGCAACAGAAACCTGCACTACCTCCCCCCCCGTCCGATACCCCCGATACACAACCAGCGCGGACATCACTGCGACTGCGGACGGCGCGATATTGAATCTTCGCGACCGGCGCCACTGGTTTGACAACCGCTGCGCCATGGGGAAGTTTGGCGGCATGGGGCGAATCGCGACTGCCCCGTGAGGCTTCGGCCCAAAGTCGCATCCAACGCCAAGTGACCCGTAATTCAGCGCCACGCGGAAGGGATGTGCCATGCCTGCGCCCAATGAAATTACCGTACCACAGTTGAACCGACTGATCGGAACCCCCGATTGCCCGGATATTGTGGATATCTCGATTGACCCGGACTTTGCTGCCGATCCTTACATGATCCCCGGCTCGTATCGCTTTTCGCATACCGACGCGGCCGGTCTGGTGGCGCGGCTGCGTGGCAAACGCGCGGTCATCATCTGCCAGCGGGGGATCAAGCTTAGCCAGGGCATGACCGCATGGTTGCGCGCCGAAGGGATCAGCGCCGAATACCTGTCCGGTGGCATGTATGGCTGGCGCGATGCGGCGGACACCCTGCGCATTCCCGCCGCCGTGATGCCACCGCCCGTCGATGGCGCAAGCCTCTGGGTCACGCGCCACCGGCCCAAGATCGACCGCATCGCCTGTCCCTGGTTGATCCGCCGGTTTGTGGATCGCAATGCGCGGTTCCTGTTTGTCTCTCCGGCAGAGGTCATGGGCGTTGCCGAACGATTTGGAGCCACGCCATTTGATGTCACGGATGTGTTCTGGTCGCATCGCGACGCGCAATGCACCTTTGACACCATGCTGGAGGAGTTTCAGCTGAAATCCCAGCCGCTGATGCGTATGGCCCGCGTGATCCGTGCCGCAGATACCGATCGCCATGACCTCGATCCGGTTGCTGCGGGCCTTTTGGCCATGTCGGTGGGCCTGTCCCGCCAATACCGCGATGATCAGGCGCAGCTGAATGCCGGCTTGGTGCTTTATGATGCCTTGTACCGCTGGGCGCGGGACGGCTTTGGCGAAACCCACGACTGGCCGGACCCCAGCGCAGGCGGAGCGAACAAGACATGAGCATTTCGAATTCTGCATTGTTGCATGCCTTTGGCCGGATTGGCCTGCTGTCCTTTGGCGGGCCGGCGGCACAGATTGCCGTCATGCACCGCGAATTGGTCGACGACCGCAAGTGGCTGACCGAAGAGCAATTCCTGCGTGCGCTCAGCTTTTGCATGATGTTGCCGGGGCCCGAAGCCATGCAATTGGCGACCTATGCCGGGTGGCGGTTGCGCGGCACCTTTGGCGGGGTTCTGGCGGGGCTGTTGTTTGTGCTGCCGGGGGCCTTTGTGATTGCGGCACTGGCGGCGATCTATATCCGTTTTGGCGATGTCGGGCTGGTGCAGACCCTGTTTGTCGGGATCAAGGCGGCGGTGATCGTGATCGTCGCGCAGGCCCTGTGGCGTTTGTCGAAAAAGGCGCTGAAGGACGGGGTTGCGATCCTGCTGGCGGGGGCCGCTTTTGTCGGGTTGTTCCTGTTTCAGCTGCCTTTCCCGCTGATCGTCGGTCTTGCCGCGCTGTTCGGGGCCACGCGCGCCAATTCCGCGCCGACCCCGGAAATTCCGGCCCGTGCCGGGCGCGCGCCGCTGTTGGCTGTGCCGATTTGGGGGGCGCTTTGGCTGATACCGCTGATTGTCCTTTGGGCGCTGAACCAGGACTTTCTGCTGAACCTGTCGCTGTTCTTTGGCAAACTGGCGCTCGTCACCTTTGGCGGTGCTTACGCCGTGCTGGCCTATATGACGCAAGAGGTGGTTCAGGCCCAGGGCTGGATCACCACACCGGAAATGATCGACGCGCTGGGGCTGGCGGAAACCACGCCGGGGCCGCTGATTCTGGTGACGCAATTTGTCGGCCATCTGGCAGGTTTTCACGAATCCGGCTGGGGAGGAATGATCCTGGCCGGGTTTCTGGCGCTCTGGATGACCTTTACCCCGTGCTTTCTGTGGATCTTTGCCGGGGCCCCCTATCTGGAACAGATCACCACCCGCCCGCGTATCGGCGCCGCCCTGACGGCGGTGACGGCGGCCGTTGTCGGGGTGATCGCCAACCTGTCGATCTGGTTTGCCCTGAACGTCTGGTTCGCGCAAGCGACCACATGGGACATCGGCCCGGTCCATCTGTTGGTGCCGGACTGGCACAGCCTGTCCCCCGCCGCCGTTATCCTGACCGGTCTGGCCGCGATTTGCATCTTTTGGGGGCGGCTTGCGGTACCGCTAACGTTATTGATATGCGCTTTTGCGGCCTGGGGGCTGACTTTGGTTACCGGAATGTGAAATCCTTGCGCGTCACCCTCTTTTGTTTCGACCCGAATCTTCTATGATTGGGTGCAATGTGACGGGGAAAATTCATGTCTCGCAGTATCGACTACGGCAATCTTATGCATCATGCCATGCGCGGATTAATCCGCCGGGTGCTGGAAGACGTTTCTAAAAACGGACTTCCCGGTGAGCATCATTTTTTCATAACTTTTGACACCACCCAGCCCAATGTTGAAATGGCGGCCTGGCTGTCGGAACGCTATCCGGCTGATATGACCGTGGTGGTGCAACATTGGTATGAAAATCTGGACGTTGGCGAAGACGGGTTTTCGATCACCCTGAATTTCGGCGATGCGCCGGAACCGCTGTACATCCCCTATGACGCGATCAAGACCTTTGTCGATCCGTCGGTGGAATTTGGCCTGCGCTTCGAATCTCAGGATGATGAGGACGCGCCATTGGCCGCCCTGCCGGAAGAAGAAGACGACAGCGACCCCAAGGCCGACACCCCAGCGGCCGCAAAAGATGCCGAAGTGGTCAGCCTGGACAGTTTCCGCAAATCGTGACCCCGGCGACGACAGGCCAAAATTCGGGCAAAGATTTGGGCCAAAGTTCGGGCCAGAAGACGGGCTGAGAGACAGTCTGAAAAACAGGCCGGGATCTGTATTTCTATGGATCCCGCGTGGCCAGGTAACGGCCAGTCGCATATCCCGTGAAGCTTTGGTGACATCGGCCTGTTGGTCGTTGATTGGTGCTCTGCAGGTTGTATCGGTTCTTCAGGTTGTATGGAGAGACCTGAATGACCCGAAATTCAAACACCAGCGACATCGGACTTTTCCTTGGTGAAATGTTGCGGCGTCCCGCAGAGGTTGTGGCGATTGCCCCGTCGTCTGCGCTATATGCCCGTAAAATGACCGAAGGCGTCGAAGAGGCCAAAGGCCCGATCGTCGAAATCGGCCCCGGCACAGGCAGTTTCACCCGCGCGATCCTGGACCGCGGAATCGCGCCGGATCGGCTGACCCTTCTGGAGATGAACCCGCGGTTCTGCGAAACCCTGCGGGCCAAGTTTCCCGGCGTGACAGTGTTGAACCGCACCGCGCAGGAAATCGAAGACATCGGACTGAGCGGGATTGGCGCCGTGATTTCCGGCGTTCCTGTGCTGGCACGCCCCACGATCCAGCGCGAAGTTGTCGGTCGTGCCTTTCGTGTCATGCGCCCCGATGGCTTCTTTAACCAACTGACCTATAGTCCGAAATCGCCGATTTCCCCGGACATGTTGATGGAACTTGGGCTCAGCGCCGAAAAACGCGCGACGGTTTGGGCCAATCTCCCGCCGGGGCGGGTGTTTGTATTCCGTCGTATACATCATTGATCTTGTCGGCGGTTGCGGTATTGAAGGGGCAAACCGCCAAGGAGTGACCCGAATGACCGCAACTCGCACAGAAACCGACAGCTTCGGCCCGCTGGACGTCCCCGCAGACAAATACTGGGGCGCACAAACCCAGCGGTCGATCATCAACTTCCCCATCGGTTGGGAAAAACAGCCCATCGCGATTGTACGCGCCTTGGGCTGTATCAAAAAAGCCTGCGCCATGGCCAACAAGGACCGTGGCGCATTGGACGCCCGTCTGGCCGATGCCATCATTCAGGCGGCCGGCGAAGTCTATGACGGCAAGTTCGACGACAATTTCCCGCTGGTGGTCTGGCAGACCGGATCGGGCACCCAGTCGAACATGAATTCCAACGAGGTGATCGGCAACCGCGCGATTGAAATCCTCGGCGGCGAAATGGGCACCAAGGATCCGGTGCACCCGAACGACCATTGCAACATGGGTCAATCGTCGAACGACACCTTCCCCACCGCCATGCATATCGCCACCGCGATGACCGCTCATGATGTGCTGATCCCCGGTTTGGAAAAGCTGCACGCCGCGATGCAGAAGAAGGTCGAGGAATTCGACGGCATCATCAAGATTGGCCGCACCCACACCCAGGATGCGACACCGCTGACGCTGAGCCAGGAATTTGGCGGCTATACCCATCAGATCGCGATGGGCATCCAGCGGGTCAAGGACGCGCTTGGCCGGATCTACGAGCTGGCACAGGGTGGTACCGCTGTTGGCACCGGGTTGAACACGCCGGTGGGCTGGGGCGAAACCGTCGCCGCCAATATGGCCGAAATCACCGGCCTGCCCTTTGTCACCGCCCCGAACAAGTTCGAGGCGCTGGCCGCACATGACGCAATGGTCGAAATGTCCGGCGCGCTGAAAACCGTGGCGGCATCTTTGTTCAAGATCGCCAACGACATCCGCCTGCTGGGCTCTGGTCCCCGCTGCGGATTGGGCGAATTGATCCTGCCGGAAAACGAACCCGGCTCGTCGATCATGCCGGGCAAGGTCAACCCGACCCAATGCGAGGCACTGACACAGGTCTGTGCCCATGTCTTTGGCAATGACGCGGCGGTCGGCTTTGCCGGGTCGCAAGGCCATTTCGAGCTGAACGTCTACAAGCCCATGATGGCCTATAACGTGTTGCAGAGCATGCAGCTTCTGGGCGACGCGGCCAGCGCATTCACCGACAATCTGGTGGTTGGCCTTGAGGCCGACAAAGACCGGATTGAAAAGCTGATGCGGGAATCTCTGATGCTGGTCACCGCGCTGGCGCCGGAAATCGGCTATGACAACGCAACCAAGGTCGCCAAGACCGCGCACAAGAACAAAACCACGCTGAAAGAAGAGGCAATTGCCCTTGGTTTTGTCGACGAAGAAACCTTCGAACGTGTGGTCCGCCCGGAAAACATGGTTGGCCCGAAATAAGCGCTTTTGATCGCCACGCTCGGCACGGGTCCGCCTGTGCCGAGCAACACAATTGACGCCACGGGCGCGATTGCTAGGATTTTTGCCAAAGGAGACCCCATGGCGGCAAAAATCATCAATCTGCGGCAAGCCCGCAAACAAAAATCCCGCAGCAACGACATGGCGCAAGCCTCTGAAAATGCAGTTAAATTTGGCATGTCCAAGGCGCAGAAACACCACGATGATCTGCAAATCAGGCTTCAGGAAAAGCACCTTGATCACGCGAAGCGGGAGATGCCACCATCAAGTGATGACGATGACATCAAATCGCCTTAAGGTTTTGTAAGTCTTTCACGAGTTCTGTGTATACCGACACAAAGGACGATAAAGACCGCAGGCCAGCCGCGCGACTCCACGGGGATTTCGGAACGCCTGGCCGTGCTTTTGATGTCCTTGTACCGGTGCAACACGGTGCAGACTGAACGCCAAACCACTTTGATGGGGAATACGCCCGGCATGAACGGAAGACCCAAGAAACGCTCTCTGACCCTGCGGGGGCATCGCACGTCGGTGTCGCTTGAGGATGACTTCTGGCACGCATTGCGCGAGATCGCGCTGGAAAAAGGGCGGCCAATCAACGCTTTGGCGGCTGACATTGACGAGGAACGCGGCACAGACTGTGGTCTTGCTTCGGCGATCCGGCTTTATGTTCTGCGCTATTACCGCAAGGCTGACGCGGCCTGAAACGGCTGCGACGCCTGCGGCGGTGACGGCGCTATAGGTCCAGGAAACCGACGAAACGGATCAGTCGGTTTCTTTTTGCGCCAGGGCCCAGGCACAGACCGGAAACAGATCGTCATTTTCCAGGTCGTCATGGTCTTTTTCGTAAACCGGCGGCCATTTTCCAACCAGATTGCGCATTCCGGCGGCCCGATTGCCCCATTGATCGGACACAACGTTTTCTTCGGGAAAACCGGCTTCGATCAACAGGTTTTTCAACCCCCGCGCCGACCAGCGGGAACAATCCACCGGCGCGCCGTGGTAGGGCACGAAAAACGGCACCGCGACCCAGAAATATCCGCCGGGGCGCAGCATCTCGCGCACATGGCCAATCGCGCCATAAGGCCGGTCCAGATGTTCCCAGACCTGATTGGCCAGCACAATATCACAAGAGATGACCCCCGCATCGTCACTCAGCGGGCCCGCACAGATGTCATGAGTGGGATAGTATAGCGATTGGTATTTCCGAAAGCCGAAATTCTTGCCCCAGACACCGGAAATTTCTACGGCTTCAAGTTTCTCCGGCTCCAACGTCCGAATAAGCATCCGGCTTTTTTTCTGCATGAACACCCGGTTGAGACTTGCCACCTGAACACCCTCTTGTCGCTATTGCACTTATTTATCCTTCTGCTAGCCAATGCAGCCGGCGCAAATATGTCATCACATGGCCAATAGCGGCAATTCACGTCAAATTTGCCGCAAATCCCCGGATCTGTGTTCAATGCGCATCAGGCAAACCGGTGCACGGCGGCCAAACGGCCTATTTGTTTGCCCGGGCTTTGGCGCGTTTCTTTTCCGCCACCAGCTTTTCTGCCAGATCGCGGGCAATGGCAAAGGCACCTTTGATCTTGTCCGTATCGCTGTTCCAATCGCGGCGCACCACGATCTTGTTGTCTTTGACCTTGGCCAACCCGCGCTGGTCCTTGATGAATTCCACCAAACCCTGGGGCGAGCCATATTTGTCATTGTGGAACTGTAGCGTCGCGCCCTTGGGGCCTGCGTCCAGTTTGGCAATCCCGGCCCGTTTGCACATCGCCTTGATCCGCACAACCAAAAGCAAGGTATTGACCTCTTTCGGCAATTTCCCGAACCGGTCGATCAGCTCGGCGGCGAAACCTTCCAGCTCGACCTTGGTTGTCAGCGACGACAGGCGCCGATAAAGCCCCAACCGCACATCCAGATCCGGGACATAGTCATTGGGGATCAACACCGGCACGCCCAGATTGATCTGTGGCGCCCATTGATCGTCGCTGTCGTTCAGCCCCTCCATCTCGCCGGAACGAATCTTGGCAATCGCCTCTTCCAGCATGGATTGATACAGCTCATATCCGACATCGCGCATTTGGCCCGATTGTTCCTCGCCCAGAAGATTGCCGGCACCGCGAATATCCAGATCCTGCGAGGCCAGCGTAAATCCCGCGCCGAGTGTATCGAGCGAGCCCAGCACCCGCAGACGTTTTTCGGCGGTATCGGTCAATTTGGCGCGCGGTTTGGTGGTCAGATAGGCATAGGCGCGGGTTTTCGACCGCCCCACCCGGCCACGAATTTGATAGAGCTGCGCCAGACCAAACATGTCGGACCGATGCACAATCATCGTGTTGGCGGTCGGAATATCCAGACCGGATTCCACAATGGTGGTTGCCAACAACACGTCATATTTGCCGTCGTAAAACGCGTTCATCTTGTCATCAAGCTCGCCCGCGGCCATCTGGCCATGGCCGACGACATAAGACACCTCTGGCACCTGATTTTTCAGGAAATCCTCGATTTCCGGCAGGTCCTTCAAGCGCGGCACGACATAGAAACTTTGCCCGCCGCGATAATGTTCGCGCAACAGCGCCTCGCGGATCGTGACCGCATCAAATTCGCTGACATAGGTGCGGATCGCCAGCCGATCGACCGGCGGCGTTCCAATGATCGACAGATCCCGCACCCCCGACAGCGACAATTGCAGGGTACGCGGAATCGGTGTCGCGGTCAGCGTCAGCACATGAATGTCGGTGCGCAGCTGTTTCAGCCGTTCCTTGTGGCTCACGCCGAAATGCTGTTCCTCGTCGATGATCAGCAGGCCAAGGTTTTGAAAACGTATGGATTTGGCAAGCAAGGCATGGGTGCCAATCACGATATCGGCTGTGCCTTTGGAAATCCCCTCGCGGGTCAGCGCGGCATCGCGGCTCGACACAAAGCGCGACAGGGGGCGCACATTGACCGGAAAGCCGCGAAACCGCTCGGCAAAGCTTTGATAATGTTGCCGCGCCAGCAGCGTGGTCGGGGCAATCACCGCCACCTGCATGCCCGACATCGCCGCGACAAAGGCCGCGCGCATTGCGACCTCGGTCTTGCCAAACCCAACGTCACCGCAGATCAACCGATCCATCGGCTGGCCGGAATGCATGTCGTCCATCACATCGCCAATGGCGCGCAGCTGATCGTCGGTTTCTTCATATGGGAACCGGGCGCTGAAATCCTCATAGGAGCCATGCGGCGGATCCATCACCGGGGCCTTGCGCAGCGCGCGTTCGGCAGCCACGCGGATCAACCGCTCCGCCATCTCGCGAATGCGTTCTTTCAGTTTGGCTTTCTTGGCCTGCCAGGCACCGCCGCCCAGCTTGTCCAGCAACCCCGCCTCGTGGCCGTATTTCGACAGCAGCTCGATATTTTCGACCGGCAGATAAAGCTTGGAATTCTCGGCATATTCCAGCGCCAGACATTCATGCGCGGCCCCGGCGGCGGTGATCACCTCCAGCCCGTGATAGCGGCCAATGCCGTGATCGACATGCACCACCATGTCACCGGGGCTGAGCGATTGGGTCTCGGTCAGGAAATTTTCGGCCCGGCGCTTTTTCTTGGCCGAGCGGATCAACCGATCGCCCAGGACATCCTGTTCGGAAATCACCGTGATGCTGCACTGTGGGCCGCCCGCGTCGCCGCCTGCGGTCAGCGGCCCCTCGAACCCGTGCTCCAAGGCCCAGACCGCCAGATGCAGCCCGCGTTTGCCAATGCCCCGCGCGTCGCGGATATGGACGGTTTCGGCAAGCCCCTCGTCCTCGATCAAGCCCGAGAGCCGCTCGCGCGCACCTTCGGAATAAGAGGCGATCACCACCGGGCCGGCCTGCATCTTTGCTTTAACGTGATCCGCCAAAGCCCCGAAAAGGCTTATATTTTCCTGCTGTCGCTCGGGGGCGAAATTGCGTCCAATCCGCCCGCCCGCGTCGCGCACGCCCGGACCAGAGGCCTGGGCCAACGGATGCAGCTGCAAGATCCGTCGCGCCCCCAAAGCCGCCTGCCAGGCCGCATCATCCAGATACAGCGTGTCCGGCGGCGCAGGTTTGTAAACGCTGTCCATGCGCGATTTATTTGCCATGGCCAGACGGCGGGTTTCATATTGATCTTCGATCATCTCCCATCGGCTGAGCCGCACCGGGGTTGATTGATCATCCAGGCTCACCGTCGCCTTGGGCAGGTAATCGAACAGGGTTTCCAACCGGTCATGGAACAGGCCCAGCCAATGCTCGGCCCCCTGATGTTTGCGCCCGGCGCTGACGGCCTCATACAGTGGATCATCACTGCCGGCCGCCCCGAATTCGATGCGATAGTTTTGCCGGAAACGGGTGATCGCGGCCTCGTCCAGAATGACCTCGGACACCGGTGCCAGCTCGACCAGCTCCATTTTCTCGGTCGTGCGCTGGGTCGCGGGATCAAAGCCGCGCGCCCCGTCCAGCACATCGCCGAACAGATCCAGCCGCACAGGCCCGCCTTCGCCCGGTGGGAAAATGTCGATAATCCCGCCCCGCACGGCGTAATCGCCGGGCTCCATCACGGTCGGGGCCTGTACAAACCCCATCCGCACCAGAAAACCACGTAGGGCGGCCTCGTCGATCCGGCTGCCGACGCGGGCCGAAAACGCCGCTTCGCGCAACACGTCACGTGCCGGGATTTTCTGGGTCGCAGCGGACAAGGTGGTCAACAACACAAACCGATCCGGCATGCCATGCACCAACCCCGCCAGCGTCGCCATGCGCGCGGCAGAAATATCGGCATTGGGCGACACCCGGTCATAAGGCAGACAATCCCAGGCGGGAAAGGTCATCACCGGCATATCCGGCGCAAAGAACGCCAGCGCCGCCTGCATCGCCGCCAGACGTTTGTCATCGCGGGCAATGTGCAACACCGGGCCGCCGCTTTTCGCGACTTCCTCAAGGATCAGGCGGGCATCAAAGCCCTCGGGCGCGCCGCCAACAACCAGCGGTCTGGAAATGGGATCTGACATGGAGAGCTAAGTGCGTCAGCCGACCGCAGAGGTCAACCGCGAAGACCGGCCCAAAACCCGCCCAAGACCCACCAGGCCGCTTAACCCAGCACCTGAAGCGAGAAATTCTGATACATGCCCCACATCGCGGTGACAAAGATCGACGCCACACCAATCAGCTGTACCCAGAACCGATGCCGGATCAGCCGCCGTTGCAATGGCTCGCCCGAGAGATGGTCATCGACAATCCGGCGCGCGGTGCCAAGGCTGAGCAACCCCACCAGACACATCGGGAAAACCAACAGAAAAACCGCCTGGGCAAATTCGACCCGGTAATAAAACCCCAGCACCAGCAACCCACTGAGAAGAAAACAGGCCAGCCCCAAAAGCCACAGCCCGGCGACCTGAGAAATATACAACAACCGCTTGGTATGGATACGCACCAGATCTTCCAGATCGACCTGGGCCTGATGGCCGTGTTTGCGGGCATGGGCAACCATGTCAAACGGCACGCCCAAGACCCAATGGCTTGCCGTGGACCACATCACCGCCAAAGCAATCCAGAACCAGAGGTTCGAGAAACTGCGCATGTCGATATGCTCAAACAAGACAAGTTGCAGATCTGACACCGGGTACTCCTGATAAACGCGCGTGGCATCCTTAGCCCAAGCGGAACCGCTTGCCCAGAGGTTGCGCATCGTGACCTGCAGGCATGCTTCGGGGCTGGACTTGGGGCAACAGGATTGGCAGAAAACGCCGACCCATGCAGGAGTGTCCCATGACAATCGCCCCCTATCCCGCCGCCCGGTTTCGCCGCAATCGCAAAAGCGCCGCCATTCGCGACCTTGTCCGGGAAAACACACTGAGCCCCGCAGATTTCATCTGGCCGGTGTTTGTGCGCGACGGCGAAGGCATCGAAGAGCCAGTGTCGTCGATGCCCGGCGTTGTGCGCCGTTCCGTCGACCGGATTGGCGACGCGGCGCGCGAAGCCTTTGACCTTGGCATTCCCGCGATCTGCCTGTTCCCATACACGGACCCCAGCCTGAAAACCGAAGATTGTGCCGAGGCCTGGAACCCGCAAAACCTGTCAAACCGGGCCACCCGTGCGATCAAATCCGCAGTGCCAGAGATGGCGGTGATGACCGATGTGGCGCTGGACCCCTATAATATCAACGGCCACGATGGTTTTGTTGTTGAAGGCGAAATCGTCAATGACGCCACGGTCGAGGCGCTGGTGAAACAGGCGCTGAGCCAGGCCGAGGCCGGCGCCGATATCATTGGACCCTCAGACATGATGGATGGCCGCATTGGCGCGCTGCGCCAGGCCCTGGAACAGGGCGGTCATAGCAATGTGTCGCTTCTCAGCTACTCGGCGAAATACGCCAGCGCATTCTATGGCCCGTTCCGCGACGCCGTCGGCGCCTCTGGCGCGTTGAAAGGCGACAAAAGCACCTACCAAATGGATCCCGCCAATACCAACGAGGCGCTGCGCCTGGTGGAACGCGACCTGCGGGAAGGCGCAGACATGGTGATGATCAAACCCGGCCTGCCCTATCTGGACATCTGCCACCGGGTCAAAGATCGTTTCGGCGCCCCGACGTTTGCCTATCAGGTGTCCGGCGAATACGCGATGATCCAGGCCGCGGCGCTCAATGGCTGGATCGATGGCGACAAGGTGATGCTGGAAAGTCTGATGGCCTTCAAACGCGCGGGATGTGACGGGGTGCTGACCTATTTCGCGCCACAAGCGGCACGGATGCTGAACGGGCAATAAACCGCTAGGACCGGGGTTTGGCAGGTGACAGCACCCAAGCGCTGGTCTAAACTGCGCGCGACCGGCGACAAGACCGGCGATCAGAGGTTTTCGAGCAGAGGTAGACATGACCCAACTCTCCCGTCGTTCAAACGTCCGGACCGGACGCCGCGCATTCGTCTTGTCAGGACTGGGCGCATTGACCCTTGCCGCCTGTGGCAATGGTGTCGGCTCCCGTGGACCGGCAACAATTGACGCCCGCGTCGACAGCACCTTGGCACAGCTCTATTCCGAATTCCCCGCCACCCGACAAGTGGCGGCGAAATCAGCGGCAATGATGGTGATGCCGCTGGTCACCGAAGCCGGCCTTGGGCTGGGTGGCGGATATGGCCGCGGCGCTTTGCGCATCAACGGCGCCACGGTCGATTATTATGCCTTGACCAAACTGTCGACCGGTTTGCAGATCGGGGCCCAGCAATATGCGCATGTGCTGTTCTTCATGACCGATCAAGCGCTTGAGAATTTCCGCCGTTCACCTGGCTTCGCAGCTGGGGCCGGTGTGGAATACGCCATCCCCGATGGCGGTGGTGATCTGAGCGCCGAAACAACAACCTCACTTGCCCCGATCATTGCGGTGGTCTTCGGCCAGGCGGGCCTGCGCGTGGGGGCAACGCTGGAAGGCGTGAAATACACCAGAATCATCCCCTGATCCTGAGCCGCGCATGGGGGCTCTGCCCCCGTCCTTTCAGGACTCCCCCGGGATATTTTCAAACAGAAGAAGGACCAGAGCGGGTCCAGCCCCCGGCGGTCTTCAACTCACCGGGGGCCTTCTCCTGTTACGGCCATCGGCGTCCCCGCCTGTACCGCGATAATAGCATATGGCGATTAACCTTAATGGTCCGTTACTTCTTCTGTTCAGAAATATCCCGGGGGTGAATTGGCCAAAGGCCAAGAGGGGGCTGGCCCCCTCCCGCGCGGCGGCGAAGCCGACGCAACATCAATGATAGGTGAACTCACCCACCACATTTTGCCATTCACCCGGCCCTATCATCTTGCGGTGGGTGAAGCTCACCGAATGCAATGGGCCCTCGATCTCGTCCTGCCAAAATTCAATGAACTTGAACAGACGCGGGTGGTCAGGCGCCGTATCATAATCCTGCCAGACATAGCTGTTCAGCACATGGACGTAGTCCGGCATCCGGTAAAAGAATTCTGCGGTGGTCAGACCGTACCCGCGCAACATCATTTCGGTCTCGCTCATCTGCATGATTTGCCTCCTTCTTTTGTTACCTGTCGGGAATCATGCCAAGAATTCGTCAACTTTCAATAAAAACAACATGTTATCAATCTGTTGGCGTGGCTGCCAAAACGGGTCAAACCAGCGATTGCACCCCATATCCTGTCTCTGATATAGTCTGCGCTAACAATATATAGAAACCGACAAAAAGCGGTGAAGTACACGTGAGCGACACGCCCCAAACTCCTGAGAACGAAGAAGAAAACCCGAAGCAACCGGGGTATGATGGCCCGACGGTTTCGATCACTGACGAGATGCGGTCGTCCTATCTGGACTATGCGATGTCGGTCATTGTCAGCCGGGCGATCCCGGACCTGCGCGATGGGTTAAAACCTGTGCATCGGCGCATTCTTTATGCAATGCACGAAACCAACAACGCGCATGACAAGCCCTATCGCAAATCGGCGCGTCCGGTTGGCGATGTGATGGGTAAGTATCACCCGCATGGCGACAGTGCGATTTACGATGCCTTGGTGCGTATGGCGCAGGACTTTTCGATGTCGCTGCCGCTGTTGGACGGTCAGGGCAACTTTGGGTCGATGGATGGCGATAATGCCGCGGCCATGCGCTATACCGAAGTGCGGATGGACAAACCTTCGGCTTATCTCTTGTCGGACATCGACAAGGAAACCGTCGATTTTCAGGACAACTACGATGGCAAGGACAAGGAACCCACTGTCCTCCCTGCCCGTTTCCCCAACATGTTGGTCAATGGTGCGGGCGGTATTGCCGTCGGCATGGCGACCAATATCCCGCCGCATAATCTGGGTGAGGTGATTGATGCCTGCATGGCGCTGATCAGTGACCCCGATCTGACGTCGGAACAATTGATCGACTATGTGCCCGCCCCGGATTTCCCCACCGGCGGCATGATCCTTGGCCGTTCCGGCGCGCGCAAAGCCTATCTTGAGGGGCGCGGCAGCGTGATCATTCGCGCCAAGACCCGCGTCGAAGAGATCCGCAAGGATCGCTACGCCATTGTTGTCGACGAGATCCCCTATCAGGTGAACAAGGCGTCGATGATCGAAAAGATCGCCGAAGCCGCGCGTGAAAAGCGCATCGAAGGCATTGCGCATGTTCAGGACGAGAGTGACCGCAATGGGGTGCGTGTGGTTGTCGAGCTGAAACGCGATGCCACGCCCGAGGTGGTGCTGAACCAGCTGTTCCGCTTTACCCCGATGCAGACCTATTTCGGCTGCAACATGCTGGCCTTGAACGGGGGTCGGCCGGAACAGCTGACCTTGCGTGCCTTCCTGACCTCGTTCCTTGATTTCCGCGAGGATGTGGTCGCCCGTCGCACCGCATATCTTCTGCGCAAGGCGCGCGAACGCAGTCATATCCTTTGTGGTTTGGCCGTCGCCGTCACCAATGTGGATGAGGTTGTTGCCACCATTCGTGCCTCGGCCGATGCGGCAGAGGCCCGCACCAAGTTGATGGAACGGCGTTGGCCTGCGGCAGAGATTGCCGGATATATCCGGTTGATTGACGATCCGACCCATACGATGAACGACGATGGCACCTATAACCTCTCTGAGGCGCAGGCCCGCGCAATCCTGGAGCTGCGCCTGCAACGCCTGACCCAGATCGGGGTCAAGGAAGTCACGGACGAGTTGGAAGAACTGGCCGGCAAGATCAAGGATTACCTTGATATCCTGTCCTCGCGCGAGCGGATCATGACCATCATCTCGGATGAGTTGACCGAGGTGCGCGAGCTGTTTGCCGTACCCCGCCGCACCGAGATCGCCGATTGGTCCGGTGATATGGAAGACGAAGACCTGATCGAGCGTGAGGATATGGTCGTGACGGTCACCCAGACCGGCTATATCAAACGCACCCCGCTGGCCGATTTCCGTTCTCAGCGACGCGGGGGCAAGGGGCTTTCGGGGATGTCGACCAAGGATGACGATGTGGTCACCACATTGTTTGTCGCCAACACCCACACCCAATTGCTTTTCTTCACCACCGACGGCATGGCGTACAAGCTCAAGACCTGGCGTTTGCCGCTGGGCGGACGCACGGCCAAGGGCAAGGCGATTGTGAACATCCTGCCGATCCCGACCGGGGTGTCGATTGCCGCCATCATGCCGGTGGATCGCGATGAAAAGGAATGGGACGACCTGCAAATCGTCTTTGCCACCGACAAGGGCACGGTGCGCCGCAACCGGCTTTCGGATTTCACCAACGTCAAGGCCAACGGCAAGATCGCGATGAAGTTCGAGGATGAGAATGCCGGCATGTCGCTGATCAATGCCCGCATCTGTTCCGAGGATGACGATGTGATGTTGGTGACCAATGCGGGCCGGGCCATCCGGTTCCCGACAACCGATGTGCGGGTGTTCAACAGCCGCAATTCGGTCGGCGTGCGTGGGGTCAAACTTTCGGACAGTGACAAGGTTGTGTCGATGTCGGTGATCCGACATTTCGAGGCTTCGTCGCAAGAGCGTGTGGCTTACCTCAAACAACGACGTCTGATGGCCGGGATCACCGAAGACGAGGCCTCGGATGATGAGGAAGAAGCGGTCGAAGCTGGCCAGCTGTCCACCGAACGCTATGCGGAAATGTCTGCGGCCGAGGATCTGATCCTGACGATTTCGGCGGCGGGTGCGGGCAAGATCTCATCCTCGCATGACTACCCTGTGCGCGGGCGCGGCGGGATGGGCGTGACCGCCTGGACCAAGGGCCTGCCATCTGGGCCGATCATTGCCTGTTTCCCGGTGGATATGGACGACCAGATCATGTTGGCCACATCGCGCGGCCAGTCGATCCGCGTGCCGGTCGAGGGGATTTCCTTCCGGTCGCGCAGCGCGGGCGGCGTCCGGGTGTTCAACACCGGCAAAGGCGAAGAAGTGGTCAGCGTGGCCTGGATCGCCGAATCCGACGAGGATGACGACCAAGAAGAATGATCTGTGCATTCGTGCGCAGTAACTGTTAAAATTACCTGAATTCCTTTCCGTTGTGCACAATGCCATATCGGCGTCAGACATGCACAACGGAAGGACATTCCAATGAACTCCACGACACAAAACCTTGGGCTGCTTGTGGCCCGTATCTTGCTGGCCACGATGTTTATTCTGGCCGGTGTTGGCAAACTTGGCGATGTCGCCGGTTTTGCGGGCTATATGGCATCGGGCGGCGTGCCGGCGATTTTGGCCTGGCCGGTGATCCTGCTGGAAATCCTTGGCGGTATCGCGCTGCTGGTCGGGTTCCAGACACGTTTGGCCGCACTTGCGCTGGGTGGCTTCAGCATCGCCGCGGGTGTGCTTTACCACTTTGTCCCCGCAGATCAGATGCAGATGACAATTTTCCTGAAAAACCTGGCTTTGGGCGGCGGTTATCTGGCGCTGGCGCTGGCCGGTGCAGGCCAATGGTCGGTTGACGCTGTGATTGGCGGCAAATCCACGGCGGCCACAGCCTGAGCCCCGCGCACGACAATCAAGGAATGGGCCGCCGGAATATCGGCGGCCCTATTCGTTTTAAAGAGCGTAAAGATCAGCGAATTTCGCCTGAAGATAGCCCAGCAACGGTGCCTCGGACGGGGTGAACCCGCAGGCGCGTTCGACCACATCACGCGGCGCATAAAGCCCGCCATGACATTGCAGATTGTCGCGCAGCCATCCCGTAGCCTGTGTCAGATCACCCGCCGCCAGTTGATCGTCCAATCCCGGCAGCGCCTTGCGCAGCCCCTGATGCAGACAGCCGGCATAGACATTGCCAAGCGCATAGGTCGGGAAATAGCCCAAAAGGCCCGCCGCCCAATGCACATCCTGCAACACGCCATTTGACGGCTTGTCGACCTCATAACCGAAATCGGCGGCAAAACGCGCGTTCCAGGCATCCTGCAAATCCGCAACCTCAAGCTTGCCATGGGCCAGATCGCGTTCCAGATCAAAGCGCAGCATGATGTGCAGATTATATTGCACCTCGTCGGATTCGGTGCGGATATAGCCGCGATGCACACGGTTCACAGCCGCATAAAACGCATTTTCATCTTTGACGCCCAGATCCCCAAACGCATCGCGCATCTGACCATAGAGCCACTGACAAAAGGCGCGCGACCGGCCCAGCTGGTTTTCGTAGATCCGGCTCTGGCTCTCATGTACGCCCAGCGACACGCCAGCGCCCAGCGGCGTCAGCGCATAATCGGCGTCGATGGCCTGTTCGTAACAGGCATGGCCGACCTCGTGGATGGTAGAGTAAATGCAGTTGAACGGATCATCGGCCGCCGTGCGGGTGGTGATGCGCACATCCGATCCGCTGCCGGAACTGAAGGGATGCACCGCCTTGTCGATGCGCCCGCGGTCGAAATCATAGCCAAAAACCTCGGCGACGCGGCGGCTCAGCACCATTTGCGCGGCTTCGTCAAAATCGCCCGACACCTCTGGCGCGGGCGGACAATCCAGAACCGAGGCTCGAAGCGCCACCAAACCGGGGCGCAAATCGTTGAACATCCCGGCAATCTGATCGCCAGTTGCGCCCGGCTCATACCCCTGCATCAGCGCGTCATAAACATCCCCGCCATCGGCAATATGCGCGCCCTCTTCGCGGCGCAGCGCGACAACCTCGGCCAGCACCGGGGCAAAGGCCGAAAAATCTTCGGCTTCGCGCGCCGCGGCCCATTTACCAAAGGCAACCGAGGTGACGCGCGCCAGACGTGACGCCAGTTTGGCCGGTACTTTCGAGGCCCGTTCATGGTTCTTGCGGATATGGCGCATCTGCGCCTGCCCCACGGCATCCAATCCGGCATCGTCGATCTCGGCCAGCCATGCGCCCAGCTCTGGTGCGGTGCGGCGCGCATGCAGCACCTCTTCCAATGCGCCAATCTCTTCGCCACGTTGATCGGCGGCGCCGCGCGGCATCATGGTTTCCTGATCCCAGCCCAGCCGCCCGGCCACCTGCCCCAAAGCTTCGGTTTGGCGCTGAAACGCCATCAGATCGTCATAGGCGCTCATCTTATGCTTCCTTGGATTCTGTCAGATGTGGGATAACCGGCCGCAAACCGCGCCCGCAGGATCAACACCCAAAGCAGGACAGCGCCCAGCTGGTGCGTGATGGCGATATGCAATTGCGCAGAGTAGAGCACCGTGACAATGCCCAGAACCACCTGCAGGGTCATCACCGCCAGAACGGCGTTAAAGGCAAACCGGGTCTGGCCATTCGGCGATTTGCGCGACCGCCGCCAGACCACAATGCCAAAGATGAACAACAGATAGCCGGCCATGCGATGCATGAATTGCACCAGCCCGTCATTTTCAAAGAAATTGCGCCAGACCGGGGTGATGTCGAACGGGAACGGCGGGAAGAATCCACCCGCCATCAGCGGCCAATCGGTGTAGTTGCGCCCGGCATCTATCCCGGCGACCAGCGCCCCGATCAGGATCTGCAACATGGCGAAATGCATCAACCCGGTGCCCATCGAAAACAGCTTTGCCTCGCGGTGGCGGCGGCTTTGCATCAAGGCGCGTTCTTCGCGGCCAAGGTGAAAGATATACCACGCCAGCACGCCCAGAATCACAAAGGCCAGCCCCAGATGCGTGGCCAAACGATAGCTGGCCACATCCAGCATCGTGCCTTCCAGACCAGAGGACACCATCCACCAGCCAACAGCGCCCTGCAGACCGCCCAAAACGCCGGGGATCACCAACCGACCGGTCCATCCCGGCGGGATTTTCCGCAAGACCAAAAAACCGAAGAACCCGATCGCCCAGACCAGACCGATGAAACGGCCCAACTGGCGATGGCCCCATTCCCACCAATAGATCGTCTTGAACTCTTCCAGCGTCATACCGCTGTTTTGCAGCTCGTACTCCGGGATGGTTTTGTATTTCTCGAACTCAGAGTCCCAGGCGGCCTCGGACATTGGCGGCATCGCCCCGGTCACCGGTTTCCATTCCGTGATCGACAGCCCGCTGTCGGTCAGCCGGGTCAGCCCCCCCACAAAGATCATGGCAACCACCAGCACGAACAGCAGCATCAGCCAAATCCGCACCGCCCCCCGTGCCCCGCGTTTGCCGCTGTCGATCATGCCGGTCGCCCGCGGCGCAGTGGCGGGTTTCTCTGCCCCCACCTCTTCGAACAATTTGCGTTTTTGTGCCATTCAGGTCTCCGTTTGGCCGGATCTTGCGTCGGCCAGATCCTCTTTTGGCGGACACTAGGCCGGTGCGCGACCGGCTTCAACCACCTGCCCTCGTGCTGGTCCAGGGTCTGGAATTCCATGGTCAGGTATTCATGACTTAGCGTAATGCCGCGCTTGGGCTAGATTGAGTGCATAGAAATTAACCTACCGCCAACCAAGTTTGATCACATTCACAAAAAGGACCTAGCCATGAAAAATCTTCTTCTCGCCGCCCTGCTCGTTGCTGGAACCAGTGTTGCTGCCACAACCGCCTCTGCCACTTCATACTGGGTCGAACATGGCATCACATTGAATGCACGCTCCGGCCCCGGCACATATTACGATGTCATCGGCAAAGTACATTCCTGCACCCGGATCCATGTCGTCGGATACCACAAAGGCTGGGCCAAAGTGTCCTGGAAAGGTCATTACTACTGGGTGTCGGCGAAATACCTGCAAAAGCATGAATGCCACCACAACACATACAAGCCGAAGAAAAAGAAATATTATGGCGGCGGCTACTAAGCCCCGATCCGAAAGCCCCGGTCAATTACCGGCCCGGGGCTTCGGAGAGCCAAAGCGGGCTGACCTTCGGGTCAGTCCGTTTTCTTTTGTTCATCCGATGTGTCGCGGCCCATTTCCCCGCTGCCGCGTTCCTTCCACCGCACCATCTGGCGCATGACGCCGTGCAACATCTGCACATCCGCCCGCGTCAGACGCATGCGGCTCCACAGGTTGCGCAGGTTGATTTTCATGCCCTCTGCCTTGGCCTCGGGAAAGAAGAAGCCGGCGGTGTCCAGGCGATCTTCGTAATGTTGGGCCAGTTTTTCGATTTCGATCGTGCTGGCCCAGTCCGTTTTCGCCATTTCCATGCTTTCATGGGTGACATCCGTGCTGGCACGCCGCCATTCATAGGCGGTCAGAAGAACGCATTGCGCCAGGTTGAGCGAGGCGAACTCTGGATTGACCGGCACCGAGATGATCGCATTGGCCAGCGCGATATCGTCGTTTTCCAACCCAGCGCGTTCCGGCCCGAACAACACCGCCACTTTTTCACCGGCGGCAATCTTTTCCGCCGCCATCTGCATCGCGCGTTCCGGGCTGACCACGGGTTTGGTCAGGCCACGCTGGCGCGCGGTGGTGGCAAAGACAAAGGTGCAATCGCCCACGGCCTCGGCTGTGGTGGGAAAGTGTCCGGCATCATCCAACAGCCGACCGGCCCCGGATGCCATGGCAATCGCGCGCGAATTCGGCCAACCGTCGCGCGGCGCAACAACCCGCATCCGGTCCAATCCGAAATTCCACATCGCGCGGGCGGCCCCGCCGATATTTTCGCCCATTTGCGGGCGGACAAGGACAATGGCGGGCTGCGGGTGATATGTCTGGCGTTCATTCATGCCCGCCAAATACGCAACACCGCCAAAAAGAGCAATTCCCCCGCTTCATCTTGCTGGGTAAACTATGGGCAAAGCCAAGATCTTTTGCGACAACGAGGTGCGCCATGGCCTATGATCCCGGTTTCGAGACCCTGATGAACGAAGACCTTGGCGCGGCTTTGGGCCCACGCATTGCGGAATTGTCGGAACGGAAGATGTTTGGCGGCCTCTGCGTGATGCTGAATGGCAATATGCTGTGCGGCGTTCACAAACGCGGGCTTATGTACCGGGTTGGCAAGGGCGGTGCAGATGCGGCATTGGCGCTGGAGGGTGCCCAGCCCATGGCCTTTACCGGGCGACCAATGGGCGGGATGATCGAGCTTTATGAAGATGACATCGACCGCGACGACACCCGGATGGGATTGTTGCGGCTGGCATTGGATTTTGTCGATGCGCTGCCTGCGAAGTAGCCATTGCCGAGAATCCCCGCTATAGGACAACAATCAAGAATTTGGAGCCCGCAATGGCCGAGATCGAGCATCCGCAAATCTACCTCGTCACCCCGCCGTCATTTGAATTGTCCAGCTATGGCAGTACATTGGAGTCGGTTCTTGATGCGGTCCCCGTCGCCTGTCTGCGGTTGGCACTGGCCAGCCATGATGAAGATGAAATCGCACGCGCGGCGGATCTGTGCCGTGACATCACCCATGCCCGCGATATTGCACTGGTGATTTCCAACCATGTGCTGCTGGCGGAACGGCTGGGGCTGGACGGTGTGCATCTGGATGACACCCACAGCGTGCGCGCCGCCCGCAAGACATTGGGCGAAGAGGCAATTGTCGGCCTGCATGCCGGCGTATCGCGCCATGACGGCATGAACGGCGGCGAGGCCGGGGCGGATTATATCTGTTTCGGGCCGGTTGGCGAAAATGCCCTGGGCGATGGTGCCGTGGTCGAGCGTGAGCTGTTTGACTGGTGGTCCAAGGTGATCGAATTGCCCGTGGTCGCAGAGGGCGGATTGGACGAACAGTCTATTCGCGAACTTGCGCCAATGACCGATTTCTTTGCGCTTGGCGACGAAATCTGGTCCGATCGTGATCCTGTGGCGCGGATCAAGACATTGTATGGCGTGATGACCGCCTAAGATTTGGCGACGGGTCGGGCCTGTTCCAGGGCCCGGCGCACGGTCTGTTCCAGATCCAAGGCAAGCGATTTTCGGTTGGAAAAATCATCCACCCGGACCGGATCGTGAAAAATCACTTCGGCCCAACCGTGTTTCCGGGTGGCGAGCATCGCCAGAAGATGGCTGCCAAAATCCATATCCCCCCACCAGCCGTAGAATCGCGGGTCGCCCCCGGCCGGCGCGTGATACACCAGCGTGATCGGCTGGATATGCATTTCATGGCACAGGGCTTCATCGAAAAACGCGGCAAACAACGTCGGTTTGAACGGCAGAACCCGGCAGGAATCGGTGGATGTGCCTTCGGGAAAGAACAACAGATGATGCCCGCTAAGCAGGCGGCTGCGAAACAGATCCTGTTGCACCTTGGCCTCGCGCCGCGCGCGGGCAATGAACAATGTGCCGGTGGCCCGTGCCAGAAACCCGATCCCCGGCCATTTCGCCACCTCGGACTTGGCCACGAAATAGAGGTCGCGGGCGGAATTCAGCATAAAGACATCCAGCCAGGCCACGTGATTGGCGACAAATGCACCGCGCCGCCGCATCGGGCGACCGCGCACAACCCGACCGATACCAATCAACCAGATCGTTGCCCGGCAAACCATCACGGTGACATGCGGCGACAGTGGGCGCCGCGCGCCATAAAGCGGCCATTCCACCAGCCGGATCATCATCAGGACAACAACCCCGATGCCGATCACCGCCGCCATCGGCACGCCACGCCGGGCCACGCGCCACCAGTCAGCCAGCCCGCGCGGCCGGTAGATCGGGGGCGGTGGGACATCGCTGACCCAGGTGGTGGTCATTTCAACCCGTCCAACCCACCGAGGTTTCGCAGGTTTGCCGTATCGCTGGTGTCATCAGGTGCCGCCGCATAAAGCTTCTTTTGGCGGGCGTTCATCCGGGCGGTATCCATCACCAGACAGACGTCGGTGGTATTGAACGCGTGGTCGATCCAGGCGCCTTCGCCGACACAACCACCAAGACGCAGATAGGCCTTGATCAGCGACGGCGTCTGGACAATCGCCTCGCGCCGATCAACCTGCTCCGGCGGCAAAAGATCCATGCGTTGGTAATGGGCTGACCGCGCACGCACGCGCAAGTTTTCCGGTGCAAGATGGTTGTGATAGAGCGACGACAGCGGTTGCGCCAAAGGAGCGGCATCGGTGCCGTGAAAGCTGGCGACGCCAAACAGAACCTCGATGCTGTGTTCCTGCACGTAGCGCCCCAGCGCCTGCCACAGCAAAAACATCCCCGGCCCGCCGCGATAGTCGCGATGCAGACAGGACCGGCCCAATTCCATCAACCGCCGCCCCGACGACAACAATGCCGAGAGGTCATATTCCTCGTCCGAGTAAAACTGCCCCAGCGCGCGGGCCTGATCATCGCGCAGCACGCGATAGACCCCCACAACGGGATCATCCGCGCGGTTTTTGTCGATCAACAGCAGGTGGTCGAAATAGGGATCGAACCGGTCGATTTCCAACCCGGCGTCATGATCAACCATATCACCGCCACCGCCGAGCTCCTGCACGAACACGCGATAGCGCAGTGCCTGAGCCGCACGAACCTCGGCCTGGGATTGTGCCAGACGGACAGAAAAATCGGGTGTCGTCATCTTCGTTCCGCTTTCCTTCACCTCGCAGGGGTCATAGGCGCTGAGGCGATCAATGACAACGGTTTCGGGCCCCGTGATCGGCAATGTGCCTCTCTTAAAGATACATTAACCATTGGCCGACTAGATTAACCGTCAAACACCTGATCAAGGGCAATGCGACTGCCCTCGATGACAACCTTGCCTGCCTCACGGAAGTTGACAGTGATCTTCCCTGCTATATTCGATTGTACCTGGCCAATTCCCCATTCCGGCCGATCCGGGTGCCGGACCAAATTTCCCGGTTCCAGTAGAGCATTCAAATCATTCATTATCGCCACCTCAGGAGATCCTTTATGACATCCTATACGGCAAAGCTCGCCTCGCTGATAGCCTCGCGCATTTGTCATGATCTGATCAGCCCGGTGGGCGCGATTTCAAACGGATTGGAATTGATGACGCTGGGCGGGATCAGCCGTGACGGGCCGGAATTGCGTCTGGTTTCCGAAAGCTGTGACAACGCCAGCGCCCGTATTCGGTTCTTCCGCATCGCCTTTGGCGCGGCCAGCGACAACGCCCTGGTGTCCCGCAAGGAGGTCGCAGCGGTGTTGCAGGCCCTGGGTAAGGCCGGGCGCGTGGTCTACGAATGGGTGCCCGGTGGCGACCTGCCCCGGCGCGAGGTCCAGCTCGCACTGCTGGCGCTGCAATGTGTGGAAAACGCCCTGCCCCGTGGCGGCGTCATCCGGGTGGAATATCATCCCGGTCAATGGGTCATCACCGGCCTGTCCGAACGCGTCGCGCCGGACCCCGCCCATTGGGGACAATTGGAATTCCTTGCGAATTCCGCAAATCCCCAAGCCGAGGAACCGGTCCTCGACCCGAACCATGTTCAATTTATTCTGTTGCCCATTCTGGCCCGCGATCAGGGCCGCACACCAGAAATGGCACAAGGCAACGGCGTGATCACACTGACCGTGTGATCCAGCGCCTTTGTGACTTATCGCTTGGGTGCGGCGGCGGGATCAGGCCCCGAATTCAGGCCCCGATTCCAGCCCCCTATTCAGGCCCGCGTTGTGCCATCCCCAACAACCAGATATTTGAAGCTGGTCAATTGCTCCGCCCCAACCGGGCCACGGGCATGCATCTTGCCAGTTGCGATGCCGATTTCCGCGCCCATGCCAAATTCGCCGCCATCGGCAAATTGGGTCGACGCGTTGCGCATCAAAATTGCACTGTCGATACGTTCGAAAAACCGGTCGGCGGCGGTATCGTCTCTGGTGATGATACAATCCGTGTGGTTGGAGCTGAATTGTCTGATATGTGCAATTGCATCATCCAGATCGGCCACAACACGGGTTGAAATGATCGAATCGAGATATTCCCGCCCCCAATCATCGGCATCAGCCGCAATGGTTCCGTCGATCTTTTGCAGGGTTTCGTCGGCCCGCACCTCGACCCCGGCATCCAGCAAGGCGCGGATCACACCCTGGCCGATGGTGTCGACAATATCGCGATGGATCAACAGACATTCCGCCGCGCCGCAGATGCCGGTGCGCCGGGTTTTGGCGTTCAGCACCACCTCCAAGGCCGTGACCGGATCGGCCTCTTTGTCGATATAGATGTGCACGATGCCTTCGAGATGGGCGAAAACCGGCACACGGGCCTCACGCTGGACCAATCCAACCAGGCCCTTGCCACCGCGCGGCACAATGACATCAATGAAATCCACCATCGACAGCATGGCGCTGACCGCCGCACGATCCCGGGTCGGCACCAGCTGGATCGCATCTGCGGGCAGATTGGCAGATTTCAAACCTTCGACCATCGCGGCATGGATCGCCTGACTGGAATGAAAGCTTTCGGATCCGCCGCGCAGGATCACGGCATTGCCCGCTTTCAAGCAAAGCGCCCCGGCATCCGCCGTCACATTCGGCCGGCTTTCATAGATCACCCCGACCACACCCAACGGTGTGCGCACCCGGCGAATGTTCAACCCTGTGGGCTGATCCCATTCCGCCAGGACCGCGCCCACCGGATCGGGTTGCTCGGCCACCGCGCGCAGCCCGTCAACAATGCTACGCACCCGGTTTTCGTCCAGCTTCAGCCGGTCCAGCATTGCCGGGCTCAGCCCCTTGTCGCGGCCAAATTCCATGTCCTTGGCATTGGCGGCGATGATCGCCGCGCGGCTGGACCAGACCGCATCCGCGGCCCCGATCAGGGCGGCGTGTTTGCGTTCGGCGCTGGCAGAGGCCAGTTCGGCACTGGCAGTTTTGGCGCGGGCGCCGATGTCAGCCATAAGCGCGGGGATATCTGCAAGGTCTTTCATAAGCGGTGTGCCTTTTGGTGGGCGTTGCGTCAGAGAGTTTCATGCCTCCGGCGGGGATATTTATAGTCAGATGAACGGCGGGACTAAACCGTCAAATCAACGTGAGAAGTGACTATAGCGCCAAGTCATCGTGCAGAATGACTATAGCGCCATATCATCACGATGGATCAGGACCGCGCGCCCCGGATAGCCAAGCAAAGCCTCGATTTCGTCCGAACGGTGGCCTTTGATGCTTCGGGTTTCGGCGGCGGTATATCTGGACAGGCCCTGCCCCAGTTTGTGCCCCGCCGGATCAAGGATCGCCACAGGATCGCCACGGCCATGGGTGCCACTCACGGCGCGGACCCCGGCGGGCAGCAGGCTTTTGCCGTCGATCAACGCCCGCACGGCCCCCGCATCGAGGGTGACCTCGCCGCGCGGTTTCATCGCAGAAATCCAGCGTTTGCGCGCCGCTTGCGGATCAATATGGGCCGAAAACCAGGTGGCATTTGCGCCGTTTTCCAAAGCCAGAAGCGGGCGCAGTTTTTCGCCATGGGTGATGGCCATGGCACAGCCCGCTGCCGTCGCGGTTTTGGCAGCCATCAATTTGGTTTTCATCCCGCCCTTGGACAGGCCCGATCCGGCATCGCCAGCCATGGCTTCGATTGAGGGCGTGATGTCGTCGATCACGTCGTAACGGGTTGCGGTTGGGTCCACCGCCGGGTTGGCGGAATAAAATCCGTCGACATCCGACAACAAGACCAGCACATCCGCCCCCACCGTCGCGGCGACCTGCGCCGCCATGCGATCATTGTCACCATAGCGAATTTCGTCGGTGGCCACCGTATCGTTTTCATTGACGATCGGCACCGCCCCAAGCGAGATCAGCGTTTCCAAAGTGGCGCGGGAATTGAGATATCGCCGCCGGTCGGTGGAATCCTCCAAGGTGACAAGCACCTGCGCCGTGATGAGATCATGCGGCGCAAGCGCCTCTTCATAGGCGCGGGCCAGCCGGATCTGGCCCACGGCGGCGGCAGCCTGGCTCTGCTCCAGCGGCAGCTCCGTCAAACCAAGCCCCAAAGCCCCCCGCCCCAAGGCGATAGAGCCGGAGGATACCAGAATCACATCGGCATGTTGTTTCAGCCAGGCCACATCTTCGGCCAGCGCATGCAGCCAGTCCTGGCGCAGGGCACCGGTCGTGCGATCCACCAAAAGCGCCGAGCCAATCTTGATGACGATGCGGCGCGCTTTGCCTAGGGACGCCACGTCTCGGGCTCCTCTTCTGCGATCTTGTGGCGCAGACGGTCCTCGGTAATCTCGGCACGTACTGCGCGCAGCACCTCTTGCAGACCTTCGCGCGACACACCGGACATGGCAAAGACCGGCCCGCCAACAGCGGCCTCCAGCGTTGCCTTGGCCTCGGCACGTTCCTCGTCGTCCAGCGCGTCAATCTTGTTCAGCGCGGTCACACGCGGCTTGTCCGCCAGATGGCCGCCATAGGCCTCCAACTCGCCGATAATTGTCTGATAATCTTCGGCAATTGTTTCGGACGTGCCATCCACCAGATGCAGCAGAACCGCGCAGCGTTCGACATGGCCCAGAAAGCGGTCGCCAATGCCGCGCCCCTCGTGCGCGCCGGCGATCAGGCCGGGAATGTCGGCAACCACGAATTCTGCGCCATCGACACCGACAACGCCAAGGTTCGGGTGCAAGGTGGTGAACGGGTAATCTGCGATCTTGGGGCGTGCATTGGACGTCGCAGCCAGGAAGGTCGATTTGCCGGCATTGGGCAGACCCAGCAGCCCGGCGTCGGCGATCAGTTTCAGCCGCAGCCAGATGGTGCGCTCTACCCCCTCCTGGCCGGAATTTGCCCGGCGCGGGGCCTGATTGGTGGCGGATTTGAAATGCAGGTTGCCAAAACCGCCATTGCCGCCCTTGGCGAGGACAATCTGCTGCCCCACTTCCATCAGCTCGGCGATCTGGGTTTCTTCGTCTTCGTCCAGAACCTCGGTCCCGACGGGCACGCGCAGAATGATGTCATCGCCATCCTTGCCGGTGCGCTGCTTGCCCATGCCGGGCTGGCCGTTCTTGGCAAAGAAGTGCTGTTGATAGCGGAAATCAATCAGCGTGTTCAGACCATCCACCGCTTCGATGATGACCGAACCGCCCTTGCCGCCGTCGCCGCCGTCCGGGCCACCATATTCGATATACTTCTCGCGCCGGAACGAGACCGCACCGCCACCGCCGCCGCCGGAGCGGATGTATACTTTGGCGAGATCGAGAAATTTCATGGCATGGCCCCGTTGATGTCTGGCATTGGCGATAGAGAAAATGTCGGCAAGCCTCAAGCCTTGCTGCACATTGCGGGCCTGTCAGCCCCTGTTTCGCACGTTTCCGTGATCTTGGCACCGCGCCAATTGATAATGAATATTCATTATCATACTTCACCTCCGTGGCGCACAAGCCCACAGATGCTACATTTGCAGCCAGAGGGCCCCCGATGCCACGCACCACCAAAGACCAAACAAGACGAAAGCTGCGCGATGCCGTGGTTTCAGAAGCGGTCGAAATGGGGTTTCCGCAAGCCTCTATTGCGGGCGTGGTGCGCCGGGCCCGGGTTTCGGCCGGAACCATCTATGTGCACTTCGAAAACAAGGACTACATGCTGCGCAAGGTGTATATGGAGGTCAAATCCGACTTCCATGCCCGGCTGATCGCGGCACATGTTGCCCCGGACAGCGCGGCCATGATCCGGCAGATGTGGTTTGCCATGTTCGATTTCGTCACCGAAAAACCCGAACAATTCCTGTTTCTCGACTATGGCAGCGCGGCCAAGATCCTGACGCCGGAGCAACAGCAGATCGTCGATGGCTATGCCGCCGATATTGCGGAACTGATGCGGCGTGGGGTCAACGACGGCACTTTGGCCCCGGTGGAAACCGGCATTCTTTCGCTTCTGCTCACCGCGCCGGCCATGCAATTGGCCCGCCAATCGGTGATTTCGGGCCGGCCCGTGCCACAGGACATCCTTGAGACCACATTCGAACGTGTCTGGCGTTCGATCAAATCCAACTGACATCATAGGACCTACCATGACCAAAGTCATTCTGATCACCGGCACCTCGACCGGGTTGGGGATCGCAATTGCGGTTCAGGCCGCCAAGGCCGGCCACATCGTATATGCCACCATGCGCAATCTGGACCGCAAAGACACCCTGCTTGAAGCGGCACAAGCGGCCGGCGTCACCCTCAACCTGCTTCAATTGGATGTAGAAGACACCGACACCGTGACCGCCGCCGTGGATCAGGTGATTGCCGAACAGGGCCGGATTGATACGCTGATCAACAATGCCGGCCTTGGGTTTGCTCGCAATGTCGAACAGGCCAGCGAAGCCGACATTCAGCGTATTCTTGATATCAACTTTATGGGTGTGGTCCGCACAACCAAGGCCGTGATGCCACATATGCGCAAGGCGCGCGCCGGCCATGTGATCAATATCTCATCCGTTGGCGGATTGGTTGGCCAGCCGTTCAACGAGATCTATTGCGGTGCAAAATTCGCGGTAGAGGGCTTTACCGAGTCGTTGGCATGTTATGTCACCCCGGCGTTCGGCATTCACTTTACCGCGGTCGAACCCGGTGGGATCGCGTCGGAATTTGCCAATAACGTGTTGAAACAAATCTCGGAAACCGGCGGGATGCTGGATGATGAATACCTGCCCATTCTGCAAAGATATGTCGCAGGCGCGCAAAGCCGCGCTGGTGGCGACGGGGCCTATCAGACAGCGGATGACGTGGCAGAGGTGGTCATGGATGTGATGAACAGCGCCCAGCCGCCGGTCCGAATCCGCACATCGGATTGGGCCAATGATCTTACGCAGTTGAAAACCGGTCTGGACCCGGACGGCCGCAAGCTTCGCGACCTTGTTTATGACCGTTTTCTGGGCTGATACCGGATTTTCGGGCTGACATCAAACAGGGCGGCGCCGTGTGTGCCGCCCCTTTTCATGCCGTCTACGCCCTAACGCAGCTTGCGCAAATAGGTCCAGGTCGGCACCTGGCCACCGCGGGCGACGGAATAGCTTTCGGCATCGCCGATATAGGCGAACCCGCAATTGATCAGCACCCGCGCCGAGGCCGGATTGTCCTGAAACACGCTGGCGAACATGGTGTCATTGTCGAGCGGATTTGCCTCGACCAGGGCGCGCACCGCATCCGATGCCAACCCGGTATTCCAGAACGCCGGCGCAACCCAATAGCCCACTTCGGATTGGTTGCGGTCCATCCGGTCGAGCGAGATCAGCCCCATCACTTCGGGGCCATCCAGACGCACGCCATCCATTGCCCAAACAACCTCGTCCGGGTCGGACACCATCGCGCGGGTGACAAAGGATTCCGTGACGCCGGGCGGCAAAGGATGCGGAATAGAGGTCGTCATCCGTGCCACACGTTCGTCCGCGGCATGCATTTCAATCAGCCCCATGTCAGAGCGCCGCAATGGGCGAAGATCCACGCGTTCGGTTTCGATCACCGGCTGTGTGACGATGTGATCCTGGGCTGTCATCGGCTCCTCCTCAAATTCCTTGGTACTTTTGAAAACTGGCAAAATCTACGGTTTTGCTTTCAAACACCAACAGCGACCGACCTCTCCCAAGTCGTTGCTGTCAGGGCACAAAAGATCAGATCAAAACCGCGTTGGGAATAGTATGTGCATGGGTCAATTCAATCAGGGAACACCTGCCGTTCAGATGGCCATGATGTGCCAACCATGCAAGGGACTGCGGCCTTTGTTCGACTGATTGATCGAGCATTTGGAACAATCCCAAAACGCAAAAGGGGACCGGCATCGCCGATCCCCCAAATTTGCGTCGCAAACCTTAGATCGGTTTATTCCGCGGCCTCCGCCATCGGCAGGACCGAAATAAACGTGCGGCCTTTGAAACCTTTGCGGAAGGTCACCTGGCCTTCGGCCGTGGCATAGATTGTGTGATCTTTGCCTTCGCCCACACCTTCACCCGGCCACCATTTGTTGCCGCGCTGACGCGCGATGATGTTGCCCGGAATGGCGTGTTGGCCACCATAGAGTTTCACGCCAAGACGGCGTCCGGCAGAATCGCGACCGTTGCGGGAGGAACCGCCTGCTTTTTTATGTGCCATGGGTCTCTACTCCTTATTTGCCAGCGAGGGCTTTGGCCTGGTCGATCCAGCCTTCACGCTCGATACGGCCTTTGAACGACAGTTTTTCGCCGAATTCTTCGACTTCTGCGTCGGTCCAGGCGGCGATTTGCGCGAAGGATGTGACACCCGCTTCGTGCAGTTTCTTCTCCAGCGCCGGGCCAACACCCGAAAGCTCTTTCAGATCGTCGGCACCCGCGGCGGCGGCAGGAGCAGCAGCGGTTTCAGCCTTTGCAGCAGCCTTCGGTGCAGCCGCTTTTTTCGGCTCTGTTGCCGCAACTGCGACAGCAGCAACCGAACCGGAACCGATCGCAGCTTTGACGCCGGATGCATCCGCGCCTTCGGCCAGAATGTCGGTGATGCGGATCAATGTCAGCTTCTGACGGTGACCCTTGGTGCGCTTCGAGCTGTGCTTACGACGGCGCTTGACGAAGTGGATGACCTTGTCACCCTTGATCTGGTCGATCACTTCGGCCTGCACGGCGGCACCAGCCACCAGCGGCGAGCCTACGACGGTGGAATCACCGCCCAGCATCAGCACATCGTTGAATTGAACTTTTTCGCCGGCATCAGCAGCCAGTCTCTCGACGCGAAGGGTATCGCCCGAAGAAACTTTATATTGCTTGCCGCCCGTTTTGAGGACTGCGAACATCCTGGTCTTCCTTTGTTACCGCGTTCTGTGGCCCCGGTGTCCCGGCGTTTGTGGCAGGTGCCGAAACTCCTGCCGCCGCAAACAGCGCGTTCATTTACGAACGTCATTGAATCAAAACCCGGCGAGAGACCCGCCGGGATTGGGGGCTGATACGGTGATCCGGTGCCTGAGTCAACCAGCAGCACAGGGCTTTCGCCCTATAATTCCTGTGCGGTCATTTGGTGGGCCAGCGCCAGTCCCAGAGCATAGGAAATTTCGGTATACATCTGGTCAAACCCGGCAAACAGCGCCCGGTTCAGCGCCTTGCCTGCGTCACTGGCAGAGATGGCCACATAGTCGCCCAGAGCCGCGTCATCCAACGGCTGGTAGGCCATCATCATATAGGCAAACAGCCATTCGCGGGTGTCAGCCCGGCTTTCTGCTTCGCTTTCCCAGACCACGCCCAGGATTTCCTCTTCGCTCATCTCAAAAGCGCCGCCATCCACCAGCCCGGCGTAGAATTCGTAGCTGGAATTCATCGCGCCCACCACATTGGCGTCAATCAGGTCATTGTTGTCGATGAATTGGTCGATCATGGCCAGACGCGGGTCGTCGTCCTGATCGCTGCGGTCACGATAGGCGGCGCGCGCCGCATCCTCGACATCGGGGTCGGTCATCGCATCGCGGGCCGAAACCTCCAGCCGGACAATTTCCGCGCCTGCGGTGCTGGCAAAAAATGCCGTCACTTCGCCCAGCTCCCGGCCTTCCTGTTCCCAGGCCGCCGCGAACCCGTCGCGCACCACATCCTCCATACGGGTGGTGTCATAGATTTGCGCAACCATTCGCGACCAGCTGGCCCCGGCCCCACCGGGCAACATCTCTTCGGCCAGCTCATTGCCATAATCCATGCCCTCACGGCGCATGACCGCAACGGTTTCCTGCAAACCCAGCATATCCAAAAGGTTGTCCGTGGCGCGCAATGGTTCCGCGTGGGCCACAGGGGCAATCGCGATCAGAGCGGCGGTTGCCAGGGAGGCGCAATAATGCAGCATGTCTGATGAGGCTCCGATCAAAGCTGTTTTCCTACATCTAGCCCCTGCCCCATTGTTTTCCAAGCGCGGCCTGCACAATCCGCAGCGGACCGGCGATTTTCCGATGTATGGCGCCCGACAAAAAGCCACTTTGAAAAATCCATCAAAAAATCCACCTTTGCCGCTTGCACCCCGCGAAAAGAGAGATTAAACGGCCCCACCAGACCCCCGCGGAGAGGTGCCGGAGTGGTCGAACGGGGCGGTCTCGAAAACCGTTGAGCCTTCACGGGTTCCCAGGGTTCGAATCCCTGTCTCTCCGCCATTAGGCATTGATGTCACTGTGCAAAGTGACGAATTCGTCACCCCCATCCCACATTGGGAAAATGCTTGGACGTGGCTCATTGTGCCAATCGCATAAGGTCATTCTCGGCTGTTTTCGCCGAAACCTTTGATTTCTGGATGCGGACATGTGGCCAGGCTTGGCTTGCCATAGCTCTCCGGAATGACGGGCGAACCTGCCTGCCCCACTTTCATCGACAGGGAAATAACCCGCGACCGCCTTGGGTGTACCTGTTGGGCTGATGGCATGCCGCCAAAAGAGCGAAACAAGGCTTTTGACAAAAATTGGTCGCCGGTCGTGCGGGAGGCCGAGAGGGAATTGGTGGCTCAGGGCGCGGATATGGCGGTCGGACACGTTCCGGTCGAGAGTGTTTGAAATCTTCCCCCAAGCCGTTCTAATGTTCGCCGGACGATTGGTCGTTTGATAACGACAACAAGACGCAAATTCGAAGGCGCAGAGAAACATGCTGACAAACCGTGATCTGGTTGAACTGACGAACTTTCGTCGCGCGCTTCACCGCCGCCCCGAAATTTCCGGCGAAGAGACCGAAACCGCAAAGACCATTGTCGAGGCGTTGAAGCCGATGTCGCCTACGCGGATTGTGACCGGGTTGGGGGGACATGGTGTGGCAGCGGTCTTTGACAGTGGTCAGGACGGCCCGACGGTTCTGTTTCGCGCAGAGCTTGATGCCCTGCCGATCGAAGAGCGTAACGGCGCGATTGACTGGCCTTCGGAAATCCCCGGCAAGAGCCATGTCTGCGGCCATGATGGCCATATGACAATGCTGCTTGCCCTGGGGCGGATGATCTCACGCAAGCCGGTTGCCAAAGGGCGCGTGATATTGATGTTTCAACCTGCGGAAGAAGATGGAAGCGGTGCCAAGGCTGTTGTCGCTGATCCCTCTTTCGCAGAGCTTGCACCAGATTGGGCCTTTGCCATTCATAACGAACCCGGCGCCCCATTCGGATTTGTCGCGACCCGCATTGGGCTGATGAATTGCGCCTCCTTGGGGCTGAAAATCATGCTGCGCGGCAAAACTGCCCACGCAGCCGACCCACAGGACGGTGTCTCGCCTGCGCAGGCTGTCGCCAAGCTCATCCCGGCACTTGACGCATTGGGTCACGGCGAAGGTGGACCACGCAACGACGATTTTCGTCTGGTCACGATCACCCACGCCAATATTGGCGAACCTTCGTTTGGCATTGCCCCCGGTGAGGCCGAGGTTTTTGCCACGCTACGCACAGCGGCGGATGCAAGCATCGAAAACCTTGAAATCGCAGCCCGCGACCTTGCCACGACTGTGGCAAAGGAATTCGGGCTGGGCGTCAGCTTTGAGATCCACGATCATTTCGCGGCCTCTGTAAATGACGCAGAGGCCTATGCCGTCGCGGTCAGGGCCATGGAGGCAATCGGTGTCCCGCATGGCGAAGAAAGCGTGCCAATGCGGGCATCCGAGGACTTTGGAGTTTTTGGATGGAACGCAAAAGCCGCGATGCTGTGTCTGGGACCGGGCGAAGATCATGCGGCCCTGCACAACCCGGATTACGATTTCCCCGATGATTTGATCCCAATCGGAAGTGCAATCTTTGAACGCATCGCGCGCGATTTATTGGGTGGCACGGATCAAAGCTCGACTTCGGTCTAGGGCCTGGCCTCTTGGCCAGCAAATGACGGGTGCTGCTTGCGATGGCTGAGGGGAACACCTTTGGGCATCGGACATGGCGGGTCGCGATGCGCCCCGCTTTTTCGCGATGACAATGAACTCTTCTGCATAGATTTGTGTCCCGGCAAAGGCCGCGGTCGCCGCCAAATCGCGCGCAGTTTTTTATCTGTTGTTGTGGGCGTGGGCGGCTTTTGAAACAGAAAAGTTGCAAAAATTGCTGAAACATGGTAGTTTTACGCAATGAAAAGTACCCCGTGGCGCCATCAGGGAAATTCTCAGTCGCTCATGCCGTCCTGTTGACCCGCGATTTTCGGGGGCTTCGTGACAGGCGGCTCTATTTGAGTTGAAACAGGGGGACCAAAACCATGAAACGCCTTTTTCTCGCTTCGATTTTAAGTGGCTGTCTGGCCACGACATCCGTGGCCGCGCCAGAGAAAACTAGGATGAGCGCCAAGGATGTTGAACAGCAAATGATCATCTCGACCCAGGACGGTGCATCCTCCAGCAGCCCGATGGTGACATTGCTGTTTATGACGGTGGTGATCATTGCGGTTGCCGCATCGTCGGGTGGAGGTGGCGGCGGCCATTATTATGGCCACTAGGCCAAGATTTTAGCCCAGTTCAGATTTAACTCGGTTCAAGTTTTGCCCAGTCCAGATCTTACCCAGTCCAGATCTTAACCAGCCCAGATTTTACCCAGTCCAGATTTTACCCAGTCCAAATGCAACCCAGACCAAATGCAAAGGGCCGCTCGGTATGAGCGGCCCTTTCAATGTCGACAGATCTGTCATGTCACCGGATCAATGTGCGATCGGGCTGGCGGCGTCGTCACCTCTGGCCAGACGCCGCTGGGCTGCGGCCTCTTCTGCTGCGTCAGCAGCGGCCTCGTCCCATTCAATCGGCTCTGGCTTGTGGATCAACGCCTGTTCCAGGACCTCTGACACATGGGTGACGGGGATGATTTTCATGCCCGATGTGACATTTTCCGGGATCTCCGCCAGATCTTTTTCGTTCTCCTTCGGGATGAACACAGTCTTGATCCCACCGCGCAGTGCCGCAAGAAGCTTTTCTTTCAGCCCGCCAATTGGCATCGCATTGCCGCGCAGGGAAACCTCGCCGGTCATGGCGATATCCTTGCGCACCGGAATCCCCGTCAGCACCGACACGATCGAGGTCACCATCGCCAGACCGGCCGATGGCCCATCCTTGGGCGTGGCCCCATCCGGCACGTGCACGTGGATATCCAACCGGTCGAATTTCGGCGGCTTCACCCCGATTTGCGGCGAAATCGACCGCACATAGCTGGCGGCGGCGTCGATGGATTCCTTCATCACATCGCCCAGCTTGCCGGTGGTTTTCATCCGACCCTTACCCGGCAGGCGCAGCGCCTCGATGTGCAACAGATCACCACCAACCGAGGTATAGGCCAAGCCAGTCACAACACCGACCTGATGCTCATCCTCGGCCAGACCGTAGCGATGTTTGCGCACGCCCAGGAAATCCGAGAGATTGTCAGACGACACCACAACCTTTTCGGCGCGCCCTTTGACGATCTGGGTCACTGCCTTGCGGGCGGTTTTCGCGATCTCACGCTCAAGGTTCCGCACACCGGCCTCACGCGTGTAATACCGCACCATGTCGCTCAGCGCGCCATCCGTCAGTTCGAATTCACCCTTCTTCAGGCCATGATTCTTGACCTGTTTCTGGATGAGATGGCGTTTGGCGATCTCGGTTTTTTCATCCTCGGTGTAGCCCGCCAGAGGAATGATTTCCATCCGGTCCAACAGCGGCCCCGGCATGTTGTAGCTGTTCGATGTGGTCAGGAACATCACGTTCGAGAGGTCATATTCCACCTCAAGATAGTGATCGACAAAGGTGCCATTCTGTTCCGGGTCCAACACCTCCAGCATGGCGGATGCGGGATCGCCACGGAAATCCTGGCCCATCTTGTCGATTTCATCGAGCAGGATCAGCGGATTGGTGGTCTTGGCCTTTTTCAACGCCTGAATGATCTTGCCCGGCATCGAACCGATATAGGTCCGGCGGTGACCGCGAATTTCGGATTCATCGCGCACGCCACCCAGCGAGATACGAATAAATTCGCGCCCCGTCGCCTTGGCAACCGATTTCCCAAGCGAGGTTTTACCAACACCCGGAGGGCCGACAAGGCACATGATCGGGCCTTTCAGCTTCTTCGAACGTTGCTGCACCGCAAGATATTCAACGATGCGTTCCTTAACCTTATCAAGGCCATAGTGGTCATCATCCAGAATATTCTGGGCCTTGCCGAGATCCTTTTTGACGCGGGATTTCACGCCCCACGGGATCGACAACATCCAGTCGAGATAGTTGCGCACCACTGTTGCCTCTGCCGACATGGGCGACATGTTTTTCAGCTTTTTCAGCTCGGCATCGGCCTTTTCACGGGCCTCTTTTGACAGTTTGGTTGCGCCAACCTTTTCTTCCAGCTCGGCGATTTCATTGGCGCCATCTTCGCCATCGCCCAGCTCCTTCTGAATGGCCTTCATCTGCTCATTCAGATAATATTCGCGCTGGGTGCGCTCCATCTGGGATTTGACGCGGGTCTTGATCTTTTTCTCGACCTGAAGCACGGACATTTCGCCCTGCATCAACCCATATACCTTCTCCAGCCGTTCAGACACGGACAGAGTTTCCAGCAGATCCTGCTTTTGCTCAACTTCGATGCCCAGATGTCCGGCCACAAGATCGGCCAATTTGGCTGGCTCTTCGGTTTCGGAAACCGCGACAAGCGCCTCTTCGGGGATGTTTTTCTTGACCTTGGAATAGCGTTCGAATTCCGCGCCCACGGTGCGCAACAGCGCCTCGATCGAGGCCTGATCGCCGGGCATTTCGGTCAGATACTCACAACGCGCTTCGAAAAAGTCATCGTTTTCAAGGTATTCCGTGATCCGCACCCGGGCCACACCTTCGACCAGAACCTTGACCGTGCCATCGGGCAGCTTCAACAGTTGCAGCACATTGGCCAGCACGCCGGCCTTGTAGATGCCATCCGATGCCGGATCATCGACACCGGGGTCGATCTGGCTCGACAGCAGGATCTGCTTGTCGTCCGCCATCACCTCTTCCAATGCGCGCACCGATTTTTCACGGCCCACGAACAGCGGCACAATCATGTGGGGGAACACCACGATATCGCGCAGCGGCAGGACGGGATAGCTTGAGTTAAGAGGCTCTTGCATGCTCTTTCCTTATTATTGGCAAACCGGAATGGCCCCACAATGCGGCAGCGCTCACCGGTTCCTGTCTGGCTTTTGTAGGTAGGGCTAGGCCCACGCGCATTCAAGTATGCGCCCCCTTGGTTATCGTTGCGGGTCAGAATGCCCGCTGCCGCGGGGCGTCGCAAGCAGGTATCGGACCATGTGATTGATTTCCGGTTACCATCCCCCGGATTGTCGGCCCAATGCTGTATTTAACGCCGATCGCCCCGGGCCCGGCAGGGCCGTTTTCACAGTTTTCACAGTGGCTCGATATCGCCCTGTGCCCGCTTCGCGTGAAACTCTGCCTCGAACTGGGCAAAGACACCTGCACCGATTGCGGTCCGCATCCCTGCCATGAGTTCCTGATAATAATGCAGGTTGTGCCATGTCAGCAGCATGGAAGAGATGATCTCCTGGCTGCGGAACACGTGATGCAGATAGGCACGGGAATAATTGCGGCAGGCGGGGCAGCTGCAATCTTCGTCCAAGGGGCGCGGGTCGTTCTGGTGGCGGGCGTTTTTGATGTTCAACACACCGTGACGGGTGAACACCTGACCGGTGCGCCCCGAACGGGACGGCAACACGCAATCCATCATGTCGATGCCGCGCGCCACTGCGCCGACGATGTCATCGGGTTTGCCAACCCCCATCAGATAGCGGGGCCGATCCGTTGGCAGCTGTTCCGGCGCATAATCAAGGCACCCAAACATCGCCTCCTGCCCCTCGCCCACGGCCAAGCCGCCGACAGCATAGCCGTCAAACCCGATCTCGCGCAGCGCCTCGGCGGATTGCGCCCGCAGGTCCTGTTCCAAACCGCCCTGCTGAATACCAAACAACATATGGCCGGGGCGGTCGCCAAAGGCCTCTTTGGAGCGCGCGGCCCATCGCATCGACAATTCCATACTGGCGGCAATCCGGTCCCGATCAGCAGGCAGCGCCGGGCATTCGTCGAAACACATCACAATGTCAGAGCCAAGCAACCGTTGAATTTCCATCGACCGCTCGGGCGACAACATATGCTTTGAGCCGTCAATGTGGGATTTGAACGCCACGCCCTCTTCGGTCAGCTTGCGCAGACTGGCCAGGCTCATCACCTGAAATCCGCCGCTGTCGGTCAGAATGGGCCGTTGCCAGTTCATGAAATCATGCAGGCCGCCCAATTGGTCAATCCGTTCCGCTGTCGGTCGCAACATCAGATGATATGTATTGCCCAACAGGATATCCGCCCCGGTGGCGCGCACGTTTTCCGGCAGCATCGCCTTGACCGTGGCGGCGGTGCCGACGGGCATGAAGGCCGGCGTGCGGATTTCGCCGCGCGGGGTGTCGATTGTGCCACTGCGGGCGCGGCCATCACTGGCATGAAGCGTAAAAGAAGTTTGGGTCATAAGTTCGATTTGCCCGCTTTGGCCGCAATTGTCGAGCCTTTGCCGAACAGCCCGCGCCACGGTCCTTGATCCGTCACCCGGCGCTTGCTAGGGCTGCACCCAGACACGGGAGCGTTCACATGACCGAAGAGATCAAACTGGGCTGGGAAGAATGGGTTTCTCTGCCCGATCTGGGCCTGCCCGCATTACGTGCCAAGGTAGATACCGGCGCGCGCACATCGGCGCTGCATGCCTATGATATCGAACGCTTTGGCCCCGCATCCAAACCCAAGGTGCGCTTTGCCGTGCATCCGATTCCGGGGCGCGACGACCTGTCGATCCCCTGTTCCGCCGAAATCGTTGACCGGCGCGAGGTGATCTCGTCCAACGGTGATTCAGAATCGCGCTATGTGATCCGCACCGACATTACCGTCGGCCAGAAAACCTGGCCGATCGAGGTCACCCTGACCGACCGGCGCGGCATGTCGAACCATATGTTGCTGGGCCGTCAGGCGCTGGCGGAAAATGTCGCAGTGGTGCCAAGCGAAAAGTTCCAGCAACCAGAGCTGAGCTTTGACGTCTATCATTCGACCCGCGTGCGCAAAATGGCGCCGAATCGCGCGCTGCGCATCGCGGTGCTGAGCCGCGAGGCCAATTATTCCACCGCCCGTCTGGTCGCCGAGGGCGAAGAACGCGGTCACGTGGTTGAGGTTATCGACACAACCCGTTGTTATATGGCGATTAATGCGCTTTCCCCGGATGTCTATTACGATGGCAAGCGCCTGCCCCGGTATGACGCGATCATTCCCCGGATCGGCGCGTCCGTCACCAGCTATGGCACCGCCGTGGTGCGGCAGTTCGAAACCATCGGTACCTATTGCGTCAATGGCTCGACCGGGATCACCCAAAGCCGGGACAAGCTCTGTGCGCATCAGCTTATGGCACGCCACAAGATCGGCATGCCAAACACCGCCTTTGCGGCCTCGCCCAAGGACACCGACAGTCTGATCGGGTTGGTCGGCACAGCGCCGTTGATTGTGAAATTGCTGGAAAGCACCCAGGGCAAAGGCGTGGTTCTGGCCGAAACCAAGAAAGCGGCGCAATCGGTGATTGATGCCTTTCGCGGGTTGAAAGCCAACTTTCTGGTGCAGGATTTCGTCAAGGAAGCGGCTGGCGAAGACATCCGTTGTCTTGTGGTCGGTGGCAAGGTCGTGGCGGCCATGAAACGCACCGGGGCCGAGGGCGATTTCCGCTCCAACCTGCATCGCGGCGGCAGTGCGCAAATGGTGCGGATTTCCAAAGAAGAACGCGAGTCGGCGGTCAAGGCCGCGCGGGTGTTCGGGCTGAAACTGGCGGGCGTCGATCTGTTGCGCGCCGAAGCCGGACCAAAGGTGCTGGAGGTCAACTCCTCGCCAGGTCTGGAAGGCATCGAAAAAGCCAGCGGCAAGAACATCGCAGGCCTGCTTTATGATCACATCGAGGCCCATGTGCGGCCCCAGCCCGTGCGACGGCGCAAGACCGACTAAGATCATGCGTTGGGTAAGGTGCTGCGCCCAACATATTGAAATTGCAGCATGGCACGCCCATTTCCCTAGGGGTTTTTCTTGTTACGAGGATTTGTGTCTTGGATATTGAACAGTTGATTTTTGGCTTGATGCAGGAAAACATCGTCACCCTTCTGGCGGCTGTTTTCCTGATCATTGTGGTTCTGAAAGGGGTCAAGATCGTCCCCCAATCGGAAAAATTCGTGGTCGAACGCTTTGGCCGCCTGCATGCGGTGCTTGGCCCCGGGATCAATTTCATCGTTCCGTTTCTGGACAAGCTGGCGCATCGGATTTCGATTCTGGAACGACAATTGCCAACGATGAGCCAGGACGCCATCACCACGGACAACGTGTTGGTTCAGGTCGATACCTCGGTGTTTTATCGCATCACCGAACCGGAAAAGACCGTGTATCGCATCCGAGATGTCGATGCCGCCATTGCCACCACCGTGGCCGGGATTGTGCGATCTGAAATCGGCAAGATGGAACTGGACGAGGTGCAATCCAACCGGTCGATGCTGACAGCCACGATCAAGGAACAGGTGCGCGCCGTGGTCGATGACTGGGGGATCGAGGTGACCCGCGCCGAACTTCTGGATGTGAACCTTGATGCCGCCACCCGCGAAGCGATGTTGCAACAGCTGAACGCCGAACGCGCCCGCCGCGCCAATGTGACAGAGGCCGAGGGCAAGAAGCGCGCGGTAGAACTGGCCGCCGATGCCGAGCTGTATTCAGCCGAACAAATCGCCAAGGCCCGCCGCATTCAGGCCGATGCCGAAGCCTATGCCACCGGCGTCGTCGCCAAGGCAATTGCGGAAAACGGGCTTGAGGCCGCACAATACCAGGTGGCGCTGAAACAGGTGGAGTCGCTGAACAAACTGGGCCAGGGCGCAGGAAATCAGACAATTGTCGTGCCAGCTCAGGCGCTTGAGGCATTTGGCGATGCCTTCAAGATGTTGAAAGGGCGCTGATCATGGCGGATTTCGCAACCATCTGGTGGGTCTGGCTGGCGGCCGCGCTTTTGCTGGCCATCCTTGAAATTCTGGTGCCCGCCTTTTTGTTCCTTGGCTTCGCCATTGGTGCGGCGCTGGTCGGTTTGGCCATGCTGGGGCCCTTGGCGCTGTTGTCCCCGGCGATGATCCTGCTCATCTTTGCCGGCTTGTCGCTGGTGGCCTGGCTGATGCTGCGCAAGATCTTTGCCCTGCCCCATGGACAGGCCAAAAGATTTGACCGGGACATCAACGAGTGACGACAGAATATGAACGTCGGTGGACGGCAGCACAGGCCGAGATGACCTCTGCCGGTGTGTGGCAATCAAACGCGACGCCGCCCGTCATTTTGCTTTTGCGCCGCCTTGGGCTGCGCCCCCGGCCACCCTATTACATCGGGTTTTGGCAACTGGCCCTCGTGTATGGTGCGTTTTTCAGTGTCTTCTGGGGGCTGTTGATGTGGTTCCTCGACTGGTCGGCGCGGGGCATGTCGGTGCCTGCGGCGCTGTTGTCCAGCCTTGTGGCAGGCACGTTGTTTGGTCTGATACTGTCCACCCTGACCCATCGCAGCCGCAAACGCCACGGATTGCGCAATTGGAATGATCTCTGATTGCCCGTTTTGTGGCACCCGATCGTCGCCCAAGCTATGACCACAAGACAATTCGCCCCTGCTCTGGACCCGGGGCGCAGCAATCCCTATATGTTTGCTAAGAAATGACACGAGGCACCCGAAGATGAATGACGCCACCGCGCCGATGGAAGGCGCGCCGCTGATCAAGCCGTCCAGCACCGAACATACGCTGTATGACAGCGTGGTTGAGGCTTGCCGTACGGTCTATGACCCTGAAATCCCCGTGAATATCTATGATCTGGGGTTGGTCTACACGATTGAGATCAGCGACGAGAACAAGGTGAACATCATCATGACCCTGACCGCGCCGGGATGTCCGGTGGCCGGTGAGATGCCCGGATGGCTGATTGATGCGGTCGGCCCGGTGGACGGGGTTCAGGATGTGGATGTGGAAATGACCTGGGATCCGCCCTGGGGCATGGACATGATGAGCGATGAGGCCCGGTTGGAACTGGGATTCATGTAGATCTGTAGAAAGAGGCAAAAATGTTTGGCATTCCCGGCAAACAAGCCGTCACCATGACCCCCGCCGCGATCCGCCAGATCGTGAAGCTGATGGATAAAAAGGGCCACGCGGGCCTGCGCATCGGCGTCAAGAAAGGCGGCTGTGCGGGCATGGAATACACGATGGACTACGTCGATGACGTTGGCGATCATGATGAGGTCGTGGAACAGGACGGCGCGCGGGTGATGATTGCGCCGATGGCGCAGATGTTCCTGTTTGGCACGGAAATCGACTATTCGGTCGAGCTGCTGGAAAGCGGGTTCAAGTTCAACAACCCCAATGTGTCCGACGCCTGTGGCTGTGGTGAATCGATCAAGTTCAAGGACGTCGAGGAGCTGAGCGAAGCCTTTCCCGACGGTGTGCCGAAGCTGAACTAGTCTCGGTCATTTGATCGACAACCAATCACAAGAGGCGGTGTCCAATCGGATGCCGCCTTTTTCGTGGTCCGTTTGTTTTGCGTCCGGTGTGGTTCAAGACCAAAGCGTCATGTCGACAGTATGCCGTTCGGCCCGGCCGTGGATGAAACCGGTTGCCACCTATACGCTGGGCAGCTCCATCACCATCTCATGCCAGCTGACCCCGCCATGATCAGAGAGAGAGGGCTTTGTATAGCGAAAGCCCAACTTTTCATACAAGGCCAGGTGATGCTCTTTGCACATCAGGTGAATGGTTTGCTTGTCAGCTTCGATCATGCGGGCCACAAATTCGGACATCAGACGCCGGGACAATCCGCGCCCCTGACAGGCCGGATCAACAACCACCGACATGATCACCACATTGGGCGCGGCAGGATCATGTCCGACAAGCTCTTTTAGATCTTCGTCAGACATTTCAACGTCATAGGCGCACCCGCTGTTGATGAAGCCAGCAATTTTGCCTTCGATTTCGAGGATCAGAAACCCCAAAGGATACGCGGTAATCCGTTGCTGGATTTTCTCAAACGTGGCCGACTCTTCGCCGTCATAGGCCGATGTCTCGATCTCATAGCAGCGCGGTGCATCCAGTGGCACGGCGTTGCGAAAGACCCAAGCCTCTGTGGTGTTCGCCAATCTGAAAATCCTCCCATTGCGCGGGGATCGCGCGGCCCGATCCGGCACCAGACCCGGCCAGCCACACCCCCAAAAGAAAAAGGCGGCCCCCATAGTGAGCGCCGCCTTCCTCCTCTTTAAACGATCACTCGTTACTTGACCACGATCTCTGGTCCCATGAACATCGTCGGCAGCCATGTGGACAGGATCGGGATGTAGGTCACCATGATCAGGAACACGAACAGCACAGCCAGGAACGGCAGCGACGCCCGCACAACCCGCATCATCGGCATGCCGGCAACGCCCGAGGTCACGAAAAGGTTCAGACCAACCGGCGGGGTGATCATGCCGATTTCCATATTGACCACCATGATGATGCCCAGATGGATTGGGTCGATGCCCAGCTCGATGGCAATCGGGAACACCAGCGGCGCGACGATCACGATCAGGCCCGAGGGTTCCATGAACTGACCACCGATCAGCAGGATCACGTTGACGATCACCAGGAACATCACCGCACCGAAACCGGCCGCCAGCATCGAGGATGCGATCTGTTGCGGGATCTGCTCATCGGTCAGAACGTGCTTCAGGATCAGCGCGTTGGCGATGATGAACATCAACGTCACCGTCAGCTTGCCAGCCTCGAACAGGGTGTCGCGGGTATCCTTGTGAAAGAACGCGGTCACCAATGCGATGGGCTTCTGCATCAGCGTCAGGTTGCGTTCACCATCCGGTTTGGAAAGCGGCCCCATGTCACGATAGACAAATGTCGCGATAAAGAAGGCATAGACCGCCGCAACCGCCGCCGCTTCGGTCGGGGTGAAGATCCCGCCATAGATGCCGCCAAGGATGATGACGATCAGGAACAGACCCCAACCGGCCTCGGAACCGGACCGGAACACCTCGCCCCAGCCTTTCCATTCGCCCTTTGGCAGACCCTTGACGCGGGCAATCGCATAGATCGTCAGCATCAGCATGGTGCCCGCCATCAGACCCGGAATAACCCCGGCCAGGAACATCCGCCCCACCGACACATCGGTAGCAGAGGCATAGACCACCATCACGATGGACGGCGGGATCAGAATGCCCAGCGTACCGGCATTGGCGATGACACCGGCGGCAAAGTCCTTGGTATAGCCAACTTCGCGCATGCCGGCGATGACGATGGAACCAATGGCGACTACGGTTGCAGGCGAAGAGCCTGAAAGCGCAGCAAACAACATGCAGGCAAAGACACCCGCAATGGCCAGACCGCCATGGAAGTGGCCAACAAGGGCGATGGAAAACCGGATGATCCGTTTCGCCACGCCTCCGGTCGACATGAAGGACGACGCCAGCACAAAGAACGGGATCGCCAGAAGCGTGTAATGCCCGGCCATCGCCTGAAAAAACGTCTGGGCGATCGAGGCCAGCGACGTGTCACTGAGCACCAGCAAGAAAAAGATCGACGACATGCCCAGCGACACCGCAATCGGCACGCCGATCAGCATCAGGCCGATGACCATGGTAAAGAGGAATACGACTTCCATCCGACTACTCCCCGGAATTCATGTGGCGGACGTCATCCACCGCATCTTCGGCTTCGTGACTGACAATAAGGCTCTCGGCGGTGCCATTGACCAGCCGCACGGTGGCCTGAATGAACCGGAACAACAGCAGCGCCGCACCAAAGGGCAACATCGCATAGGGGATCAGACGCGGGATCTTCTCATATGCTTCGCCTTCGTTCAGCCAGGGTTCCAGAAACTGCAACCAGGACGGCAAAGGAATGTCGTTGACCTCATACCAGGCGCGATAGGACGAGCTGCGCATCTCTTCGAAACCGGTCGGAAACCAGCGCCCGGTTGTCTGGGGCAAATTGGCGAAATTGGCCCAGTAATCCCAGGCCCCCTTCAGCAACAAAAAGGCGTAAATGATACAGACCGCCGCCGCGACCAGCGCGAGCACCTTGCGCACCGGTTTGTCGAACAGGTTGATGACCGCATCAACCCCCAGATGGGCCGTGACCTTGACCGCATAGCTCACGCCAAACAGCACGAGCCAGGCAAACAGGAAGGCCGTCGCCTCAAGCCCCCAGATCAGGCCGGTGTTAAAGCCATAGCGCAAGACCACATTGATGAATGTGATCAGGGTCATGGCCCCAAGGATCAGCGCAATGAATGTTTCTTCAAGCTCATGAACCAAGCGGCCCAGGATGCCCGTGGGTTCGTAATGGGCTGCCATCGCCCGTCCCCTTTTTTGTGGAATTGACGGAGCCTGGCCCAATCCGGCCTTGGCATCCTGAAAGTCACGCGCCGGGCCTTGCAACAAGCCCCGGCTGTGGTTTCTCTATCCGTGCGCGGTGTTTCCGGCCCACAAAACGCAGGCCAGAAACACCATTGCCGGATCAGTTCATCATGTTGATTTCTTGTGCGGCGTCGATGTTTTCCTGGCCGACATCTTCGCGGAACTGTTCCCAAACGGGCTTCATCGCATCGACCCAGGCCTGACGCTGATCGCCATCCAGTTCGCGCACGACACCACCGGCGTCCAGAATGGCCTGTTTGGCCTCGCCGTTCACCTTGGTCGATTCCGCATTCCGGGTCTCTGTGACTTCCATCATGATGGTGGCAAGCTGGTCACGGGTATCGTCCGGCAGGCTTTCCCAGAAATCGGTCGAGGTCACGACCAGATAGTCAAGCACACCGTGGTTGGTTTCGGTGGTGCCGTCCTGAACCTCGAAGAACTTCTGGCCATAGATGTTGGACCAGGTGTTTTCCTGCCCGTCGACAACGCCCTGTTGCAACGCGCCGTAAACTTCCGAAAATGCCATCGGCTGGGGCGAAGCGCCCATCGCCTGCATCTGGGCGACCAGCACGTCAGAGCTTTGCACCCGGAATTTCAGACCTTCGGCATCGGTCGGCAGGATCAGCGGCTTGTTGGCCGACATCTGCTTCATGCCATTGTGCCAGAATGCGAGGCCCAGAAGACCACGGCGCATCATGGATTCTTTCATCGCCTGACCAGTTTCCGAGTTCTGGAATGTGTCGACGGCGGCGATGTCCTTGAACATGAACGGCAGGTCGAAAATGCGGAATTGCTTGGTGAACCGTTCAAATTTCGACAGCGAAGGGGCCGCCATCTGAACGTCGCCTTGCAGCATCGCCTCAAGAACCTGATCGTCATTGTAAAGCGTCGAGTTCGGGAAAACCTCCATGCAGGCTTTGCCGTTCATCTCGTCATTGACGCGCTGTTCCAGCAGCGAGGCTGCAATGCCCTTTGGGTGTTTGTCGGTGTTGGTCACATGGGCGAATTTGATCACGATTTCGCCGTCGTCACAGGCCGCCATGGCACCGGTGGTTGCGGTCACGGTCAGCGCCATTGCGGTGGCGGCGGTGGTCAGGAATGTTTTCATCAATCTCTCCTCCCGAGAATAATTGTCCGGTTCTTTGCGAACGGCACGTTGCCAATAGACATCCGGTGGCCGCACCGCTCAAGACTTTGTGAAAAGCGTGATGAGAGGCGATTAATGCATTGAGAAATATATATTAAATTTCGACCCCCATGACCCGCACAAACCAGATGTGCGAAAATTCGCACAGGGTTAGCGGCAAACAGTGCGAAAATCCGCACATCTCGGGGCGCGTGGCGAATCCTTTGCATCTGCGGCAGGGTGACCAGATGGATGATCATTCAAACCCGGAACACAGGGCAGAAGCAGACCGTTTTGATCGGGTGCTGGCCTTCCTGCGACGCGCCGCCCGCCTCAAGGATACCTTGCGCTCCGGGCGGCGCACCGGTGACGGGGCGCTGGAAAGCGTCGCGGCCCATAGCTGGTCCCTGTGTCTTTTGGCGCTGCTGCTTGAGGACGATATGGACCGGGTCGATATGCTTCAGCTTTTGCGGCTTTGCATTCTGCATGACCTTGGCGAAGCGATTTCGGGCGATGTCCCGGCCATCGACCAAGACCCTGCGGTAGACAAATCCGCCCGCGAACGTGACGATCTTTTGACCCTGTCAGACGGGCTGCCGGAGGACATCAAGCATCGCATTCTGAAACTGTGGGCGGAATACGACGCCGGCGAAACCACCGAAGCGCAATGGGCCAAGGGGTTGGACAAAATCGAAACGATGCTTCAGCACGTCACCGGGCGACAGGATGCGGATTTCGATTACCTCTGGAACCTTGGGTATGGTGTGAAATGGACCGAACGCACCCCGTTGCTGAAAACGCTCCGGGCCAAGGTGGATGTGATGACGCGGGCCAAAGCCGCCAATTTCAACGGCGAAAATCCTCGGGCTTGATGCCATAGCGGGTCAGCTTGTCATAGAAGGTTTTGCGCGGCAGTTTCAGCTGTTTCGCGGCCTCTGACGCACGGCCGTTCTGGCGGCCCAATGCGGCAACCAAAAGCGAGCGTTCGACCTGGGCCATCTGTTCCGCCAGACCAAGATCGGCATTACGCGCCACCTCTTCCGGCATGCCAAGCACAAACCGCATTGCCGCCGACATCAGGGACCGGGCATTGCCGGGCCAGTTCTGTGCCATCAGGGCGGCGGCATGATCATGGCTGATTTCAGGCACAGGAATTCCGGCCTGTTCCGCCGCTTGTTCGACGTAGTGGCGGAACATCACCGGAATGTCTTCGGGACGTTCCGACAGGGCGGGAATGCGCACCGGATGCACGTTCAGACGGTAAAACAGATCGGAATCGATCCGGCCTTCGGCCAGGGCCCTGTCCAATCCGCCCACCGCCCCGGCGATAAACCGCACCTCGCGTTGGCTGTCCAGAAGATCAAGCAGGACAAGCTGGCTGTCGGCGGGCATATCGGCAATGCCATCCAGAAACAGCGCGCCCCCCTTGGCCATGCCAAAGGCGGTGACCAGATCGTCGGGCGTCATGATCCGCGCGGCCCGCTTTTCAAACGGCCCCTTGGCGCGGGGCGAGCAGAGATGGATCACCTCGGCAACCTTGGAGATGCCCGACCCCTGCGGTCCGGTCACCAGCGCCTCTGCCGTGGAATGCGCCACCTGCCGCACCTGGGCGCGCAGGGCCTCTGACCGTTCGGATGCGCCGAACAACAGCCGCGCGGCGGCGTCCCCGGCCTCTAACTGGTTTTTGAACCGGCGATTTTCCAACACCATGGTGCGCATCGAAATCGCCCGCTCCAGCACTTTGAGCAATTCCTCGGTCTGGCAAGGTTTTTCGAGAAAGGCAAAGGCCCCGGCCCCCAGCGCACGTACCGCCATGGGCACATCACCCTCGCCGGTCAACAGGATCACCGGCAGCTCTGCATCGACCTCTTGTGCGAAATCAAGCAGGTGAAACCCGTCCCGCCCCGGCATGCGGATGTCAGACAGGATGACACCGGGAAAATCCGCACGGATGTGATCCTTGGCGACGACAAACGACGCCGCTGGCACCGCAGAAAACCCCGCTAGGTCCAGCGATTGGCACAGCGCGTCACGCAACCCGGCATCATCATCGACCAACAAAACCTGTTTCATGCCGCTTCGCCCCCTGCCCCCGCATCTGTTTCGCGCCACCGCTCCAGCTCGACGGTGAACACCGCACCACCGCCAGGCGCATTGGCGCCGCGGATCGTGCCGCCGAAGCTTTGCACCAACCCATAAGAGATCGACAGCCCAAGCCCCATGCCATCCGGGCCGCCAACCTGTTTTGTCGAATAAAACGGATCGAACATCCGATCGGGATCTGCGATGCCGGGGCCGCTGTCGGCCATTGTCACGCGTGGGCGGTCGCCATCGGTCAGGGTGATGGTCAGATTGCGGGTCTCGCTCCGCTCCATCGCGTCAACGGCATTGGACACGAGGTTGAGGAACACCTGCCCCAATCGCACCTCGCCGCCCCAGACCCAGATCGGCACCGCCGGACGCTGCCAGTGCAGGGTCACATTGCCATGATGCAATCGGGTTTCCGCCAGTTCGACCGCGCTGTCGATCACCGCCACGATGTCGACCCGGCCCATCGGCTCGCTTTCATTGCGGGCAAAGGCACGCAGGTTCTTGATGATACGCGCCATGCGCCGGGCCATGGCGGCAATCCGGCCAAGGTTGTCGCGGGCGGTTTCCGGCCGGTCCCGATCCAGAAAGGCCTGGGCGTTTTCGGCATATTGCTGGATGGCCATCAACGGCTGGTTCAGCTCATGACTGATGCCGGCGGACATCTGGCCCAGTGCCGACAATTTACCCGCCTGCACCAGATCCGCCTGGGCGCGTTTCAGGGCGGCCTCGGCCTCTTCGCGTTCGCGCACCTCATGGCGCAGGGCAGTATTGGTATCCGAAAGCTCGCGGGTGCGGCTGGCGACCCGCGATTCCAGCCGCCGATTGGCCAGCGCCAGCGCGCGCCGCCGTGCGCCCGCCAGAAACAGCAAGGCGCCAAAGGTCGCCAACAGCGCCGCCACCGCCGCCGATTGCCAAAGCGCCAGCCGCAGTGCCGGGCCCGTGTCGATCAACGCCTCGGCGCGCAAATCAATCAACGGCAGGTCCTGCGTCAGATGCAGCGCGCGACGCGGCACATAGGGCGACCAATCCACCTGCCAGATATTATGCCCGCCCAAACGCCGCGCGCCAGGGGCCTTGCCCCCCGGGGCCGACGGCCCGATATCGCCTGCCCGTCGTTGCCACAACAGCACCTCGGACCGGTTGGATATGAACACCAGCCCGTCACGGTCCAGAAAATAGATCGTCGGGCGATCGCCGCGCCAGTTTTCCTCCAGCCGGTCAATATCCACCCCCAATACCAAGGCCCCGCGCACCACGCCATCGGCGGCAAAGGTCGGTGTGGCAAAGAACCAGCTGCGCACGCCATAGACGGTACTGACCACATGGTCCGAGCCCAAAGCCCCCTGCAGGGCGCGCTTGAAATAGCGGCTTTCGGTCAGGTTTTCCGGCACATCCTCGGTCGAGGACGCCAGCACCGCGCCCGTCGCATCGACATAAATCATCGTCAGCGCCGCGGTTTTGTCGGCCACATCCAACAGCAGCGCCTCGGCGCGGGCACGGTCACCGCCGTCATGCAGCGCCGCCAGAACCGGATGGGTCGCGGTCAGCACCGCGACCTCGGCATTATGTTGCAATTGCGCAGTCAGCCGGTCCGCAGCCAACGACAAATCCGCCTCGCCCCGGCGTGCCAATTGGTCCAGCCCCTGGCGGAATCCGGTCTGCCAAACGGCGGCGCTGACCACGACAATCACCACAACATACAACACCGCAAGAGCGCGTGGGGAAGAGAACCTGGCTTTCATCCCGCCAGCTTAGCGCCAGCCGCCGCGCAAAGGAATGCCGGTCGGCACCTTTGTCGGCAATGTCGCACGGTGCTGTCGGTAATGTCAGAAGTTGCCCCACCTGGCACCCATTGCATGTGACGGCAAAGAGCACACGCAGCCCGATCACCCCATCCAATCACCCCATGCTCCGGCGGGCACCAAAAAAGATACCCACCGCGCCCTGCCCTGATCCGGCTGGCACGGCGACGGCGGATCACGCCCCTTGCGCCAACTCGGCGCATTATGCATTCTTTTTCGACGGAGGGCCCCACTACGGTACTACTTTGCAGGTGCGGCATTTTAGATGGTTCGAATGAAGTTGGTGGATTTTCCCCAAGTTTAGCGCTAACAGTCCTTAAAACCAATGCTGTGAGCAGGTAATATGAAAAACGAGATTCTCCACCACATCAATTATTCTTTGGGCAAGGATGCGGCCCATTCGTCGGTTTATGATTGGCGTATCGCGCTGTCATTGGCGCTGCGGGATCGCATGGTCGATCATTGGGTGCGCAGCACGCGCGAAACCTATGAAACCGGCGCGAAGCGGGTCTATTACCTGTCGCTGGAATTCCTGATGGGCCGTCTGGTCGAAGACATGGCCGCCAATCTGGGGCTGGACAAGGAAGCGCGCAGCGCGATCGAGGAACTGGGTCAGGACTATGATGTCATTGTGCATGACGAACCTGACGCGGCGCTGGGAAATGGCGGGCTGGGCCGGTTGGCCGCCTGTTTCATGGATTCCCTCGCGACCCTTGGCATCCCTGCCTATGGCTATGGCATCCGCTACGAACATGGCCTGTTTGAACAGAAGTTTTCTGACGGCAAACAGGTAGAGACCGCCGAAACCTGGCTGTCACAGCGACATGCCTGGGAATTCGAACGCCCCGAAGTGCGGCACAAAATCCGGTTTGGCGGCCACGTGGATCACCACGAGGGCAAGGCCATCTGGCATGCGTCGGAAAGCGTCTTTGCCACCGCCTATGATACGCCGGTCATTGGCTGGAAGGGCACTTGGGGCAACACGCTGCGGCTTTGGGCGGCCAAGGCTGCAGGGGCCTTTGACCTCGAAAGCTTCAACCGTGGTGATTACCTTGCCGCCGGCCGGTCCGAGGCGCTGGCGCGCACGATTTCGCGCGTGTTGTACCCCGATGACACCACCGATGCGGGCAAGCAGCTGCGGCTGAAACAGGAATATTTCTTCACCGCCGCCTCGCTGATGGATTTGATCCGCCGGTTCCTGACCGACCATGACGACATCACCGCCCTGCCCGATCACGTGGCGATCCAGCTGAACGACACCCACCCCGCCATTGCCGGTCCCGAACTGGTGCGCATTCTGGTGGATGATCACGGGCTGGAGATGGACAAAGCCATCGAACTGGCGCGCAGATGCCTCAGCTATACCAACCACACGCTGTTGCCCGAAGCGCTGGAAAAATGGCACGAGGGACTGATGGCCTATGTGCTGCCCCGGCATCTGGAAATCATCCGCGCCATCGACAACAACCATCAGGCCCACCACCCCGGCAGCCCGCGCATCATCAATCATGACCATGTGCATATGGGCGAATTGGCCTTCATCATGGCGCATAAGGTCAATGGTGTGTCGGCGCTGCACAGCGAATTGGTCAAGGAAACCGTGTTTGCCGATCTGCACAAGATCCACCCGACACGGATCATCAACCAGACCAACGGTATCACGCCGCGCCGCTGGCTTTATACCAGCAATGCGCCGCTCAGCGATCTGATCACGCGTGAGATCGGCAGCGATTGGGTCGCCGATCTGGAGCAGTTGCAAAAGCTGAATGCCAAGGCCGAGGACACCGCATTCCTTGCCGATTTCCGTGCGGCCAAACGCGTCAACAAGGTCAAACTTGCCAAGTGGATCGCCGAAACCTGTGGTGTTCAGGTCGACCCGGACGCAATGTTCGATGTGCAGATCAAGCGCATCCATGAATACAAACGCCAGTTGATGAACATTCTGGAAACCATCGCGTTGTGGAATGACATCCGGGACAATCCCGGTGGCGATTGGACCCCGCGCGTCAAGATCTTTGGCGGCAAGGCAGCACCCGGCTATCACGTGGCCAAGCAGATCATCCATCTGATCAACGATGTGGCCGCCCGGATCAACAATGACCCGGTGACCAAGGATCTGCTGAAGGTGGTCTATCCATCGAACTACAATGTCACCATGGCGGAAATGCTGATCCCGGCGTCGGATCTGTCGGAACAGATCTCGACCGCGGGCAAGGAGGCATCGGGCACCGGCAACATGAAATTCGCCCTGAACGGTGCGCTGACCATCGGCACGCTGGACGGCGCGAATGTGGAAATCCGCGAACATGTCGGGGCAGAGAACTTCTTCTTGTTCGGTCTGACCACCGCCGAAGTCCAGGAGCGGCGCAGCCATCCCGGCTTTGCCCGCAATGCGATCGAGGCCAGCCCGCGTCTTGGGCGTGTTCTGGGCCAGATCGTTGACGGTGTGTTTTCGCCGGACGAAGCCTCGCGATACCATGAATTGGTCGGCAATCTTTACGACCACGACTATTTCCTCGTGACCTGCGATTTCGACAGTTACTTTGACACGCAACGCGATGTCGACCAAGCTTATCGCAATCAGGTCAATTGGTCCTCCATGGCGCTTCGCAATACGGCCAGCATGGGCTGGTTCTCCTCCGACCGTACGATCCGTGGTTACGCGCGCGACATTTGGCACGCGGGCCCGGCAGGCACCGACAATCTGGAGAAAAGTGGATGACAACAGCCCCCCTGATACACCCGGACGAGGCCGCCAGCCTGGCCAATGGCGCGCATGGCAATCCATTTGCCGTGCTGGGTTTGCACGCGTTTGACGGCAACCTTGTGATCCGCGCCTTTCGGCCAGAGGCCGACAGTGTCGAGGTTCTGGACGCCAAGACCGGCAAGAAGATTGTCGATCTCGAACCGGCTGAAGGGGGGGATGGTGTATTTTGTGCAATCGTGCCGCGTCGCAAGACGCGGTTCGACTATCAGCTTCGCATGACACGTGGCGGCGTGATCTGGGAAGAGGTCGATGCCTATGCGCTTGGCCCGGTGATGGGCGAAATTGACGAATATCTGTTGGGCGAAGGCACCCACGGCCATCTGTGGCGTGCCCTGGGCGCGCATGTCATGACCCACGAAGATGTGCCCGGCACGCATTTCGCGGTCTGGGCACCAAATGCGAAACGCGTTTCCGTTGTCGGGGATTTCAACGGCTGGGATGGGCGGCGCCATGTGATGCGGCGGCGTGGGGCCACGGGCGTTTGCGAAATCTTTCTGCCCGGTATCGGCGATGGCGCGTCTTATAAATATGAAATTCAGGATGCCGGCGGCAACCTGATCCCGCTCAAGGCCGATCCGGTTGGATTCGGCGCAGAGCTGCCACCCCGCACCGCATCCGTGGTGCGCGACCTGACCGGCTATGACTGGCAGGACGCCAAATGGCTGAAAACCCGTGGCGGCGAACATCGCATCGACCGGCCGATTTCGGTCTACGAGGTCCATCTGGAAAGCTGGCGGCGCGTCCCCGAGGATGAAAACCGGTCGCTGACCTATCGTGAAATGGCCGACCAGCTGGTGGATTATGTCGTCGATATGGGCTTCACCCATGTCGAGACCACACCGATCAGCGAGTATCCCTTTGGCGGCTCCTGGGGCTATCAGCCGGTGGGTCTTTTTGCGCCGACATCGCGGTTCGGCACGCCGGACGATTTCCGCTATTTTGTCGATGCCTGCCATCAGGCGGGACTGGGCGTGATCATCGACTGGGTGCCCGGGCACTTCCCGACCGACAGCCATGGGCTGGGTCAGTTTGACGGCACGGCGCTGTATGAACATGCCGACCCGAAAGAGGGTTATCACCCGGACTGGAACACGTTGGTTTACAACTATGGCCGGTCCGAGGTCGCCAATTACCTGATTGCCAACGCGAAATTCTGGGTTCAGGAATTTCACATCGACGGGCTGCGCGTCGATGCGGTGGCGTCGATGCTCTATCGTGACTATTCCCGCAAAGAGGGCGAATGGGTGCCCAATATCCACGGCGGGCGCGAGAACCTGGAAGCGATCAGTTTCATGCAGCGCATGAACGAAGCCGTCTATGCCGACCAACCCGACATCATGACCATTGCCGAGGAATCCACCGCCTTTCCCGGTGTCAGCGCGCCGACCGACAGCGGCGGCCTGGGGTTCGGGTTCAAATGGAACATGGGCTGGATGAACGACACCCTGAGCTACATGGCCGAAGACCCGGTGAACCGGAAATATCACCACGACAAGATGACCTTTGGCCTGCATTACGCCTTTAGCGAAAACTTTGTCCTGCCGATCAGCCATGACGAGGTCGTGCATGGCAAAGGGTCGATGCTGCGCAAGATGCCGGGTGACGATTGGCAGCGGTTTGCCAATCTGCGGGCCTATTACGGCTTCATGTGGGGACACCCGGGCAAGAAGCTGTTGTTCATGGGGTGTGAATTTGCCCAGCACGAGGAATGGAACAATGAATCCAGCCTCGATTGGCATTTGCTGGAATATGGACCGCACAAGGGCATGCAATCGCTGGTGCGCGATCTGAACGCGCTGTACCGCGCCACGCCAGCGCTGCATGAATTGGACAGCAAACCCGAAGGGTTCCGCTGGATCGACGGCGGCAATGCCGAGGATTCGATCTTTGCCTGGCTGCGTCTGGGCAAGGACGGCAGCGATCCGGTGCTGGTGGTGTCGAATTTCACGCCGGTGACACGCAGCGGATACCGGATTGGCGTGCCGAACGCGGGCGTCTGGCAGGAAATGCTGAACTCCGATGCGGACAGCTATGGCGGCAGCAATCAAATCAATGCCGGCGACCTGTCGACAGATCCGCAAGGCGCGCATGGATGTGAGCAATCGCTGAACCTGACCATTCCGCCGCTGGCGACCATGTTCCTGAAATTAAAAACGGCCTGAGCCGCGATATTTTGTTCCAAGGGGGGGACCCGATGACAGAACCGAGACATATTCTTGCACAACAGACCATGGCCTATGTGCTGGCCGGGGGGCGCGGCAGTCGGTTGAAAGAAATGACTGATATCCGGGCGAAACCGGCGGTCTATTTCGGCGGCAAGACACGGATTATCGACTTTGCCCTGTCCAATGCGGTGAATTCCGGCATGCGCCGGATCGGGGTGGCGACGCAATACAAGGCCCACAGCCTGATCCGCCACCTGCAACGCGGCTGGAGCTTTTTTCGCGCCGAGCGCAACGAAAGCCTGGATATTCTGCCGGCCTCGCAACAGATCAACGAAGACAATTGGTACAAGGGCACGGCCGATGCCGTGACCCAGAACATCTCGGTTCTGCGCGGCTATGCCCCGAAATATATCCTCGTTCTGGCGGGCGACCATATCTACAAACAAGACTATTCCTTCATGGTCGAACAGCATGTGAAATCCGGCGCCAAGGTCACGGTCGGCTGTATCGAAGTGCCGCGCGAAGAGGCCAAGGCCTTTGGCGTGATGGACGTGGATGAGACCGACAAGATCCTGGAATTCGTCGAAAAACCCGCCGATCCCCCCGCAATGCCCGGCGACGAGAGCCGCTCACTGGCCAGCATGGGGATCTATGTGTTCGAAGCAGATTATCTGTACGACCTGTTGGAAAAAGACGCACAGAACCCGGACTCGACCAATGATTTTGGCCATGACATCATCCCCGGCATCGTCGCCGAGGGCGGGGCCTATGCCCATCCCTTTGGCCGCTCTTGCGTGCAATCCGGGCTGGAGGACAAACCCTATTGGCGCGATGTCGGCACGATTGACGCCTATTGGCAGGCCAATATCGACCTGACCGATTTCAAACCGGAACTGGATATCTATGCCAGCGAATGGCCGATCTGGACCTATTCCGAATTGGTGCCGCCCGCAAAATTCATCCACAACGAAGAAGGCCGCCGCGGTCAGGCGGTGTCGTCGATGGTGGCGGGCGGATGCATCATTTCCGGTTCGTCGCTTTACCGCTGTTTGATGTTCACCGGCGTGCGCACCCATTCCTATTCCCAGCTCGAGGGCGTTGTTGCCCTGCCTTATTGCGAGGTCGGTCGGCGCGCACATCTGAAAAATGTCATCATTGACCGCGGGGTGAAAATTCCCGAGGGGCTGATCGTGGGCGAAGATGCGGCGTTGGACGCCAAACGATTCCGCCGCTCCGAAGGGGGTGTTTGCCTGATCACCCAGGACATGATCGACGCATTGGATAGCTGACATGAATGTGCTGATGGTCACCTCGGAATGCGCGCCGTTCATCAAGACCGGCGGGCTGGCGGATGTGGCGGGCGCCCTGCCCGGCGCATTGAAACCGCTGGGCATTGAATGCCGCACCATGTTGCCGGCCTATCCGGCGCTGATGCCGTATCTGGCCAAAGGCACCGAGGTCGCCACATTTGGCGACCTCCCCGGTGGGGCCGGTCGATTGGTCCAGGTCGAGGCTGAAGGCATCACCCTTCTGCTGCTGGACGCACCACAATTGTTCGACCGCCCCGGCGGCCCCTATGCCGACCCAACCGGCCAGGACTGGAACGACAATCACCGCCGCTTTGCCTCGCTTGCGCAGGCGGCGGCGCGGATCTGTTTTGATGGTTTGGCCGATTGGAAACCTGACATCCTGCATGCACATGACTGGCAGGCGGGTCTCGCCCCGGTCTATCTGAAACAACCGGGCGTGCCGGTGCCGAAATCCATCATGACCATCCACAACATCGCCTTTCAGGGGCGGGTTGCGCCGTTTGAGGGCCAGGAGCTGGGCCTGCGCTGGGATTGGTTCACCCCCGATGGCATGGAATTTCATGGCGATCTGTCGTTTTTGAAATCCGGGTTGGTTTACGCCGACCGCATCACCACGGTCAGCCCGACCTATGCCCGTGAAATCCTGACGCCAGAGTTCGGCATGGGGCTGGAGGGCGTGTTGCAGGCCCGGTCCGGCGCGCTGTCCGGGATCCTGAACGGGATCGACACCGACGTCTGGAACCCGAACACCGACAGCGCATTGCCCCGGACCTATGATGGCCGTTCGATCACGCGCAAGGCGGAAAACCGCGCCGCGATTTGCGCCCGGCTGGGGCTGGACGTCGATCATGACGGCCCGCTGTTCTGTGTCATCAGCCGATTGACCGAACAAAAGGGGCTGGATGCCCTGGCCGAGGCGTTGCCGCATCTGGTGGCGGGCGGCGGTCAACTGGCCTTGCTTGGCTCTGGTGCGCCGGATCTGGAAAAAGCCTATCTTGATGCGGCCAAGGCCTTTCCGGGCAAGGTTGGCGTGCATATCGGATACGACGAAGGGTTTTCGCACCTGCTTCAAGGTGGCAGCGATGCGATCCTGATCCCGTCGCGATTTGAACCCTGTGGCCTGACCCAGCTTTATGGGCTGCGATATGGCACTGTACCGGTTGTCGCGCGCACCGGCGGGCTGGCCGATACGGTGATTGACGCCAATGTCGCCGCCCTGCGCGCCGGGGCCGCCACCGGATTTCAATTCGATGATGTCACACGTTTGGGCGTGACGGATGTTCTGGACCGGGTGTTCCGGGCATATGCCAATGACACCGACTGGAAATCATTGCAAAAGGCCGCCATGAAACAGGCGGTGGGCTGGGATATCTCGGCTCAGGCCTATGCTGATATGTACAAAGAGGTTCTTGCTGAATGACCACAAACACGCCGATCACGGCAGAGATCCGGTCGGGGCGCCCGCATAAACTGGGGGCGCATTTCGACGGCGAAGGCACCAATTTCGCAGTGTTTTCGGAAAATGCCGCACGCGTGACCCTGTGTCTGTTTTCCCCGGATGGAAAACGCGAAGAATTCCGACTTGATCTGCCAGAGCGGACCGGTGCGGTCTGGCATGGTTATGTGCCCGGCGTGCGCCCCGGCGCGCTTTATGGCTATCGTGTGGATGGGCAATTCGCCCCCGAACGCGGCCATCGCTTCAATTCCAACAAGCTGCTGCTTGATCCCTATACCCGTGAAATCGCCGGGCAATTCACCAACCACGCCGCGACCTATGGCTATGACCCAGAGGCCGCCAATGGCGATCTGCATTTCTCGACCGAGGACAGCGCGCCACATGTGCCGAAATCGGTGGTGTCGGACCCGAATGATTTCCCGCTGGATGCCCGCACATTGTCGCAAGGTCACGACGGCGGCCTGATCTATGAGGCCCATGTCAAAGGCGCCACCAAGCGACACCCCGGCGTGCCCGAAGACCTGCGTGGCACCTATGACGGATTTGCCTCTGATGCGATGCTGGATCATCTGACCCGGCTGGGTGTGGATGCGGTGGAAATCCTGCCGGTGCAGGCGTTGAAATCCGAACCGATGCTGGGCGCGAAATCGCTGACCAATTACTGGGGGTACAATACCATCGGCTTCTTTGCGCCGGAGCCGCGTTATTTCGGCCCGGCGGGTGTGCGCGGCTTTCGCGCCATGGTCGAACGCTTTCATGCTGCCGGGATCGAGGTGATCCTGGATGTGGTCTACAACCACTCGGCGGAAGGCGATCATATGGGCCAAACCCTGAGCTTTCGGGGCCTCGACAATGCGGCCTATTACCGGCTTCTGGATGGACAGCCACGGTATTACGTGAATGACACCGGCTGCGGCAATACATTGAATGCCGGCCATCCGTTTGTCTTGCGCATGATCATGGACAGTTTGCGGTTCTGGGTCCAGGCGATGGGCATCGACGGTTTCCGCTTTGATCTGGCCACCACATTGTGTCGCGGGCGGCATGGGTTTGACTTTGGCGGCCCGTTCCTGACCACCCTGCGGCAGGATCCGGTGCTTTCGGCGATCAAGATGATTGCCGAACCCTGGGACATTGGTCCCGGCGGCTATCAACTCGGTCAATTTCCACCACTCTTTGCGGAATGGAACGACCGGTATCGCGACACGGTGCGGCGGTTCTGGCGCGGGGATGGCCATAGTGCGCAGGATCTGGGGTCGGCGCTTCTTGGCTCAGCGGATCAATTTGACCGCCGTGGGCGGCGCGCCTGGGCCTCGGTGAATTTCGCTGCGGCGCATGACGGGTTCACCCTGGCGGACAGCACCGCCTATGTTGAACGCCACAACGAGGCCAATGGCGAACACAACCACGATGGCCACCACAGCAACTACAGCGACAATTTCGGCGTCGAGGGCGAGACCAGCGATCCGATCATCCTTGCCGGGCGCAAACGGCGTGCGCGCAACGTGCTGGCCACGGTCCTGCTCTCGCAGGGTACGCCGATGATTTTGGCCGGTGACGAAGGCGGCCACAGCCAGAACGGCAACAACAATGCCTATTGCCAGGACAATGACACCACCTGGATCGACTGGGACAAGCTGGACCCTTACCAGATCGAATTCACCGCCGCGCTGTCGAAATTCCGCAAGGATCACATGACCTTGCGCCAGCATTCATTCCTGCATGGCGCGGTCCGCAGCGAAGGCGGCGGGCGCGATGTCGAATGGCGGGCCTTTGATGGTTCGGCGCTGAACTGGCGCGATCCGGGCCTGTCCAGCCTTGGTCTTGTCCTGCGGGGCTGCGCCGAGGATACGGCTGGCAATGCCTCGCGTGATACGGTTCTTCTGGCCTTCAACCGCGAAAACCGGACCGATGTGCTTGTCCTGCCTGATCCCGGCGACGGTCATTGGGTGCGCGAGATCGACACCTCTCAGGCGGCGCAATCCGCTGTGGTCATGCCGGTGCGCCGCACCCGTGTTGCGGCGCAATCGGTGGCCGCCTTTGTTCTGCGCGAAGGGGCGCCCGAATGAATTCAGACGACGCGCTGCGCCAGCTTGCCCAGACAAGTGGCGTTCATCTTGAGTTTCATGACCTGTCCGGCCAGCGCCAGGAAACGCCACCGCCCACCCTGCGGGCGCTGTTGGCGGCGCTTGGGGTCGAGGCGGAAAATGACGCGGCGGTCACCGCGGCGCTGGCGGCCCTGCAAGCCGAACAGAATGATCGCCATGTGCCAGAGGAAATGATCCTCCCCGCAGGCGAGGCGGTATCGCTTCCGATTGCTGGCGCCTGTGACTGGTCCTTGCTGGACGAGGACGATCAGGAATTGCACAGCGGCCATGCCACCACCGCGCTGGCCCTGCCGGCACTGCGTGTGGGGTATTATGCCCTGCATCTCTCTGGCCCGGATTGGCGTGAAGACAGTTTTCTTTTGGCCCGGCCCAAACATGCACCGAAACTGGCCAATGCCACCGGGTTTGACCGCAGCTGGGGCGTGACCGCCGCGCTCTATGGTCTGCGATCTGACCGCAATGGCGGTTTGGGCAATTATGACGATCTGGCCACCACCGCCCGCGCCCTTGCCCATCACGGGGCGCAATTCCTTGGGGTCAATCCGCTGCATGCGCTCGGCTGGGCCTCGCAAGAGGTGATAAGCCCCTATTCCCCCACCCATCGCGGCTTTTTCAATACCGATCATATTGTGGTGGATGGCCTTGGCCCCTGCCCCGATGATGCGCTGATCGACTATGGCGCGTTCCGCCAGCAGCAGCGCCCGAAGCTGGAGGCGGAGTTTGCCGCCATGGCCCCATCGGCCGCGTTCACCGCGTTTTGCCGCCAAGGCGGGCCCGCGCTGGAGGCTTTCGCCTGTTACGAGGCGATCAGCGAAACATATGGCGGTGACAGCGCGCGCTGGCCTGAAGAACTGCAAGCGCCCGGACCGGCCGCGGTCAAAGCCGCCGGCCGCCGTGCCGATTTTCATCGTTGGCTGCAATGGCGGGCGGAAACCGGGATCGACGCCGCCCAAATCGCAAGCCGCGACGCGGGCATGTCGATGGGGCTATACCTTGATCTGGCGGTTGGCGCACGTCCCGGCGGTGCCGAGGCCTGGATGCATGGCGATACAATCGCGCGTGGCGTGTCGATCGGGGCGCCGCCCGATCAGCTTAGCCCCGAAGGGCAATCCTGGGCGCTGGTCGCCCATGCGCCCGGGCGTCTGGCCACGGCACGCTATGCGCCGATGCGCGCCATGCTGCGCAAGTTGATGCGCAAATGCGGGCTGATCCGGATTGATCATGCGCTGGGCCTGATGCGCAGCTATTGGTTGCCGGATGACGGCAGCCCCGGCGCCTATATTACCCAGCCGTTTGACTCGCTTCTGGCCGTTATCGCCATCGAAGCGCATCTGGCAAATTGCGTCGTTGTGGGCGAGGATCTGGGTCTTGTCCCGGCCGGGTTCCGCGAAAAGATGAATGCCTCTGGTCTCTATTCCTATGCGGTCTGGCAGTATGAGACCTATGACGATGGCTGGCTGCGCGATCCCGGCGATCTGCGGCCCTATGCGCTGGCGTGTTTTTCTACCCATGACACCCCGACACTCAGCGGGTTCTGGCATGGCACAGATATTTCCCTGTGGGAGCAGATGGGCTGGATCGGCGGCGAAACCGTTGGCCACCGCCACGGCACCCGCGCCCACCAACGCGAAAGCCTGCGCCGCCACTGCGGCATTGCCCATGATGCCGGCCCGGCGGATGTGGCCGATGCCATCCATGGCACGCTGTCCCGGTCCCCCGCCGCCATGAGCGCAGTGCAGCTTGACGATATCCTTGGGGTTACGGATGCGCCAAACCTGCCGGGGACGGTGGATGAACATCCAAACTGGCGTCGCCGTACACCAATGGATGTCGCTGATTTCAAAAGCTCTTCCGAATTTGAGCGCATTGGCGTAACCATGCGCGCGGGCGACCGTCAGCCCGCAGTTTCAACATCCGATCAATTGCCAAATCAGCCTCAAATTTCCCCAGACAAAGGACCGTCACATGTCCCGCACAACCCACGCCTGCACAGCCTTTGAGGGCCAGAAGCCCGGCACATCCGGCCTGCGCAAGAAAACCCGCGTGTTCATGCAGCCCAATTATCTGGAATGCTTTGTTCAGGCGATTTTCAACGCCATCGGCGGCGCATCCGGCAAGACATTTGTTGTGGGCGGTGATGGTCGGTATTTCAACGCCGAGGCCATTCAGACCATCCTGCGCATGGCCGCTGCCAATGGTGCCGCACGGGCGATTGTTGGCCAAAACGGACTGTTGTCGACCCCGGCTGCGTCACATCTGATCCGCAAACGGGGCACCGACGGCGGGCTTATCCTGTCGGCCAGCCACAACCCCGGCGGCATCGACGAAGATTTTGGGCTGAAATTCAATATCTCGAACGGTGGTCCTGCCCCGGAAAAAGTCACCGCAGCGATGTTCGAAGAAACCAAGACAATGTCAGAGTATCACACGCTGGATACAGCCGACATCGACCTTGGGTCCATCGGCGAGACCACAGTCGGCGATATGGCGGTCGAGATTGTCGATCCGGTGACGGATTACGCCGCGCTGATGGGCGAACTCTTTGATTTCGACGCGATCCGCGCGCTGTTTGCCGGTGGTTTCACCCTGAAATTCGACGCGATGCATGCGGTCACCGGACCCTATGCAACCGCAATCCTCGAAGACACATTGGGCGCGCCCAAGGGATCGGTGATCAATGCGGTCCCGCAGGTGGATTTCGGCAAGGGCCACCCAGACCCCAACCCGATCTGGGCCAAGCCGCTGGTCGATCTGGTGATGTCCGACGCGGGCCCCGATTTTGCCGCCGCATCCGATGGCGACGGCGACCGCAACATGATCCTGGGGCGCGGCATCTATGTGACGCCCTCGGACAGCCTTGCGGTATTGGCCGCCAATGCCCATCTGGCGCCGGGTTATGCCCGTGGTCTGGCCGGGGTCGCGCGGTCGATGCCGACATCGCAGGCCTGTGACCGGGTGGCGGAAAAGCTGGGGATCGAATGTTTTGAGACCCCGACAGGCTGGAAATTCTTTGGCAACCTGCTGGACGCGGGCCGCGCGACGCTGTGTGGCGAGGAAAGTGCCGGCACCGGGTCGGACCATGTGCGCGAAAAAGACGGGCTTTGGGCCGTACTGCTTTGGCTGAACGTGCTGGCGGCGCGCAAGGTTTCGGTGGCCGACATCCTGATGGATCACTGGCAGACTTATGGCCGTAACTATTATTCCCGCCACGATTATGAAGCGGTGGATTCCGACAAGGCCAACGGCCTGATGGCCGATCTTGAGGCGAAATTGGCTGATTTGCCGGGAACCGCGCTGAATGGTTTGACCATCTCTGCCGCCGATCAATTCGCCTACCACGATCCGGTTGACGGCTCTGTCAGCAAAAATCAGGGCATTCGCATCCTGTTCGAAGGTGGCAGTCGCGGTGTGATCCGCCTATCCGGCACCGGCACCGAAGGCGCGACAATCCGGGTTTATCTGGAACGGTACATGCCCACCGATGGCGATCTGGAAATCGAAACGCAAGCCGCGCTCAAGGTTATTGCCGATGCCATTGGCGAAGTCAGCGAATTGCAGGCCCGCACCGGACGCGACGCGCCCGATGTCATGACCTGAGGCGGCTAGCGCGGCGGCACTGACGTGCTGGCGCGCACCACCAATTCAACATCGACAAGCTCCGGCGAGACATCGCCGGAGCTTTCTGATTTTTCCAGCCGCTTCAATAAGTTTCCCGCCGCTCTTGATCCTATCTCACGTCTGTGTTGACGGATCGTTGTCAGCGCAGGCACATAAAACTCCGACATTTGAATATCGTCGAAACCGACCACCGATATGTCATTTGGCACCGACAGCCCGCCGCTGGTGAGTCCGGCGATCATGCCAAAGGCCACCATATCGGACGCGCAAAAAACGGCCGTGGGACGGTTGTTCATGGATAGGATGCTTTCCGCAGCGCGATGACCTGAATGCAACGAGAAATCGCCACGGATCACCCATTCATCCCGCACCGCCAATCCAAGCTCCTCGCGCTCGACCATCATGCCTTGGCGGCGCATGCGCGTCAGCATGTTGCCCTTGGGTCCGGTCACATGTGCAATATCCCGGTGGCCAAGGTCATAAAGGTGCCGCACCGCCAGACGCGCGCCCTTCTCATTGTCGCTGCGCACCGAAGGATAAGGCGCGCCCTGCACCCATTCACAGGCAAAAACGATCCTGTCCTCGACACCCTCCCGTGCGAAAAGCGCAAGATCGCTTTTGGTCAGGTTGCCATCAAGTGAGATCATGCCGTCAATCCGGCTGTCGCGGAAATAATCCACCAAAACCTTTTCACGGCCTTCTTCGTCCCAGGTATCCGCGATCAGAACCGAGTAATCTGTCCCCGAAAAACCCGCGCTGATCCCGGCAAGGATTTGCGAGAAGAACGGGTTTCCCAGATTGGGCACCAATACCAAAACCGCCCCCGCCCGCTGTTTTCGCAGATTCTGCGCCGCGCGATTGACCCGGTAGCCCGTCGTGCGGACCGCCTCAAACACGGCCTTGCGGGTGGTTTCCGTCACCAGGTCCGGATTGGACAAAGCTCGGCTGACCGTGGCGGTGGATACCCCCGCCGCCTCCGCTACATCCTGAATTCTGGCCGCTTTGTTCATTTGCTCCTGACCGCCGTTTGATGTGCCCTTATGCAACGGGTTGACACGAATCTCTCTGCGTCCAATGGTACATGTAATCGTTTACAAACGTCCAGAAATACGATTACCTGTGAATGTAAACGATTTCAAAGCCAAAAGATTCGCGACAACAGCGACCTTTGGCGGAGCGACCGGGTTGCGACCAGCGGCCCACAGGGTGGAATATCTGGGAGGATAAAATGAAATCTATTCGTACTGTATTAACGGCGACAACTGCGCTTTGCGCCGCCGGGTCGGTCTATGCTGCTGACCTGGAAGTGACCCATTGGTGGACCTCGGGTGGCGAGGCCGCGGCGGTTGCGGAATTCGCCCGTGAATTCGAAGCACAGACCGACAACACATGGGTCGACGGCGCAATTGCCGGCGGTGGCGGCACCGCGCGCCCGGTCATGGTCAGCCGGATCATTGGTGGCGATCCCATGGGCGCTTTTCAGTTCAACCACGGCCGTCAGGCCGAAGAATTGATCGAGGCCGGACTGCTGCGCGACATGACCCATGTGGCCGAAGCCGAAGGGTGGAAGGACATCGTCAACCCGCCGTCGCTGTTGGACGCCTGTACCGTGGACGGCAAAATCTATTGCGCGCCGGTCAATATCCATTCGTGGCAATGGCTGTGGCTCTCGAATGCGGCGTTTGAAAAAACCAATCAGGCGGTTCCGACCAATTGGGATGAATTTGTGGCGGCCGCCCCTGCCCTGCGCGAGGCCGGTATCACACCGATGGCACTTGGCGGCCAACCCTGGCAGAGCTCTGGCGCATTCAACGTTTTGATGGCGACGCTGGCGGGGCCGGATGTGCTGCAACAGATCTACGGCGATGGCGACGCGGAAATGGCCGCGGGTGACAAGATGACCCGCGTGTTCCAGGCCGCATCCGACATGCGCGAAATGGTGCAGGGATCGAATGTTCAGGATTGGAACCAGGCGACCAACCTTGTGATCACCGATCAGGCCGGCGGCCAGATCATGGGCGATTGGGCACAGGGTGAATTTGCCGTCGCAGGCGAAGTTGCGGGCACCGATTACACCTGTCTGCCCGGATTGGGCGTGATCGAGGTGATTTCGACCGGCGGCGATGCGTTTTATTTCCCGGAAACCGGCGATGCCGAAACCGAGGCCGCCCAGGATGCGCTGGCCGCAACCCTGCTGAAGCCCAATACTCAGGTGGCATTCAACCTGAAAAAAGGCTCGCTGCCTGTGCGTTCGGATGTCGATCTTGAGACCGCAAATGATTGTATGAAAAAGGGTCTCGAAATCCTTGGCTCTGGTGCGATCATGCCCGACGTGAACATGCTGAACACCGAAGACACCAACAATCAGCTGAACGACCTGTTTGTGCAATTCTTTCAGGATCCGTCGATCAGCGCCGATGACGCCCAGGCGCGTTTCGTCGATATCGTCGCCAGCAAAGACTAAGCCCCGCTAGGCTTTGGGCCGGATCGCGCGCGTCGCGGTCCGGTCTGTTTTCCGTATTTTCCCATGTGCGAGGCATGTCTTATGGCTGCGACCCGCCCAATCCGGTTGTTCCGGAACATCTCCGCCAAGATCGCTGCGATCCCGATGATCCTCACCGCCATGGTGGTATTCGTCGGCGGTACGGCCTGGACGGTGACCTATTCTTTTACCTCGTCGAAACTGTTGCCAAAGGCAAAATTCGTCGGTCTCGACCAATATGAACGGCTGTGGAACACGCCACGGTGGCTTGTCTCGCTTGAAAACCTGTTGATCTATGGCATCTGCATGATGGTGCTGAGCCTTGTTCTGGGGTTTGTTCTGGCGGCCTTGCTGGATCAGAAGATCCGGTTCGAAAACACCTTTCGCACCATTCTTCTCTATCCTTTTGCGCTGTCGTTCATCGTGACCGGGTTGGTATGGCAATGGTTGCTGAACCCGGATTTCGGCATCCAGAGCGTCATCCACCGCATGGGTTGGACCAGTTTCAATTTCGACCCGCTCTACAATGCGGATATCGTGATCTTCGGCGTGTTGATTGCCGGTCTCTGGCAGGGCACCGGATTGGTGATGTGCCTGATGCTGGCCGGATTGCGTGGCATTGATCAGGACATCTGGAAGGCCGCCCGCGTTGATGGCATCCCGTCCTGGAAAACCTATATTTTCATCGTCATTCCGATGATGCGCCCGGTGTTCATCACCACATTGGTGATCATCGCCAGCGGCATCGTGCGGCTTTACGATCTGATCGTGGCACAGACCGGCGGCGGCCCCGGCATCGCATCGGATGTGCCCGCCAAATACGTCTATGATTACATGTTTCAGGGCCAGAACCTGGGCCAGGGTTTTGCCGCGTCAACCATGATGCTGCTGGCGGTTCTGGTGGTGGTGATCCCCTGGGCCTATCTCGAATTCGGAGGCAAGAAACATGTCTGATACTGCCCTGTTGTCATCTGCGCCGCCGGTATCGGGTGATGCCATGACCGGCCCGCGCGGCCCGAAACCCCGCCGCCGCTTTTCGCGCCGCAACATTTTCATCTATGGCACGCTGATCGTCGTGGCGCTGTATTATCTGCTGCCGCTCTATGTGATGATTGTGACCTCGTTGAAGGGCATGCCGGAAATCCGGCTTGGCAATATCTTTGCCCCACCGGTCGAGATCACCTTTGAACCCTGGGTCAAGGCCTGGGCCGAGGCCTGTACCGGGTTGAACTGTGACGGGCTGTCGCGCGGGTTCTGGAACTCGGTGCGGATCACCGTGCCGTCGGTTCTGGCCTCGATCGCGATTGCATCGGTAAACGGCTATGCTCTGGCCAATTGGCGGTTCAAAGGGGCGGATGCGTTTTTCACCATCCTGATCTTTGGCGCCTTCATTCCCTATCAGGTGATGCTCTATCCCATCGTGATCCTGTTGCGGGAAATGGGACTTTATGGCTCGCTCACCGGGTTGGTCATGGTGCATTCGATCTTTGGCATGCCGATCCTGACGCTGTTGTTCCGCAACTACTTTACCTCGTTGCCGGAAGAATTGTTCAAGGCCGCGCGCGTCGACGGTGCCGGGTTCTGGCAGATCTATTTCCAGATCATGCTGCCGATGTCGCTGCCGATCTTTGTCGTCGCAATGATCCTGCAAGTCACTGGAATCTGGAATGATTTCCTGTTTGGCGTGGTCTATACCAAGCCGGATCTTTACCCGATGACCGTCCAGTTGAACAATATCGTCAACTCGGTTCAGGGGGTCAAGGAATACAACGTCAACATGGCGGCAACCCTGCTGACCGGGCTTGTGCCGCTGGTCATCTACTTCGTTTCCGGAAAACTCTTCGTGCGCGGCATTGCGGCCGGCGCGGTCAAAGGCTGAGGTCAGACACTCATGGAACCCAATATCTCGATCCGGAACCTCGATCTCAGCTTTGGCGCGGTCGAAGTTCTGAAAAACCTGAATCTCGACATCGGCAAAGGTGAATTTCTGGTTCTGCTTGGCTCGTCCGGCTGTGGCAAATCCACCTTGCTGAACTGCATTGCCGGTCTTCTGGATGTGACCGACGGCCAGATCCATATTCAGGGCCGCAATGTCACCTGGGAAGAACCCTCGAAACGCGGCATTGGCATGGTGTTTCAATCCTATGCGCTTTATCCGCAGATGACGGTTGAGGGCAATCTGAGCTTTGGTTTGAAAAACGCCGGCATGGCCAAGACCGAGGTCGCCGAACGTGTGGCCCGCGCCGCCAAGATCCTGCAAATCGAGCCGCTGTTGAAACGCAAACCCGGCGCTTTGTCCGGGGGCCAGCGTCAGCGGGTCGCCATTGGCCGGGCGCTGGTGCGCGATGTCGATGTATTTCTGTTCGATGAACCGCTGTCGAACCTGGATGCCAAGCTGCGCACCGATCTCAGAGCCGAAATCAAGGAATTGCACCAGACACTGGCCAACACGATGATCTATGTCACCCATGACCAGATCGAAGCGATGACCCTGGCCGATCGAATTGCCATCATGCGGGGTGGTTTGATCCTGCAACTGGCCAGCCCGAACGAAATCTACAACCGCCCGGCCAATAAATACGTCGCCGATTTCATCGGCTCGCCCGCGATGAATTTCTTCCAGGGTACGGTGTCGACCGGTGAGGTGCCGGTGTTTTCCTGCCCGACCGGGGATTTCCCGCTGACCAGTTATGAATTCACCGCAGCAGGCTACAAGGCCGGCCCCGCATGGTTTGGCATTCGCCCCGAACATATCGCCACCGGCGACGATGTGGCCGACAAGGAAATCCAACTGGCGTCGACCGTCATGCTGGTGGAACCGCTGGGCTCTGACACCCATGCCCGGGTGCGGGTTGGTGATCAGGTGCTTTGGGTGCGGCTGGACGGTCAGGCCGACATTGCGGCGGGCGACACGCTCAACATCGGTTTCAGCGCCGCCCGTGCCAACCTCTTTGACAAAAACACCGAGGACCGGATCTGACCGGCCCTCCCCGAACACATCAGACATACAGGATCAAAGACATGGATACGTCGTTCCAACTTTACTCAGCCCGCGAGTATACCTCGTGGAAAGACACTTTCGAACTGCTGGCCGGTCTGGGCTATACTCAGGTCGAGGGCTTTGGTGGCAACTACGCCGATCCCGGTGAGACCAAGGCCTTGCTTGAGGCCAACGGCCTGACCATGCCCTCGGGGCATTTCTTTCCGATCGGCAATTTCGAAGATGCTTTCGTCACCACAATCGCAACCGCCAAAGTACTGGGAATGCAGAAACTATACTGCCCCGCACCAGAGGATGATTTGCGCAATGGCGCCGATGCCGCGGCATGGATCGCGCTGGCGCAGCGGTTGGAAGTGGCGGCAAAACGGGTTCAGGACGCTGGCCTGCGCTTTGGCTGGCACAACCACCATTGGGAATTCATGGCGCTGCCCACCGGTGAAATTCCGATGTCGCTGATCCTTGAACATGCGCCCAGCATTGAATGGGAAATGGATGTGGCCTGGGTTGTGCGCGGCGGGTCGGACCCGATGGTCTGGATCGAAAACCACAAGGACCGGATCACCGCAGCCCACGTCAAGGATATCGCGCCAGAGGGCGAATGTACGGACGAAGACGGCTGGGCGGATGTGGGCCATGGCACGCTGGATTGGGCCGGATTGATGGCCGCGCTGCGCGGCGCGGGGGTCGATCTTTTTGTGATGGAGCATGACAAACCTTCCGATGTGAAGCGTTTTGCCACCCGGTCCATCGAAACCTTCCGCAATTTGTAAGAGACTGACATGAGCAAGAAACTTGGTATCGGCATCCTTGGATGTGGTAATATTTCCGCCGCCTACATGCGGCTTGGGCCGCTGTTCAATGGCATCGAGGTCCGGGCCTGCGCCGATCTGAACCCCGAGGCCGCCAAGGCCCGGGCAGAGGAATTCGGCCTGCGTGCAGACAGTATCGACGACCTTCTGGCCGCCAATGACATCGACATCATCGTCAACCTGACCGTGCCGAATGCGCATTTCGAGGTTTCGAAACGTATTCTGGAGGCGGGCAAAAACGTCTATTCAGAAAAACCTTTTGTGCTGTCGGTCGAAGAAGGTCAGGCGCTCAAGACATTGGCGGAGGCCAAGGGGCTGCGCGTCGGCTCTGCGCCCGATACATTCCTTGGTGGCACACATCAGCTGGCCCGCCATCTGGTCGACACGGGCGCGGTGGGCAAGATCACGTCCGGCACCTGTTTCGTGCAAAGTCCGGGCATGGAGATGTGGCATCCCAATCCCGATTTCTTCTTTCAGCCCGGCGGCGGCCCGATCCTGGATCTTGGTCCCTACTACATCTCGAACCTGGTGCAGATGCTGGGACCGGTGGCGCGGGTCACGGCGCTGTCGTGCAGCGCATCAGAGTATCGCACCATCACGTCAGAGCCGCGCAATGGCGAAAAGATCAAGGTCGAAACCCCGACCACAATCCACGCCGTCATGCAATTTGCCAGCGGCGCACAGGTGACCTATGTCGCCAGTTGGGATGTCTGGCAACATGGCCATTCCAATATGGAACTTTATGGCCAAAGCGGCACATTGCATGTGCCCGACCCGAACTTTTTCGGCGGCGAGCTGCGGATGACCGAAAAATCCAGCTTTGTGACTGTCTCGGAAAACTGGCCGCACCCCTTCTCGGTTGCCAATGACAATGGCCGCGCCAATTACCGCTGCGCCGGTCTGGCGGACATGGCAATGGGCATCATCGAGGGGCGTGCCCACCGCTGTAGTCTGGAATTTTCTCTGCATGTGGTGGACGTTATGACCGCAATCCTGCACTCAGGAGAAACGAAAACCACAATCGAGCTCGGCACCACCTGTGACCGCCCCGAGGCCCTGGGCCCCGACGCGGCGAAGGCGCTGCTGGCATAGGAGAATACATATGGTCTGGACCGCGTCCGACACACGATACGACAATATGCAATACCGCCGGTGCGGGAAATCGGGGCTGAAACTGCCGGCGATTTCCCTGGGGCTGTGGCACAATTTCGGCGACGACACCCCGCATGAAACCAAACAGGCGATCACCCGCACCGCGTTTGATCATGGCATCACCCATTTCGATCTGGCCAACAACTATGGCCCGAAACCGGGATCGGCGGAATTGGCTTTTGGCCAATTGCTGCGCGAAGATTTCGCCGCCCACCGCGATGAGATGATCATTTCCTCCAAGGCGGGCTATCTGATGTGGCCCGGCCCCTATGGCGAATTCGGCAGCCGGAAATATCTGATTTCCTCTTGCGATCAGTCGCTGAAACGCATGGGGCTGGATTACGTCGATATCTTCTATTCGCACCGGTTCGATCCCGAAACGCCGCTGGAAGAAACCATGATGGCGCTGGACCACATCGTGCGGTCGGGGCGTGCGCTTTATGCCGGGATCTCGTCCTATAACGCCCAGCGCACCCGCGAAGCGGCGGCAATTCTAAAGGAACTTGGCACGCCCTGTCTGATCCATCAGCCGAGCTATTCGATGCTGAACCGCTGGGTCGAAGAAGATGGCCTGCTGGATGCGTTGGACGAAACCGGCATCGGTTCCATCGTGTTTTCGCCGCTGGCGCAGGGCATGTTGACCAATAAATACCTCAAAGGTGTGCCCGAAGGCAGCCGCGCCACCCAGGGCAAAAGCCTGTTGGACGGTTTCCTGAACGAAGAGGCATTGGAAAACGTGCGTGCGCTGAACGCCATTGCCGAGGAACGCGGCCAGACGCTGGCACAGATGGCCCTGGCCTGGGTCCTGCGCGGTGGTCGGGTGACCACGGCATTGATCGGCGCGTCCAAGCCGCAACAGGTGATTGATTGCGTCGGCGCGGTCGACAACCTCGACTTTACCGAGGACGAGCTGGCCCGCATCGACCAGCACGCCAAAGACGCCAACATCAACCTGTGGGCGGCTTCGGCAGAGCGCGAAGGCCCCAAACGCCCATGATCCATAATCCGATCCTGCCCGGCTTTAATCCCGACCCGTCGATTTGCCGGGCGGGTGACGATTATTACATTGCCACTTCGACATTCGAATGGTTTCCCGGTGTCCAGATCCATCATTCCCGTGATCTGGTGAACTGGGATCTGGCGGTGCGGCCCCTGAGCCGCGCCAGCCAGCTGGACATGCGCGGCAACCCCGACAGCTGCGGCATCTGGGCGCCGTGCCTCTCATATGCCGATAGGCAGTTCTGGCTGTTTTACACCGATGTGAAACGCTACGATGGCAACTTCAAGGATGCGCATAACTACATCGTCACCGCGCCCGATATCGAAGGCCCATGGAGCGATCCGATCTATGTGTCGTCACATGGGTTTGACCCGTCGCTGTTTCACGACACAGACGGGCGCAAATATATTCTGGTGCTGCAATGGAACCATGCGTCCAATTCCATTGGCGGCGCGCCGCGTACCGCCGCGTTTGACGGTATCCTGCTTCAGGAATGGCATCCCGACCATGGGCTGACAGGACCAATCAAGAAGATCTTTGCCGGGTCCGATCTTGGCCTGACCGAAGGGCCGCATTTGTACAAACGCGATGGCTGGTACTATCTGACGGTGGCCGAGGGCGGCACCGGCTATGATCACGCCGTCACCATGGCGCGCAGCCGTGACATTTGGGGACCATATGAGGTCCACCCCAACACCCATCTGATCACCACCAAGGATGCCCCGGATTGGCCACTGCAACGGGCCGGCCATGGCCAGATCGTGGAAACCCCGGATGGCGAGACCTATCACACCCTGCTGTGTTCCCGCCCCCTGCCCGGTCGGTTTTCGCCAATGGGCCGGGAAACCGCGATCCAGAAATGCGACTGGCGCGACGATGGCTGGCTCTATCTGGCGGATGGCGATGTGCTGCCGCAGGTGGATGTCGCATCGCCGGTTGACGTTGCACCGCGCGCGGACAGCGCGACACGACACGTATTCGACAGCGCGACATTGCCGCCGGAGTTCCAATGGCTGCGCACCCCGGAACCAGAGCGGATTTTCACCCTGACCGGCGATGCACTGCGGCTGACGGGGCGCGAAAGCGTCGGCAGCTGGTTTGAACAGGCGCTGGTGGCGCGGCGACAGGAACATTTCACCTATCGCGCGGAAACCACCCTGACCAATTTCGATCCTGTGACCTACCAGGAGGCTGCCGGCCTCACGACCTATTACAACCGGTTCAAGTTCCACTTTGCCAGTCTGACCTGTCACCGCGATCTGGGCCGGGCGCTGGTGCTGATGTCCTGTCCCGGCAATTTCCCCGAGGGGCGGATGGAATTTCCCGGCACGCCGGTGGCGGTTGATCCCGGTCCGGTGCATCTGGCGGTCTCGGTTGATCATGCAACGCAGCAATTTTTCTGGCGCCAGAGCGGCGATTGGCAAAAACTGGGGCCAGAGCTGGACGCATCGGTCATTTCCGACGAAGGCGGGCGCGGCGCGCATGGCTCGTTCACCGGGGCCTTTGTCGGCATGTTGGCGTTTGACATCACCGGTCAGGGCAAAACCGCCGATTTCACCCGTTTCGATTATGTGCCGGAGGGATGTTGATGTTTGCCAGCGTCGAAATCTATGACCTTGCCAGCGGCACAACCACGGTGGTGCTGGACACCGACCGCCATGTCGAAGCCCCGAACTGGACACCGGATGGCACCGCGTTGATCGTCAATGCGGCGGGGCAATTGTTCCGCCTGCCACTGGCCGATCCGCAATTGCACATCATCGACACCGGCAAACATCAAAAGCTGAACAATGATCACGGGGTGTCGCCGGATGGCCAGACCTTGGCCATCAGCGACAAGACAGACACAACCGGATCCTGCATCTACACGTTGCCCGCATCCGGCGGCGCCCCCAAACGCATCACCGCCAAGACCCCCAGCTGGTGGCACGGCTGGTCACCGGACGGTGCGCGCCACACCTATACCTGTGTGCGCGAAGACCACTTTGGCATTGCTACCTGTGCCGTGGATGGCAGCGACGAACAGGTTCTGATCACCAGCCCGCACCATTATGACGGGCCGGATTACACCCCGGATGGCAATTGGATCTGGTTCAATTCCGACCGCAGCGGCGACATGGCGCTGTGGCGGATGCGCCCGGATGGCAGCGACGCGGAACAGATGACGACAGACGACACTGTCGACTGGTTTCCCCATCCTTCACCGGATGGCGCACATGTCTGCTATCTCGCTTATCCGCCCGGCACCGAAGGCCACCCCTTTGGCTGTGACGTCGAATTGCGCCTGATGCCCGCCGCCGGTGGCGCGCCCAGAACCTTGCTGAAATTCTTTGGCGGTCAGGGCACGATCAACGTGCCGAACTGGTCCCCGGACAGCCGCCAATTCGCCTTTGTACGTTACACCAAAAACCCCCAATGATCGGAGAAATGACATGCCCGGATTGATCAAAGGTCCTGCCCTGTTTCTGGCCCAGTTTGCCGGGGACGAAGCCCCGTTCAACAGCCTTGAAAACATCACCGAATGGGCCGCTGGCCTTGGCTACAAGGGTGTGCAGATCCCGACCTTTGACGCCCGATTGTTTGATCTAGACAAGGCTTTCGAAAGCGACGCCTATTGCGACGAGGTCAAGGGCATCTGCGCCGATGCCGGTGTCGAAATCACCGAGCTTTCGACCCATTTGCAGGGCCAGCTTGTCGCCGTGCATCCGGCCTATGACGAAGCCTTTGACGCCTTTGCGCCGCCTTCGGTGCATAAAAACCCCAAGGCGCGTCAGGCCTGGGCCGTGGATCAGATGAAAAAGACCGCCGTGGTCGCCCGCAAGCTGGGGCTGGATACCACGGTCAGCTTTACCGGTTCGCTGGCCTTCCCCTATCTCTACCCCTGGCCGCAGCGCCCCGCCGGATTGATCGAGGAGGCTTTTGGCGAATTGGCCCGCCGCTGGACGCCGATCTTTGACGCTTACGAGGATCAGGGCGTTGATATCGGGTTCGAAATCCACCCCGGCGAAGATGTCTTTGACGGCGTCACATTCGAAATGTTTCTGGAGGCCGCGAACAACCACCCGCGCTGCCAGATCAACTATGACCCCAGCCACTTTCTGTTGCAGCAGATGGATTACCTGTCCTTCATCGACATCTATCACGAACGGATCTGCGCCTTTCACGTCAAGGACGCAGAGTTCAATCCCGATGGGCGTCAGGGGGTCTATTCCGGCTATCAGGGGTGGTTGGGGCGTGCGGGCCGTTTCCGCAGCCTTGGCGATGGCCAGGTTGATTTTGGCGGGATCTTCTCCAAAATGGCGCAACATGGCTATGACAGCTGGGCCGTGCTGGAATGGGAATGCTGCCTGAAATCACCGGAACAGGGCGCCGCCGAAGGTGCGCCGTTCATCGCCAAACACATCATCGAAGTCACCGACAAGGCATTTGACGATTTTGCCGGTGGTGAAACCGACCGCGCACAATTGCGCCGTATGTTGGGAGTAGAAGAATGAAAAAGCTTCGTCTGGGAATGGTCGGTGGCGGCCAGGGGGCCTTTATCGGCGGCGTGCATCGCATTGCATCGCGGATTGACGGTCAATGGGATCTGGTGGCTGGCGCGCTTAGCTCCGACGCCGATCGCGCCCATGCGTCTGCGGCGGAAATCGGCATCGCGTCGGACCGCAGCTATGCAGATTACAACGAAATGGCAGCGGCGGAATCCGCGCGCGAGGACGGTATTGACGCCGTGGCCATCGTCACGCCCAACCATCTGCATGCCGGCCCTGCCATCGCGTTCCTGCGTGCCGGGATTCATGTAATCTGTGACAAACCGCTGAGCTTTTCGGTCGAGGATGGCGAAGCCGTCGCTGCCGCCGTGGCCGAGACCGGCAAACAGTTCATTTTGACCCACAATTACACCGGTTATCCGTTGGTGCGGCAAGCGCGCGAAATGGTCCAGCGTGGCGATCTGGGCGACATTCGCGTGATCAATGTCGAATATGTTCAGGATTGGCTGGCGGAAGAGGTCCACAACAAACAGGCGGATTGGCGCGCCGATCCCGCCCGCAATGGCGCTGGCGGCGGCATTGCCGATATCGGCACCCATGCCTTTAACCTTGCCAATTACATCAGCGGGCTAGAGGTCAAATCCCTGTCTGCGGACCTTGTGGCATTTGTCCCCGGCCGTCAGATTGACGACAATGCGCATGTGATGCTGCGCTATGAGGGGGGCGCCAAGGGAATGCTTTGGGCGTCGCAGGTGGCTGTGGGCAACGAAAACGCGCTGCGGCTGCGCATCCATGGCTCCAAGGGCGGCATCGAATGGGCGCAGGAAAACCCCAATACCATGACCTTTACCCGCTTTGGCGAACCGAAACAGATCATGACCCGCGCCGGTTCAGGCGCCACAGCGGCAGGTCAGCGAAATGTGCGTGTGCCGCCCGGCCATCCCGAAGGCTATCTCGAAGGGTTTGCCACGATCTATACCGAAGCCGCCAGCCTGATACGCGCCGCCCAGTCCGGGACAGCGGCCCCCAAAGAGGTTCATACCCCCAACATCGCCGACGGGGTGAAAGGCATGCGTTTCATTGCCGCCTGCGTCGCGTCATCGGCCAATGATGCGGCCTGGACCGCGCTGTAAGGAACCAGGACAAGCGGGCGATTGCAGAACGTGATCGCCCGCTTGCCAATACGTCTGTACGTTTTGCCCTTCAGACCGGTGAAACTGCACGCCTTTCAGCACACGCATTTCAGTACATGCCCTCTTCAGAACATGCCGTTATCATGTGCGCTGGTCTTCGGCAGTTCCTGAAGCACATCCCAGTGTTCCACCACCTTGCCGTTTTCATCCAACCGGAAAATATCAATTCCGGCGTATTCCAATCCCTCTGGCCAGATCTGATGGCAATGCAGGATCACATGGTCGCCCTCGGCAAAGGCGTGCTTCACCTCAACCCGTTTGCCGGGGTATTCTGCGGCCATACGTTCGAAATATGCGATGAAGCCTGCGGCGCCATTGGCGACATGCGGATTGTGTTGAATGTACTCTGCCCCGGCATAGGTTTCGATGGCCTCACGCGGACGGCAATCGTTGAACATCATTTCATAGAACGCGATGACATTGGCCTTGTTGGTGGCAAGATCGGGCATGGATGCGGCTTTCGTATTGCGCCGTGTCGGCGGGGGGCTTCTGTGGGTTGGCACAAATAGGGCTTGGTCGCCTCCCCATTGTCAACGCGCACGCCGCGAACGATCCCCCAAAAGCCACCGCAAAAGCGACGACACACTCTGCGACAAATTGCTTTGTGCGCCCTTGCCACCACCGGGGATCTGTCCGACAAACGCCGCCGAAGATTGGACAGGCGAACGCGAAAACCGGGATACTAGAACGCCAGGTTTTCAGGTCATATTAGGCAAAGGGGAATTACCAATTGACAGACATAGCTAGCTGGATCGCGGTCGATTGGGGCACCTCGAATATGCGTGCCTGGGTGATCGGGCCGGACGACACTGTGATCGCAACACCGACCTCTGATCAGGGGATGGGTGTCCTGACCCGCGAAGGATTTGAACCGGCGCTGCTGGATCTGGTCGGCTCTTACCTGCCGCAATCCGGCAAGGTGCCGGTCATTGCCTGCGGCATGGTCGGCGCGCGTCAGGGCTGGATCGAAGCGCCCTATGTGGCGACCCCCTGCACCGCCCCCGGCCTGGCCGAAGCGGCGCGCCCGGAGGTCAGCGATCCCCGTCTTGATGTGCGTATCCTGCCGGGTGTGAAACAGATGGACCCGCCGGATGTGATGCGCGGCGAAGAGACCCAGATCGCCGGTTTCCTGGCGGACAACCCGGATTTCGACGGTGTTCTGTGCCTGCCCGGCACCCATACCAAATGGGTGCATGTCAGCGCGCGCGAGATGGTCAGTTTCCGCACCTTCATGACCGGCGAACTTTTTGCCCTGTTGTCGCGCCATTCCGTGCTGCGCTTCTCGGTCGGCGGTGACGGCTGGGACGATGCGGCGTTTCGTGACGGCGTGAACGACGCATTGTCGTCGCCGCAAAACCTGACCACCTGGTTGTTCTCGTTGCGGGCTGGCACATTGGTCAATGATACCCCCGCAGACGTCTCGCGGGCGCGCCTGTCCGGCATGTTGCTGGGATTGGAACTGGCGGGTTCACGCGCCTATTGGCTGGGCCGCGACATCGCGATTGTCGGCGACCCGAAACTGACCGCGCTGTATCGCGCGGCACTGGACATGGCGGGCGCCCCTGCCCGCGAATTGGTGGGCGACGATATCGCGCTTGCCGGATTGAAAGCCGCATTTAAGGAGTCTGACACATGAGCCGCGAAATCATCGCCATTCTACGGGGTGTCACCCCGGACGAAGTTCTCGACATTGGCCGCGCATTGGTTGACGCGGGCATCGACCGCATCGAAGTGCCGCTGAATTCACCCGATCCGATCACTTCAATCGGGATTCTGGCCAAAGAGCTGGCCGGTCAGGCCACCGTGGGTGCCGGCACCGTTCTGAAACCGGAACAGGTGGATCAAATCCATGGCGTCGGCGGCACATTGGTGGTCTCGCCCGATTGCAACCCGGATGTGATCGACCGGACCAAGGCGCTTGGCATGTTGTCCTATCCCGGCGTGATCAGCCCGACGGAATGTTTCACCGCTCTGCGCCATGGCGCGGATGGATTGAAATTCTTCCCGGCCTTTCTGGTGCAACCTGCGGGTCTGGCGGCCATTTCGGCCGTGCTGCCCACAGGGACCAAAACCTATGCCGTTGGCGGTGCCGGACCTGACAGTTTCGCAGAGTGGTTTGCGGCGGGTGTCACCGGCTTCGGCATCGGCTCTGGCGTGTACAAGCCAGGGTTCACCGCATCCGATGTGCGCGCAAAAGCAGAGGAAATCGTCGCGGCCTATGACGCGACCAAAGGATGACCAACGCCGCGCATTTCGCCAATATGCCGGATGGCACCCCCGTCGCGCAGATCACTCTGCGCGGCGGCGGGCTGACGGCCCGGGTCTTGACCCATGGCGCGCGAATTCAGGATCTGCGGCTGGACGGGGTCGCCCATCCGCTGGTTCTGGGCAGTTCGGATTTTGCCCCCTATCTGGATGACATGCTCTATTTCGGTGCCATCGTCGGCCGGTTTGCCAATCGGATCGCCGGCGGGGCCTTTGTGATCGACGGCACGCCCCATCAGGTGGATCGCAATTTCCTTGGCAAACATTGCCTGCATGGCGGCAGTGACGGCACCGCATCGCGGGTGTGGGAGGTGGCTGCGCTCAAGGAAGATGCAGTTGAATTGCGTCTGGATCTGGCTGATGGCGAGATGGGATTTCCCGGCGCAATGCAGGTGATGGCGACAATCGCCCTGCCCGGTGATGGTGTCCTAGCGATGGATATCCGCGCGACGAGTGATGCCGCGACGCCCTGTTCCTTTGCCCATCATGGCTATTTCAATCTGGATGGCAGCGCCGATATCGCGGACCATCTGTTGCAGGTCGCGGCAGAGACCTATCTGCCGGTCGACGCCGAAATGATCCCGCTGGGCGCGCCCGATGCACTGGCCGGAACCGCGTTTGATTTCCGCGCTGCACGGGCGCTTGGCCACAGCCAGGTTGACCATAATTTCTGTCTGGCCACGGCCCGGCGCACCTGTCACCCGGTTGCCAATTTGACCGGCGCGACATCCGGCGTGAAAATGCGGGTGGAAACCACCGAACCGGGATTGCAGGTCTATGGCGCGGCGACCTTTCCCGCCGCAGGTCTGAGCGGGTTTGACGGGCGGCGCTATGGCCCGCACGCCGGGTTGGCATTGGAAACCCAAAGCTGGCCCGATGCGCCAAACCGGCCCACCTATCCCGACACGATCCTGCGCCCGGGTGAGAGCTATCACCATCAGGTGCGGTATGTCTTTGACCGGTCAGAGACCGCCAGCGCCTAGCGGTCCGCTATGCATTTTGGGTCTGCCCCCGCGGCAGGCCCAGCCAACCGGCAAGGCGCGCGGCCAATTCTGACCGCTGTTGTTACGCCCAGTTTGTTCCCCCCCCTAGTTTATCCCCCCTGTTTACCCCTCCTGTTCATCCCCCTATCGGCCCGTCCGCCGACATGTCGGCATTCCAAATTTCGGGGCGATGGTCGGGTGCTGGTGGGGCGCGGGTATTGTACCCCCCGCTTCATTTCTTGTATGGGGCTTTGGTATGACCAAATTGGACAGCCTGTGACCCACCCCCTTGCCACGATCCACCCCCCTGATCGGGGGCTGCACGCATGATCAATGCGGCCACGATGGCATTTCGGGCAAGGTCAGCCGCTGCCACCACACTGGCGCCGACACCCGCCCAATTGATCCAATACGCCCCATGACCCCCACTTTCGGAGACCAAAGATGCCTGCCCAACCGCTGAAGATTGCCTGTATTGGCGAAGTGATGATTGAACTTGTCGCCGAAGGCGTCGACCGCGCGGAGATCAATGTCGCAGGTGACAGCTATAACACCGCCGTCTATCTGGCGCGGATGTTGCCCGAGGCCGAGGTCTCATTTGTCACGGCTTTGGGCACGGATCGGTTCTCGGATCGCATTATCGACCATATGCAGGCGCATGGCGTTGGCACCGGCCTGATCGAACGGCGCGACGACAAATCGCCGGGTCTCTATGCGATTGAAACCGATGCCAGCGGCGAACGCAGCTTTACCTATTGGCGCTCGGACAGCGCGGCGCGCACGCTCTTTACCGAACCATGTGTGGTCGGGCTGGATCGGCTGGCGGCGATGGATGTGATCCTTGTGACCGGAATTTCCATGGCGATCCTGCCGCCGGACAGCCGGGCGCGGTTGATCTCGGCGCTCGATGATCTGCGCACAAAGGGCGTGCGGCTGGTCTATGACAGCAACTACCGCCCCGCCCTGTGGGACAGTCAGGACACCGCGCGCCAGATCAACCGGGACATGTGGCATCGAACCGATATTGCCCTGCCGTCGGTGGATGATGAAATGGCAATTTTCGGCGATGCCACACCAGAGGCGGTGCTGACACGGTTGCGCAGCTATGGTTGTGAGGATGGCGCATTAAAACGCGGTGCCGAAGGACCGGCCAGCCTTGATCCCTCTGTCATCCCGCCACGGTTTGAACCCGCGACCTCCGTTGTCGACACCACCGCCGCAGGCGACAGTTTCAATGCCGGTTTTCTGGCCGCTCGCCTGTCTGGGGGCGATCTGATCCGGTCCATGCAATCCGGTCATGATCTGGCGAGCAAGGTCATTGGCGCAAAAGGGGCGATTGTTGCCACCTGAGGCCGGGGGCCGGCGGGGACCATGCCGCCATCGTTCGAAAAATCGGATTGCCGCTTGCCCAACCCCGCCTGCCCCTGCCAAATAGCGCCATACGCTGGTCGATGGACCAAACTGCATTCCGCCCCGTCTTTGGTCTGCGCCCCGTGCGCCCCAAAGACGCCCCCAAACTTTGACAACAGGCAGTCACGTGAAAACGATTTATCTTCTCAACGGCCCCAACCTGAACCTTCTGGGCAAACGCCAGCCACAGATTTATGGCCATGAAACGCTGGACGACGTGTTGAAACTTTGCACCTCTGCCTGTGCCGAAGGCTTTGACGTGCAATTGTTCCAATCCAATCACGAAGGTCAGATCATCGACTGGATTCATCAGGCCCGCGAAACCACCGCCGGCATCGTGATCAATCCCGGCGCTTTCACCCATACGTCGGTGGCGATCCTGGATGCGTTGAACACCTATGATCCGCCGGTGATCGAAGTGCATATCAGCCAGGTCCATAAACGCGAGTCGTTCCGCCATCATTCCTATGTCTCGCTGCGCGCCGACGCGGTGATCGCCGGATTGGGCACCGAAGGCTATGCCGCTGCGGTGCGCCGTGTCTGTCAGCTGGATTTCAGCCCGGCCACATAAGCCCACCGCCCGACTACCGCCAAAGTCCCGCCCATCAAACGACGCAGAGGAGAGCGCCAATGAATTTGCCCAAAAATGCCTTCAAGGCCGCATTGAAAGAAGGGCGACGCCAGATCGGGATCTGGAACACAATTCCCAACAACGGGGTTGTCGAATTGCTTGCAGGATGCGGCTATGACTGGATCCTGATCGACACCGAACATTCGGCCATGGGGCCAGAGGACACAGTGTCCCTGATGCAGGCGGCGTCGGCCTATCCGGTCACGACAATCGTGCGCCCCGGCTGGAACAACCCGGTCGAAATCAAGAAGCTGCTGGATTGCGGCGCGCAAAGCCTGTTGATCCCATATGTTCAGAACGCAGAAGAGGCACGCGCCGCCGTGGCCGCTGTGCGCTATCCGCCCGAAGGCATTCGCGGCGTGGCCGGCGCCACCCGTGCCACCCGTTATGGCGCGGTCAAAGACTATGCCAAACACGCGCATGAGGAAATTTGCCTGTTGGTACAATGCGAAACCCAAGAGGCGCTGGAACAGATCGAAGCCATTGCAGCGGTCGAAGGTGTTGACGGTATCTTCATCGGGCCGGCCGATCTCGCCGCCTCCATGGGGTATCTGGGCGAGCCGTCCCACCCAGAGGTCAAGGCCGCCATCCTGGATGCGACACGCCGGATCAAGGCCGCGGGCCTGCCCCCCGGAATCCTGTCCTTGGATCAACCATTGTTGCGAGAGGCCGCCGAAGCCGGCAGCCAGTTCATTGCGGTGGATGTGGACGGTATTACACTGCGCCAGGGTGCAGCGGCACGTGCCGCAGAATGGGCGTCTTAGGGTCAAGACCCGCAACATCTTGACCAGCGCACCTGCGCTGGTCGAGCTTGGATCTATGGGGCGCCAACGACAGCCCCCTTTCCTTGCCATCGACAAACCGCAATACTTTCATTGGTCCGGCAAGGAGGATGAAAGATGAAAATTGCAGTGATGGGCGCAGGCGCGCTGGGGGGATATTTCGGCGGGCGATTGGCGCAGGCCGGGCATGACGTCACCCTGATTGCACGCGGGGCGCATCTGGCGGCGCTGCGCGACAATGGATTGATCATCAACAGCCCCAAGGGCGATGCGCATCTGAAAGACATCCGCGCGACCGCGACACCCGGCGACGTCGGTCAGGTCGATGTGATCCTGTTCATGGTCAAGAACATCGACGTGGAAACCGCCGCAACCGCGATCAAGCCGATGATCGCGGCCGACACCATGGTGGTCACCTGCCAGAACGGCATCACCGCATGGGAGCGGCTGGCGGCCATTATCGGCAAGCAACATGTCGTGCCCGGCGTCGCCCGCATTCCCGGTGCGATCACCGCGCCGGGGGTCATCACCCATTCCGCCCCGCTGGATATGCTGACCTTTGGCGAACCCGAGGGCGGCACGACGCGCCGGTGTGAGGATCTGCGTGATGCACTGGCCGAGGCCGGGACCTCGCCTGTGCTGCATGACAATATTCTGACCGATCTCTGGATGAAATTTTGCAGCCAATCCACCCTGGCCTCGATGACCACGTTAACCCGGCTGGACATTGGCCCCTTGCGCAACAATCCGGCCTCCTGGGCGCTGTTTCAGGCCGCCGTGCAAGAGGCCTTTGACGTGGCCAAGGCCGTGCGCCCGGACATGCCGGATGGGGCGCTCGACACCATGCGGGGGTTTGTGGCGCAATTGCCGGACACGATGCATGCCTCGATGCTGGACGACCTGCGCAACGGCAAACCGCTGGAACATGAATATCTGAGCGGCGATCTGGTGCGATTGGGCGAAAAGCACGGCGTGCCAACCCCGATACATTCGGTGCTTTACGCCGCCCTTCGCCCCATCGCAGATCCGCTTTTGCCCAAGGGCTAGACCGCCCGGACCTTATGCGTCGCGGTCCATGATCCATTGCACCGCCGGATCGGCCTGAAACCGCCATTTGCGCAACGGGCCGGCCATGACGTTGAGGTAATACATCTCAAACCCATAAGGCGCGCCGCAGGGGTGATGCCCGCGCGGCACCAGCACCACGTCACCGTCCTTGACCGCCATCGTCTCGTCCAGGGTGCCATCCTCGGTATAGACCCGCTGGATGCCAAAGCCGTTCGCCGGGTTCAGCCGGTGATAATAGGTCTCTTCGAGATAGGTGATATCGGGATAATCGTCGACGTCATGGCGGTGGCTGGGATAGGACGACCAATTGCCATCGGGTGTGAAGACCTCGGTCACCAAAAGGCTGTCACAGTAATCTTCGCCTTCCATCGCGATATTGTTGATGTGGCGGGTATTGTTGCCCTTGCCCCGCTGGGTCAGGGTGATGCCGTCCGGGCCAATCCGGCGCGCTGCATGCCCGCCCTTGCCCGGCGCGGCACAGACCGCCACGGTGCAATCGGTTTCGGCCACCAATGACCACTCCTGATCATTCGGCACATAGAGACAATGCGGCGGGGTTTTCTCAAACACATTCATCCGCTCGCCCAGCACACCCCAATCCTGCCCCGCAGCGGTGATCGCGGCCTTGCCTTCGACCATGACAAGGATCACCTCGGTGTCGCCCGTCGCCTCTGCCGCGGTTTCGCCCGCGCGCAAATGATAGAGCGCGAAGCCGACATAGCGCCAACCGGCATTTGCCGGGGTGATGTCATGTACCTTGCCGTGGGTGCCAAAGGGTTTGCGCAGAAGTTCGGGCATGTCGTATCCTCTTTTGGTTTCAGGCGCGCCGACGCGCCGCATGTCTATCCAGTGCCGCGTTGAAATCCGCAGGCCCTGTCCCATCGGCAAGGGCGCGGGCAAAAAGCGCCGCCATGGTTTCCGGTGCCAGCCCGCCGGTTGGCGGATCACTGTCGAGATTGGTGGGAAAGGAATAGCCCTCGGCCGCAGCCGCAATCGCCGCCGCGCTTTCCACGTCGCTTAACGCCCCTGTCGCGCGCAAATTCTGAACCACCGGATAAAGCGCGCGGCACATGCCGTCGCGGTCGATCACCTCCATCGCGCGACCAAAGGGCGACGAGATCTGCAACAGATTGGCCATGCGGTGAATATCCGTGCTGCGGTTTTCGCCGGCCCCGTGGAACAATGCCGGGTTGAAGAACAGCGCATCCCCCTTTGCCAGCGGCAGTTGCACATAATGTTGTTCAAAGAATTCGCTGAAGGCCGGTTGGCGATAAGCCAGATACCCGGGGCGGTACAATTGCGAGAACGGCAGCAATTTCGTCGGCCCGCTGTCCACCGGCATGTCGCAATGTGCCACGGCCCCCTGCAACGTCAGAACCGGGGAAAGATCATGCATATGGGCGGGATATTGCAGGGCCACATCCCCGGTCTGGAACCCGAGGTGATAGTCGCGATGCGCCGTTTGTGCGCCGCCGCCGGGGCGGACCAGATTGACCTGCGCCGACATCTGGTATCCGGCACCCAACCAGGCCTCGCAGACCGCCGCAATTGCATCATTGCCAAAGTAGCGGGCAAAGACCTCTGGTGCGGCCTGACACAGCTTTTGCAGCGAATTCCAGATCCGGTCATTCGCGCCCTTGGCGGCAAAATGATCGGATTTGCCACCGCTTGCGGCCCGTTCGTCGGCAATGATTGCCTCATAGACCTTGGTCGCGGCATCAATTGGCGCGCTGTCCGCATAGGCCCCGCGCAAGACAAGCACACCGGACAGCGCCCCCAATACATGTGCCCATTCGCCCTTTAGCGCCATCCGCCCCTCGGGATCGCCCAGCGCCGCGCCCAAAGCGGCCATGTCGTAGATCGGAACATTTGACACAATATCGGCGACCTGCGGCACATCTTCCGGCGGCAACACCCGGCCCGTCAGCTGCGCAAAATCGTCGATGTTACAGTCGCCTGCGTCGAAATAGACCCTGTGTTTCATGCGATACCTCCCAATATCTGCAGATCCTCAGCCCCGCCCGGCGATCTCCAACCCGGCCTTGGCGCAGGTCGCAACAATCGTGTCATACCCCAGTTTGGAATAAACTTTCGGGTTGGCCTTGGCCGGGTCTTGTTCGGCCTCGACCACAATCCAGCCATCGTAATCCATCGCCGCCAGCCGGTTGGCCACGGATTGAAAATCAATAACGCCTTCAGGGTCGCCCGGCACGGTGAACGCCCCGGCGATCACCCCATCCAGAAAGCTTTTGTTACCGGCGCGGATCGCGCGGACCACGGGATCGCGCACATCCTTGAAATGCACATGTTTCACCCGGTCACCCCATCTGTCGAGCGTGCCGAGGACATCCGCACCGCCAAAATGCAAATGCCCGGTGTCGTACAGCAATGTGACCTCGGGCGATGCCCCCTGCATCAGCGCATCAATGTCGTCCTGATCTTCGATCATGCTGCCCATATGGTGGTGATAGGCTAGGACCATGCCCTGATCCGCCATCCATTTCGCCACTTCGCTGAGCTTCGCGCCATAGGCCATGACCTCGTCCCGGCCGAGCTTGGGGCGGTTGTTCACCGGGGTGGCGATGTCGCCCTGTACCGTATTCGAACATTCCGCATAGACCAGACAGGGCGAATCCAGCGCCACGAACTGAGCAACCTGCGCCTTGATCGCCGCGATCTCCTCCTCCACGGAATTGACCATCAGATTGCCGCTGCACCAACCGCCGCAAAGCGCAATGTCATTGGCCTCCAGATAGCTGCGCAGACCGTCGGTGTCCTGCGGCATCCGTCGGCCCCGTTCAACACCGGTATAGCCGATTTCGCGCGACTCGCGCAGCGCCTGTTCCATGGTGAAATCAGCGGTCAGATCCGGCAAATCATCGTTCTGCCAGGCAATGGGGGAAATCCCGATTTTGATGCTCATCGCTTAATCCGCCCGTTGGGTTTTCTTCTGAATGTCGAAGCTGGCACGCGCCGCATTGACCGCGTCGCGTTCAGATACTTCCGGCACGCCGACCTCCCACCAGGTGCCGCCATGTTCGGTGCTGGGATAGGGGTCGGTGTCGATCACGATCACATAGGGCCCTTTCACCGCATGACGTTTGGCCAATGCGCTTTCCAGCTCGTCAATCGAGCCGACCTTGACCGATGTGGCCCCCATCGACGCCGCATGGGCGGCAAAGTCGATGGCAGAGGGTTGCGCCTGAATCGTGTGTTGCAGAAGATTGTTGAACTCTGCCCCGCCTGTGCCCATTTGCAGCCGGTTGATACAGCCAAATCCGCGGTTGTCGGTGATCACAACGGTAAAGCTGATCCCCATCATCGCGGCGGTGGCCATTTCCGAATTCGCCATCATATAGGTGCCGTCCCCGGTAAAGCAGACCACATCGCGTTCGGGCTGGGCCATTTTGATGCCCATGGCGCCGGCAATCTCGTAGCCCATGCAGCTAAAGCCGTATTCCATGTGATAAGACCCGGGTTTTCCCGATTTCCACAATTTGTGCAGCTCACCCGGCATGGTGCCGGCGGCGCACATTACGACGGTTTCATCGGTGGCGGCGCGTTGCACCGCGCCCACGACCTGCATATCCGTGGCCAGCGCGTTCGGGTTGTTGTGTGCCCCGACCGCTTCGTTGCTTGAGGGGGTATCTGGCGCGGCGGTCAGCGGGTCGACCAAGGCAAACCAATCCTCTTTCAGCCCGTCGATGCGGCCCGGCGATTTGTACCCCGCCAGCTGCGCCCCCAATTCCACAAGGCCGACACGCGCATCGGACTGAAGCGGCGCGGCCCCGTGTTTCATCGCATCATAGGCCGCAACGTTGAGTGAGATCAGCCTGCGGTGCGGGTTGGCGAACAAGCCCCAGGACCCGGTGGTGAAATCCTGAAACCTTGTGCCAACGCCAATGACGACATCCGCCTCGGCGCAGACGGTATTGGCCGCTGTGCCCCCCGTGACACCAATCGGGCCAAGGTTCAGCTGATGATCCCATGGCAGGGCGGATTTCCCGGCCTGCGTTTCGACCACCGGGATATGATGCGTGGTGGCAAAGTCTGCCAGCGCCTCGGTGGCATCGGAATAATGTACACCCCCGCCCGCGACGATCACCGGGCGGCGCGCGGCGCGAATGATCTCTGCAACCTCGGCCAATTCATGCGCATCCGGGCGCATCCGGCGTTGCCGCCAGATCTTGGGCGCAAAGAAGCTTTCGGGATAATCGAATGCCTCGGCCTGAACATCCTGACAAAAGGCCAGCGTGACAGGCCCGCATTCTGCCGGGTCGGTCATGGTGCGAAAGGCGCGCGGCAATGCTGTGAGCAAATGCTCGGGTCTGGTGATGCGGTCGAAATAACGGCTGACCGGTTTGAAGGTGTCGTTGACCGTGACAGTGCCGTCGCCCCAATCCTCGATCTGTTGCAAGACCGGATCGGGGCCGCGATTGGCAAAGACATCGCCGGGGATAAGCAGCACGGGAATACGGTTCACATGCGCCAATGCGGCCGCCGTCACCATATTGGCCGCGCCCGGACCAATAGAGGAGGTGACCGCCATCGCCTTTTTGCGCCCGCTCTGCTTGGCATAGGCAATCGCCGCATGGGCCATTGTCTGTTCATTGTGGCCGCGCCATGTGGGAAAGCGGTCTTTGGCACCTTGCAGCGCCTCACCGATGCCCGCCACATTGCCATGGCCGAAAATTGCCCAGCAGCCCTCGATGAAACGTTCGGGTTTTTGCCCTACCGCTTCGCTGCTTGAGGGCGCAGCTTCAGTCATCTGCGCCTCGATATAGCGCACCATCGCCTGCGCGGCGGTCAGTCTGATTGTTCCGGTCATGTCATGTCCTCCCCTGCCCGCGTCAGCTGCGCGCGCTTTTCTTGGCGTTGTCCCAATGGTCACAGAGCCGCGCGAAATTACCCGCCATGGTGTCGATGGCATCGGCATCGCTAAGCGCGCCTTTCATCCATTTTACGGCGCTTTCGGCAAAGATCGTCCGCCCGACGGCAAACCCTTTGACCAGCGGATATTGCGCCGCGATCCGGAAACTGGCCGCCAGTTTGCCTTCGCTTTCGCCAAGCCCCAGAATCACGATCCCCCGCGTGTTGGCGTCGTTTTTCACAATAGTATCACAGGTGATGGTCCAGGCCTCCGGCGTCAGCATCGGCTCCAGCTTCCACCAATCGGGATAGATCCCAAGGTCATAGAACCGCTGGATCACCCGCGCGGTTGTGTCGTCTTCTACGGGGCCGCATTTCGACGGGATCACCTCGAGCAGAAACTCCAGATCATTGCGGCGACAGGCATGGAACAGGCGCAGCACGGTTTGTTCGTGGCTGGCCCACATCGCGTCATCATCGTCGGGATGGGCAAAGCACAGGACCTTGACCACCTGATCGCGCGGCCATTCAACCAGCCCGCCAAAATCCGGCCCGATTTCCGGTTCCAGAACAAGCGGACGCGACCCCGGCCATTCAACCGGACGCCCGACCCAAAGCCCGGTTCCGGCGGTTTGATAGAGCGCATCCCGCCCCAGACGACCATCGCAAAGCAGACCATAGCCCGGCTGATCGCCCGCCACCTTTTGGGTGGCCGCAAGACAGAGCTGCTTGAACTGGCCGATCTTTTCCTTGGTCGCGCCGTCCAGATCCTCCAGCTGCATGCGGTGATCATAGGCAAAGATGCGGATATTGGACCAATCGGCCTTGCGGTTGGTGGCCCAATGCACCTGCTCCAGCTCGGCATCATGACGCAATGCCGGATTATTAATACCGCGATCAAAGAAGAACTGCATCTCCTCCCAACTGGGATAGGCCGGGGTGCAGCCATGGCGCGACACCGCAAAGGCGCCACAGGCATTGGCGTATTTCAGCGCAGTGGGCCAGTTTTCACCGTCCAGCCACCCCTTGAGCAGACCGGACATGAAACCATCGCCGGCCCCCAGCACATTGAACACCTCGATCGGAAAACCGGGGCCGGCCTCGCCATCATCGAGATTGTCGGGAATATCACCGGTAAAGGCCACCGCCCCCGCCGCGCCACGTTTGCACACCAGCGTCGCGCCCGAAACCGCACGCACCGCCCGCAACGCGGCAATGGTATCGGTGGTGCCGCCCGCAATGTGGAATTCTTCCTCGGTCCCGACGATCAGGTCAAACAGATGCAATGTCGATTGCAGCTTGGCGGTGACGGCGGCGCTTTCGACAAAGCGGCTCTCGCCATCGCCATGGCCCGCCACACCCCAAAGGTTCGGGCGGTAATCAATATCCAACGCGGTCTGCATCCCCGCATCGCGGGCGATGTTCAGCGCCTTGAGCGTCGCGGCCTCGACCTGAGGGTTGCTGAGATGCGTGCCGGTCGACACAACGGCGCGCGCCTCGCGGATGAAATCCGGGTCGATGTCAGCCTCGGTCAGGCCCATGTCGGCACAGTTTTCGCGGTAGAAGATCAGCGGGAATTGTTCCTGATCGCGGATGCCCAACAGCACCAGCGCGGTCAGCCGCTCCGGGTCGGTTTTCACGCCCCGTACATCGACGCCTTCGCGCACCAGCTCTTCGCGGATGAAGCGCCCCATATGTTCGTCACCCACCCCGGTGATCAGCGCCGACTTCAGGCCCAACCGCGCCGTGCCAGCCGCGATATTGGTGGGCGAGCCGCCGATGTATTTGTCAAACGACCGCATGTCCTCCAGCCGCCCGCCAATCTGGGCACCGTACAGGTCGACCGACGACCGCCCAATGGTGATCAGGTCCAGCGCCTTGGTCATTGCGCCGCTCCCAGTATTTCGGCCAAAGCCACCGGAGCGCCAATTGCCCTGGATTTGGTTGCGGCCTCGGCCATGGCCAGCGCGGCAACCCCGTCCGCCAGATCGACCGGCAGCGCGCCGCCGCCTGTCACCGCCGTCACAAAGGCATCCCATTCCGCCACATAGGCCGGCATGTAGCGTTCCAGAAAGAAATAGGTGGGTTTGGCCCCGGTTACGCCCGCCGTGGTCGATTTCACCACGGTGTTTTCCAGCATGTTCTGCGCCTGTAGCAAACCGTCCGAGCCCAACAATTCAACCCGCTGATCATAGCCATAGACCGCACGCCGCGAATTCTTGATCACCGCGATGCGCCCATCACCATAGGTCAGGGTGACAACGGCCGTATCGACATCCCCCGCCGCACCAATCGCCGGATCGACAACTGATGTGCCAACCGCGCTGATGGTGACCGGCGCATCGCCCATCAGGAAATTCGCCATGTCGAAATCATGGATCATCATGTCGCGGAACAGCCCGCCGGACACCTTGATATAGCTGACCGGCGGCGGCGCCGGATCGAAAGAGGTGATCGACAACAGCTCGGCCTTGCCGATCTCGCCCGCGTCCAATGCGGTTTTCAACGCGCCAAAGTTGGGATCGAACCGCCGGTTGAACCCGATCATCACCGGCATGCCGCTGTCCCTGGTGGCCGCCAGACAGGCCTGCGCACGCGCCAGCGAAAGATCGACCGGCTTTTCGCACAACACCGCCTTGCCCGCCGCAGTGGCCGCTTCGATCAGGTCGGAATGGGTGTCGGTCGAGGTGGCGATCAAAACGGCGTCAATCGCAGGATCTGCTATGATCTCCTCGGAACTGCGCGCATCACAGTTAAATTCAGCCGCCAGCCTGTCGGCGTTTTCCGTGAAAACATCCGACACCGCAACAAGCGTGCTGCCGCCATGCGCCGTAATGGCGCGCGCATGCACATTGCCAATCCGCCCCGCCCCCAAAAGACCGACTTTCAACATCCTGCTCTCCCTGCGAATCTGACGTGACTGGCGGCAAGATGGCAAACCCTGCACGCGCGTGCAAGGTTAAGTTGCACGCGCGTGCAGAATGTGGTTACCTATGCCCGCAACCCAAGGAACGCAGCGTGCCGCACAAATCTGATCCCCCAACAAGTGACGCCGCCGCCCGGGTGCCAAACAGACGTGTGAACCCCAATGGACCGGTGACGGCCGATGATGTCGCCGAGATCGCAGGCGTGTCGCGCTGGACCGTGACCCGCGCCTTCAAGATGAATGCATCCGTGTCGGAAAAGACCCGTGCCAAGGTGATGAAGGCGGCCGAGCAACTGGGATATGTGCCCGATCTTCTGGCCTCGTCCCTGGCGTCGGAACGGTCCAACCTGGTGGCGGTTCTGGTGGATGATTTCAACAATCCGCACAAGCTGGTGATGCTGGAACGGCTGACCGCAGTGATGCGCCGGGCCGGGATCGACACGCTTCTGGTCAATACGCTTGGCACCGAAGACGCGCCCACCGCGCTGCTGAATGCCAGCCAGCGGCGGGTCGATGCGGCGGTGCTGATCGGGGTGAATTTTGATGACACGATCCTGCACACCGCGCTTGGCGCGCGCCGGGTCAAGAAACTGATCCTGTTTGCCCGCGCTTCGGGCAATGCCGATACCATTTCGATCTGTGTTGATGATGTGGTCGCGATGCGCAGCATCACCGATTACGTGATTTCACGCGGCTATCGGCGGCCCTTGTTTCTGGCCGGGCCCAACACCGGATCGGCGCATGTGTTCCGCAAGGAAACCTTTGTCGCGCTGTGGCAGGAACGTTTTGGTACAGCGCCCGAAGTGGCCGATGTCGGGTCTTATGATCCGACACGCGCCTATCAGGTTGTGACCGAGACCCTGCGATCGCGGCCACGCCCGACCCTGCCGGATGTGATTGTCGCCGAAAACGACGCGATGGCGATTGGCGCAATGGATGCGGTGCGCCATGAATTGGGCCTGTCGGTGCCGGGGGACATTGCGATCACCGGCTTTGACGATGTGCCCTTGGCGGGCACGCCAATCTATGACCTGACCACCTATCGCCAGCCCATGACCGAAATGGCCGAGGCGCTGGTCCAGGTGGTGCAGAACCAGCGCGGCGATCTGGCGCTTCAGGCCTTTACCGGCCAGCTCATCCCGCGGTCCAGCGCCTGAGCCCCATCACGCCACCATATCCACAAGCACCGCGCCCTTGCGATGCCGCCCCTCTACATGCGCATGGGCGGCGCGAATATCGCTAAGCGCAAAGCGACGGTCGACCACCGGGCGCAACTGCCCGTCCGTGACCCAGCGGCCCAGGACCGCAAGATCCGCTTTGGTATCGCCGCTGACCCCGATGCGCACCCGCCGCCCGCCGAACAGCGCACTGACAAGCGCCTGGCGGATTTCACGCAGGCCAAAGTTCAACGGCACAAAGACGCCCTTGGCTGTCAGCAGATGTTTGATTTGGCCAAAACTGACCACGCCCACGGTATCAATCACACTGTCAAACCGTGTCGCCAAAGCGCCCAGATCCTGTTGACGGTAATCGACAAATTCCACCGCCCCCAGATCGCGCACCAATGCTTCGTTCCCGCCAGAGGCAACGCCGGTCACCTCTGCCCCCATGATCCGGGCGATCTGCACCGCATAGGCCCCCACACCGCCCGAAGCGCCGATGATCAGCACCTTTTGCCCCGGCTTGACCCGGGCATAATCGCGCAGGAACACCAGCGCCGACACTCCACCAAACGGCAGGGCCGCCGCATCGCGCAGCTCCAGCCCCTTTGGCACAGGCAGGACCGCGCCATCGGCACGCACCACCAGATATTCCGCATGGGCGCCGGACATGACAAACCCGAACACCGCCTGACCTTCTCCGAAATCGCTCACGCCCTCGCCCAGCGCCACAACATGGCCGGCAAATTCGCTGCCCAGCACCGGCTGGCGCGGGCGGCGCAGCCCAAACATCAACCGCCCCGGCACCGCCAGAACACCGGGAAAGGCCGCCGCGCGCAGCCGCCAATCCGCGGTTGTCACGCTGCCATGGGCCACTTTCACCAAAATTTCACCCGGGCCGGGCGCGGGGCGCGGGCGATCCGCGATGCTGACCACATTGCTGTCACCGTATTCAAAATACACTGCCGCTTTCATCGCCGGCCTCCTGTTTCAAACCTTCTGATTGCGGCAAAGATAGCCCTGTGTCGGCATCATAGGAATTGACCAATCCAGCAGGGCTGGTATGCGGTTTCGCATGGATTGGCGCAGCATCAAATTCGATTGGAACCGCGCGCGGGCGTTCCTTGTCACCGCCGAGGAAGGGTCGCTTTCGGCTGCGGCCCGCGCCCTTGGCATGGCTCAGCCGACATTGGGGCGGCAGGTCAACGCGCTGGAAGACGAGCTTGGCGTCGCGCTGTTCGAACGCACCGGGCGCGGATTGGAGCTGACGCCCTCGGGGTTGGAATTGATCGACCACGTGCGCGCGATGGGCGACGCCGCGACCCAGGTGTCGCTGGCGGCCTCTGGCCAAAGTCAGGTGATCGCCGGTCAGGTCACCATCACCGCATCCGAGATCTATGCCGCCTATCTTCTGCCGCCGGTGATTGCCGAATTGCGCGACACCGCGCCGGGTCTGGACATTGAAATTTCCGCAACCAATGCCGTGACCGATCTGCGCCGCCGCGAGGCGGATGTCGCCATTCGCAACACCGAACCGGAAGATCCGGTTCTGATCGGGAAACGGATCGCCAATGACACCGGTTGGTTTTATGCCTCCGACGCCTATCTGGCACGGCGCGGCACACCACAGGGTCTTGACGATCTGGCCGGGCATGATTTCGTGGCAATGGATACGGCGGATCAGATGATTGCGGCCTTTGCCGGCTTTGACATCCACCTGACGCGCGAGATGCTGACCATTCGCAGCGACAACCATCTGGTGCATTGGCAATTGGCGACCCAGGGCGTGGCGATTGGCATTGCGCCGGATTTCCTTGGCCAATCGACACCGGGGATGGAGCGGCTTCTGCCGGGCTTTGGCCCGATCACCTATCCGGTGTGGCTGGTGGCCCACCGCGAAGTGCAATCATCCCGCCGCATTCGATTGGTCTGGGACACACTGGAACGGCATTTGCGGGCGCGTCTGGCGTCCGGAGACGAATTTGACCAAACCTGACAGGAGCATTTGATGTTTGCCCGCTATGCGCTCTACTTCACCCCGACCGGTCCCCTGGCCGAGGTTTTGGCCGACTGGTTGGGCTGGGATCCCATCACCGGCACCGCGCGCAGCCACCCGGATCTGGCGAACCTGCCGCGCCCGGTGGCAGAGCTGACCGAACGTCCGCGCAAATACGGCGCGCATGCCACGCTCAAACCGCCGTTTCATTTGGCCACCGGTCCAGATGCCCAAGACGCCGAGGCGCTGGAAGCCGCAGTCGCGGCCTTCGCGGCCACCCGGGCGCCTGTTGCCCTCGACGGGTTGGCGATCACCCGCATTGGCAGCTTTCTGGCGCTGACCCCCGTGGGCGACACCGCCGCCCTGTCAGATCTGGCCGCAGATTGCGTGCGCCACTTTGACGACTTTCGCGCGCCGCCCAATGCCGACGAACTGGCCCGCCGTCGGCAAACCCGGCTCAGCCCGACCCAGGAAAGCAATCTGGCCGCCTGGGGATACCCCTATGTGATGGATGATTTCCGCTTTCATATCACGTTGACCGGCCCCCTGCGGCGGGATGAGATCGACGCAACTACAGCGGCCCTGACCACGCATCTAACCCCACATTTGACCGCGCCGTTTCAGATTGACGCGCTGTCGCTGCTTGGTGGTGACCGCGAAACAGGGCGGTTTCACATGATCCGGCGTGCGCAATTGACAGGATAAAAGGTCAACGCCGCGCCGCAGCACATAGATTCCGCGTGAAGTCCATGGAAATTAACCTAAATTCACGCAATTTCCGACAATCTGTCACCTTGCCGAAACAATGCGCTCCTAGCTTCGGGTCTACCAGGAACCGCGAGCAGGTCCATGTCCGTTCTTTCTTTTCCCGTGCGTCTTACCGGCGCCCGTATCTTACATGACTCAGGGTTGGAAGATCATGCCCTGACCATTGCCGATGGACACATCAGCAATGGCCCCGCGCGTGAGATCGACATGACCGGGTATGATATTCTGCCGGGGATTGTCGACCTTCACGCCCGCGCGCCGGTGTCCAACAGCCTGCCCAATCTGCCAGAGGTCGAACGTGACCTTCTGTCCCGGGGCATCACCACCGGGTGGCTGGCACAGGACTGGGGCTGGCAAGGCGGGGCCAAAAGCCCGGATTTCGCCGAGGCCCTGCTGTTGGGGATGGCATCTTATCAGGCGCGCATGACCTGTGATCTTCGCATCATGTTGCGCAGTGACATCCATATGATGGACAGCGAACACCGGTTCCTGACGCTGCTGCGCCAGTATGACATTAATGCTGTGCTGTTTGTCGATCACGTCAACACCCCGGCCCTGCCGTCGGACGATGAATTGCGCCGCATTGCCGAAGGTCTGCGCGCCCGTGGCGATGAGGTGCATCGCCACCTGTGCAATCTGGCGCATGCCTTTGACGTGCTGAACGTCCGCTCCGGCAGCTACGGCGACCGCGACGGCCAGAGCCGCGAGCGGCTGGCGATGATGGGTGCCAAAATTTGTGCCGCGCCAGAGGCGGTAGGCGCGGCGGCGGTGGCACGGGCCTGGGGCGATCCGGTGCTGATGCCGGCGCGCGGCGTGATGAGCGGCCCGGACCAGCCGGGCGCGCCAGTGGCACGTGACATGATCACCGGCGGCATGTGTGATGCGTTGATTTCAGACGGCGCCCCCGAGGCGATGCACCGCGCCGCGCTGCATCTGTGGGACACCGGCACCCTGCCTTTGGCCGGGGCCTGGTCCCTGATTTCCGCCCGCCCGGCCCAGACCATGGGATTGCAGGATCGCGGGGTTCTTGTACCTGGGGCGCGGGCCGATCTGGTGGTGCTGCACCGAGCCAGCCGCCGCATCGCCGCCACCATGGCGCAGGGCCGCTGGGTCTGGCGCGCGCCCGACATTGCGCCATCCTGCATCGCCCCGTCCTGTATTGCCCCGTCCTGCATTGCCCCGTCCTGCATTGCCCCCACCAACATTGCGCCGCCAAATCGCGACGTCTGGTTTGGGGCGGTCCCGAACCTGCGCCGCGCCGTTGACCCGATCGGCCCTGTTGCTGTCACACCGGCACCGGACGACACCCCCGCACCCGGCGAAACACAGCCAATTACGGAATAAGCACGCCGTTGCGCGCCACCACAATCGTATCGCGGGCGAGGTCGTCATAGGTGATGTGAATGCGGATCTTGTCCACAGTTTGCAGACCAAAGGACACATACGGCAGACCATCCGCCGGCAACAACGCGTTCGGCGCGCCGGTATCCTCATGGCAATCGGGCAGCGCAAACGCCTCAACCGGGCCATCGTTGATCGCATATTCCAGACCAATCAACCCGCAACGCCAGCTGAGCAGATGGGTAAAATACACCAGATCGCGCCCCTCATATTCGCGCACCGCAACCCAATTGGCCTTGGTCGCGTTCAGGATCGGGCGCACCTCTGTTGCGGTGGTAAAGCGCCCGGTGGGTTCCTGCGGTTCGGCCACAGGTTCCGGGGCCGTGATCGCGGCGCTTTCGGCCGGGTCCACCCGGTTTCCGCCATCCGCGTCACCCCCCGGAGTGTCACCCGCCCCCGGACCGGAACCGCCATTGGCCAGCAGCGCAATCAAGACCAGAATGAAATGCATGTCTTTTCCCCCGAATTATTGAATCCAATATGGCATTGCGACCCATTCGACAGGAATGCAGACTGCACAGGTCAGACTCGGCACCAACCTGTGACCAAGCGCCTTTAGACCCGCGCCATTCCCGCCTATAGTCGACAACAAAAGACCCAAAAGCAACCAGGGGCAGCCAGGCAATGACAATGCAACCTATCGCAGATACGCCGTTCAACATCGTAATCGTCGGCCAATCCGGCCGTCTGCAATATGAGGCGCTGTTGTTCGCGGCCTCGTTTCGCTACTACAACCGCGGCTTTCGCGGGCGGCTTTTCCTCGCCGAACCGCAACCCGGTCCGCTCTGGCCCAACAACCCCCGCATCAAGAACGAAGACCTTCGCAACCTGTTGGTCGAATTTGGTGTCGAATTCCTGCCGTTCGAAAACCGGCATTTCGGCCATGACTACCCCTATGGCAACAAGATCGAGGCCCTTGCCGCCCTGCCCGAGGGTGAGCCGTTTGTGTTTTTTGACACCGACACCCTGATCACCGGCGATCTGCGCGAGGTGCCGTTCGACTTTGACCGCCCCACCGCATCCATGCGTCGCGAAGGCACCTGGCCGAAAATCGAACTCTACGGCCCCGGCTATTCGGCGATCTGGAAATCGCTTTATGACCGCTTTGGTCTGGATTTCCAAAGCTCGCTCGACCTGGGGCAACCGGATGAATATTGGCAACGCTATCTCTATTTCAACGCCGGTTTCTTCTTTTACAAATGCCCAAAATTGTTTGGCGAGCGGTTTCTGGAATATGCGCTGACCATCCGCGACGATCCCCCGGCGGAACTGGTGTGCCAGACCATGGATCCCTGGCTGGATCAGGTGGCGCTGCCGCTGGTCATTCATTCCTTTGGCGGCGGGCGCGACACCCTTCCGGCGGGAATGCTGGATGGCAGCCATTCGTGTCATTATCGTTTTCTGCCAATGCTTTACGCCCGCGAGGGTCAACATGTTCTTGACACGATCGACATTATCACCGGACCGCATAAGGTCAAAAAACGGCTGAAGGAATATGAACCCGCCCTGCGAATGATCTATCAGGGGCGCGGCCAAAAGGTGCGCGATCTGTTTGATCAGAATGATCTGCCCAAACGGGAACAGGCAATCCGCAACAAGATCCGGCGCGAAGGTTTCTGGATGCGCTAGGGCAATTTTCGGGTTGAACAAGTATATACATTAAATATACAGAGCCCACTTTGGAAACCAAGGAGCTGTAAGGTTGAAAACCATTCTCGTCGTGAACCCAAAAGGCGGCACAGGCAAAACGATCACCTCGATCACCCTGGCAGGCGCGCTGGCCAATCTGGGGCGGCGGGTGGCATTGGCGGATGCAGATGTTCAAAAGTCGTCGTTTAACTGGCTGAAACGGCGCAACCTGGGCAATCCGCCAATCAAACGACGCGACTGGACCAATGCGCGCGAACTTGGCACTGCGCCGAAAACCGCCGAATACCTTATTGTTGATGCCCCCGGCAGCATTGATCCGGCAGACGCCGCTGATCTGGTCAAGATGGCGGATTTGATCCTTGTGCCCCTGACCGCGTCATGGATTGACGAAGATGCGACCAAGCGGTTCCTGAAATCCCTGCGTGACGTCAAACGCATCCGCAAGGGCAAGGCACGAATCGAGGTGATCGCCAACCGATTGCGCAGCTTCTCGCGCAGCCGCCGCGACCTCATGCGGTTTTGCGACTCGATGGAGCAACCGCCGCTGGCCTGTATTTCCGACCGCACGATCTATGGTGATTTGGCGCGTCAGGGCCTGTCGGTCTTTGACCGGACCCAGAAACCGTTTCGTGTAATGCAGGACCAGTGGAAACCGGTGCTGGATGTCATCCTCGCCAAAGCATCCTGATCGGCGCGCTCGCGAAATTGGCGGCAATCCGGGCGGGTAAAGGGTGAACTGCATATTTTAGCAGCGGAAAAACATCAGATAGCTGATTCCAGGGCTGGAAAATGGTGCCGCCTCTGCATACCCTCCGGCAAAATTCCCGAAGGAGGATCCCATGACCGACGCCCCGCAATACGGCTTTGACACGCTGCAAATCCACGCCGGTGCCCGCCCCGACCCCGCCACCGGCGCACGTCAGATACCGATTTACCAGACAACGGCCTATGTGTTCCGCGATGCGGAACATGCGGCGGCGCTGTTTAACCTTCAGGAAGTCGGATATATCTATTCCCGCCTGACCAACCCGACCGTGGCCGCCCTTCAGGAACGTCTTGCCACGCTCGAAGGTGGTGTGGGTGCCGTTTGCTGTTCGTCGGGGCACGCGGCCCAGATCATGGCGCTGTTCCCGCTGATGGGGCCCGGTTTGAATGTGGTGGTGTCGACCCGGCTTTATGGCGGTTCGATCACCCAGTTCAGCCAGACAATCAAACGCTTTGGCTGGTCGGCGAAATTTGTCGATTTCGACGATATGGATGCGGTTGCAGCAGCGATTGATGACAACACCCGCGCGGTGTTCTGTGAATCCGTGGCCAACCCCGGCGGCTATATCACCGACATTGCAGCGGCGGCCAAAGTGGCCGATGCGGCGGGCATTCCGCTGATCGTCGACAACACATCGGCCACGCCCTATCTGTGCAAGCCGATCGACCATGGCGCGACGCTTGTCGTGCATTCGATGACCAAATATCTGACCGGCAACGGCACTGTGACCGGCGGCGTGGTCGTGGATTCAGGCAAATTCGACTGGTCCGCATCCGACAAATTCCCGTCGCTCAGCGCACCGGAACCGGCCTATCACGGGCTGACCTTTGCGGAAACCTTTGGCCCGCTGGCCTTCACCTTCCACGGCATTGCCATCGGGTTGCGCGATCTGGGCATGACGCTCAATCCACAGGCGGCGCATTACACGCTGATGGGCATTGAAACGCTGTCGTTGCGGATGGAACGCCATGTGCAAAACGCGGAAAAGATCGCCGCATGGCTGGAAGGCCACGACGCGGTTGCCGCTGTGACCTATGCCGGTCTGCCGACGTCGCCCTATGCCGAGCGAAAAGCGCGGCTTTGCCCCAAAGGCGCCGGCGGTCTGTTCACCATTGCGTTGAAGGATGGCTATGACGCCTGTGTCAAATTCGTGGATTCGCTGGAAATTTTCAGCCATGTCGCCAATCTTGGGGACACCCGCAGCCTGGTGATCCATTCCGCATCGACCACCCACCGCCAGCTGACAGCGGAACAGCAAACCGCCGCAGGGGCCGGGCCCGATGTGGTGCGTCTGTCCATCGGGATCGAAGATGCCGCAGATCTGATCGCCGACCTTGACCAGGCATTGGCCAAAGCCTCCGCCTGAACAATGCACATTTCGTGAGTGCGAAAACGGTCCCGCCCTTTCAGGCGGGGCCGTATTTAGTTTTCAGAACCAGATTAGTTTTCAAGACCATAAACGATGGTGATCTGGGCGTTGAAATTCAGCTCTCCCGCCGCAACCGGCATGCCGTCCCCAACCATCATCGCCTCGGCCCGGGCAAAGACCGGCCCCGGGGCGGATCCTGTGCCGGGCTCGAAAATCTCACTTATGTCGCCCAGCGTCACACCGGCAGCATCGGCGTATAATTGCGCCCGTGCACGGGCGTCCGCCACCGCAAGACGGCGGGCCTCATCCAAGACCGGACCGGGATCGCGCAGCCCAAAGGAAATGCCGGAAAACCGGTTTGACCCGCTGTCCAGCATCACCGCAAGCACATCCCCCAACCGGGCCATATCCGACACCCGAATGGTCAGATCGTTCTGGGCAACAAAGCCATCAATCACCGGTGTTTCCGGCGGGGTGGACCGGCTGCGGTCGCGCCAGACCGGGTCAAGCCGCAGCGAACTTGTCTGAACATCCCGCGGGGCGATGCCCATCTCGGTCAGGGCGGCAAAAAGCTTCTGAATGTCTTCGTTGACCTGCGCCATTGCATCACGTGCTTCACGCGCCTCATGTGCCACGCCAAGATGCACCGTCGCCATGTCCGGCACCGCCGTGGCGCGCCCCTCGCCGGTCACTGTGACATGGGGTGCACGATCATCGGCCCATGCCGCCCCCGACAGCCCCAGGGGAATCATCAAGGTGATGACAAAAGCCCTTACACTCAAATGTCTCAACATCAGCACTGCCTTTATGTTATGAAAGCCATATTCGCGACAAAGATGCGCGTGACCAGGAAGGCGCACAACCTCTGGTTCGTAACATTATGGTGTCGCGGCTTTTTCTCGGCAGGAAGCTGCTGTAAAATGGGTGGAAGACGGGTCAGACTTGCGTGACCCATGAAGGAGTGCGAAAGCCGGAGAGATGAAACCAGATTTTGCTCTGTTGCTTTCCTTTGACGGGATTGCTCTGTTGCGGCGCGCCTCGGCTGATGGCGCGGCCGGCGATGGCTGGCGTCAATTGGGTGTTGTTTCGCCCGAATTGCCGGATTTGTCTGAAACCCTGATCGCCCTGCGCGAACGCGTGACCAAGGGCGATTGCGAAGTCAAATTGATCCTGCCGACCGAGCAGGTGAAGTTTCTGGACATTGCCGCACCTGCGCCGGGGATTTCCAATCCAGAGGCCGTCGAAGCCGCGCTTGATGGCGCGACGCCCTATGCCATTGACGATTTGGTCTATGATTTCCACCGCGACGGCGACCATATCCATGTGGCGGCGGTGGCGCGGGAAACACTTGACGAGGCAGAGCAATTTGCCATCCTGCATGGTTTCCTGCCCCTTGGCTTTGTCTCCGACGTGGCAAAAGACGCCGGTTTCCAGCGCGAGCCGTTTTTTGGTCCGACGCAAAAGGCGCTGACCACCCTGACCCCCGGCATGACGGTCCAGGGGGATGATACCCCGGTTGCCATTCTGGACGATCTGGCGGAACCGGTCCCGCCGGTGCAGGAAACCCCGGTACAGGAAAAACCTGCGCCAGAAACACCCCGGGCAAAGCCCGAGGCCAGTGCGCCCAAGTCAGACACACCTTCGCCGCCAAAAGCCAAAGCCGCGCCCGCCGCACCAAAAGAGCGCCCGACAGAGGAGCGCCCGTCAGAGGAACGCCCGGTAAAGGCAAAGCCGGACGCCAAGACACCCGCGCCCGCGCCGCAGCCCGCAACGCCACAGCCCGCAACGCCGAAACCCGCCAGCGCACCAACCGCAAAGACCCCGCCGCAACCACAGGGTCAGGCCGCAGGCAAGACACCCGCAGCACCGAAACCTGATGCCGCGCGGAACACCGACACATCGCCCAAGACACCCGAAGTCAAAGCAGCCCCCCCGGCGCTCAAGCCCGAGGCAGACGTCCCGCCTCTGCCATCATTCAAGAAGAAACAACGCCCCGGCCCAGTGGAAGACGCAGGCAACCGCAAAGATCCGCCTGCTGTGCCGGTTGCCAATCCCAATGCCCCACCCCCGCCCGCCCCAAAGGTGCCGCCAAGCGTCTCTGCCATGCCGCCGGAACCCGCAACGCCGGGATTCAGCAGCATTCGGGCCAACCGCGACGCACCAGCGCCACGCGCCAGCAAAAATCTGACAGCGCGGCCCGAAAACCTGCGCGGTCCGACATCCGACACGCCGGTATCGCCCCCTAAACCCCGCGACGTGGCGGATGAGATCGCGGCAAGCGCACGGGCGTCGTTTACGATGCGCCCGAAACCCAAAGCCGACAACGACGGGGACAACGACAGCGACAACATCAGCGACCAGATCGCCGCGACGGCACCAACCGCCACCGCCCCGACCGCAGAGCCCACACCATCCACCGCCAGCGGGATAATTGCCCGCGCCTCTGCCGGGATTGGCAAAAACATCGGCTTTGCCAGCCGCCGCACCGGCGCGGCGCAAAGCCCGGGCAAACCTGGCAAACCCGCCAAACCAAGCCGCAAAGCGCGACTGTCCAAGGTCAAGCCCGGCGACGCGAAAGCAGCAGAAACCGCCGCAGCCGCCGCCGCGCTGGACGAAGGCGACCGGATGACGGTTTTTGGCGCGCGCGGCCAGCAAAAAATCGGCGGCAAACCCCGGTTCCTTGGCCTGATGCTGACAGCCGCCCTGATCCTGGCCCTACTCGCGGTCAGTGCCTGGGCCTCGCTGTTTCTGGACGATGGTCTCGCCTCCTTGTTCCGGCGCAATGTCGAAGGCCCGGCAGTGGCCTCCGCCACCGCGCCCGCCGTGCGCGACAGCGCGCTTGACACCACCGACCCCAACAGCGCCGCCGCACCGCCCGAAGCGATCCCGCCAACCGCGCTTGCCCTGCCGGACCTGCCCCGCGAAATTGACCCCGAAGACCCGACTGACATCAACATTGCCTCGCTGAGTGAAGGCCTGCCAAGCCTCAGCCGCGATCTTGTCGAAGAGCAGGTTGATGGCCTCTCGGTGCCCTTCGAATCCGAGGCCCTGACACCGGAACAAGCCGAGGCCCGCTATGCGGCGACCGGCATCTGGCAACGCGCGCCCATGCCGCCCAACGAGCCAGAGCAGGCCTTGGTTGGCGAACTTTACGTGGCCTCCATCGACCCCGATGTGGCGGTCGGCGACGCCATTGCCATCCCAACCCAGCGCGAGGCCGACACCGATCAGATCCCGCCAACGCAAATCAATCCCTATCCGGCGGATTCCGGATTTACCTTTGACGACAATGGTTTGATCCAACCGACCGCGCAGGGGGTCTTGCATCCCGCCGGGTTTACCCTGGTGCTTGGGCCGCCGCCGTTAAAAGCCCCGTTGCGACCGGGGGTGGAATCCGTGACGCCCGCGGCCCTGCCCGCACCAGAAGCGGGCCAAGACCCGCAATCCTCCGATCCAGCATCTGACGACGAAAACGCCGCCCTTGCGGCTGCGATTGCCGCCGCCTCGGCTGCGGTGCCGGTGCCCGCGCCCATTCCAGGCGCCACTCCGGCCCCCGACACATCCGCGCCAACAACCGCAGCTGATCCCAGCCTTGCCGGGCTGCGCCCACGGCCACGCCCCGGTGATCTGATCGAACAGAATGAACGCGCCAATCTGGGCGGTATCAGCCTTGAGGAACTGCGCCAGAAACGTCCGAAACTGCGTCCGGCGCAAGACCCGGCCAAAACCGAGGCCGAAAAAGACATCGAAGCCAGCGAACTGGCGGTGGCAAGCTCTCTCAAACCCAACCGCCGACCGACCAACATGGCGACCCTTGTCGACCGCGCGGCCCAGAACGCCGCAAATTCGGTGGTGGCCGCCGCCGCCCCAGCCGCCGTTGCCCCGCGCACCGTGACGCCGCGTATCCCGTCGAAAACCACCGTCGCCACCGCCGCAACGCAAAAGAACGCGATCAATCTGCGCAACGTCAACCTGATCGGCGTCTACGGCAAACCGTCAAGCCGCCGGGCGTTGATCCGCCTGTCCAATGGTCGCTACCAAAAGGTCAAGGTCGGCGACCGGATTGACGGTGGTCGCGTCTCTGCCATTGATGAAGATCGGTTGAACTACGTCAAAAGCGGGCGCAACGTGGTGTTGCGCATGCCGCGCGGCTGACGGGCCTGCCCCCCGCGGCTCAGCGTCGCACAGGACACAGAACACAGCCCCCTCGCGCCAATGTGACGGCCTGCCCCTCTCGACCTGACCCGGTGAAAAGCGCATACAGAGCACACCCCGGCACCCCGTCGGGAAGGAGCCCAAATGCAGCTTTTGCGCCTTTTGATCTCTGTGCTTTTGCTTGCCCTGCCGGTGACGGCATGGGCCGCACAATCCGACCTCTACGAGGCCCCGGCCCTGACCGCACAGTTGATCACCGCCGAACAGGGCGTCGCCCCGGATGCCGGGACGCTGTCCGCCGGTCTGGTTGTGAAAATGCAAGACGGGTGGAAGACCTATTGGCGCTCACCCGGCGAGGTCGGCCTGCCACCGGAACTTGACTGGGATCAGGCGCAAAATCTGGCCACAGCTGAATTGCAATTCCCGGCTCCGACGCGTTTTACCGCATTTGATATCGAAAACTTTGGCTACGGCGATCAGGTCGTTTTCCCCATTCGCATCACGCTGGATCACCCCGGGGCCCCCGCCACCTTGACCCCCCGCGTGCGGTTGCTGGTCTGCAAAGAGATCTGCATTCCCGAAGATTTCACCCTGACCCTGACCCTGCCAAACGACACCGGGATTGACCCCGAGGCCGCTGAAACGATTGCCGCAGCCCTGAGCAAAGTCCCGGCAGAGGGCGCAGCCACCAACATGTCCCTCGAAGCGGCTCATCTGTCGCAGACCCATCTGACAGTGGCCCTGCACCGTGATCTCGGCTTTCGCACGCCGGATGTCTTTCCGGAATTGGAAGGCGCGGTTTTCGGCAAACCCATTGTCCGTCTCGATGCCGACCAAACCCGGCTCTGGGCGGAAATCCCACTGCTTTATGCGACGGACCCAAATGCCGAGCTGACCCTGACCGTGACCGACGGTCGCTTTGCCGGGACGCTGCCCGCCCCCCTGACCGACACGCTGCCTGCCGCCCCCCAGGCCGGGCGGGGTCTCTGGGCCATGGCGTTGATCGCGGTGCTGGGCGGTCTGATCCTGAATGTCATGCCCTGCGTCTTGCCGGTTCTGTCGCTGAAACTGGCGGCCGCGATTGGCAAATCCGATCTTCCCCCGGCACAGATCCGGGCCGGTTTTCTCTGGGCGGCGTTTGGCGTGCTGACCTTTTTCTGGGCTCTGGCGGCGGCGACCTGGGGTTTGCAATCCATGGGCCATGCCGTCGGCTGGGGTCTGCAATTCCAAAGCCCGGTGTTCCTGACATTGATGATTGTCATTCTGGTGCTGTTTTCCGCCAAACTGTTTGGCGCGTTCACCCTGAGCCTGCCTTCGGGGCTGCAAACCCATTTGGCCAGTGTCGGGGGCCATGGCCACTTGGGCGATTTCGCCACCGGTGCCTTTGCTGCGGTGCTGGCAACCCCCTGTTCCGCGCCGTTTCTCGGCACTGCCGTGGCTTTTGCCATGGCGGGCGGCGGGTTGGATATTGCGGTGATCTTCACCGCGCTTGGAATCGGTCTGGCCCTGCCTTACCTCGCGGTCGCGGCAATGCCCGGCTGTGTGGCTGTCCTGCCCAAACCGGGGCGCTGGATGCTGGTGGTCAAGGCCGTGATGGCGGGATTGCTGGCCCTGACGGCGGCCTGGCTGTTCCTGGTGCTGGCCAATGTCGCCGGTCTGGCCAATGCGGCCATCACCGCGCTGTTGGTGGCAATGATCCTGGCAATTCTGATCCTGCCCATCCGCCTGCCCCGGCGGCCCGTTTGGGTCGCGGCCCTGGCCGTGATCGCCGTTGGCCTGCCTGCCCTGCGCCCCGCCGCGCCGCAATCCGACACCCCAACCGCAGCCAACTGGGCGCCCTTCGACACCACCGACATCCGTGACCATATCGCAAATGGCAAGATCGTCTTTGTCGACGTGACTGCGGATTGGTGCCTGACCTGCAAAGCCAACAAATCACTGGTCCTGGAACGTGGCGAGGTCGCCACCCTGCTGACCTCTGGCGACATCATCGCCATGCAGGCCGACTGGACCCGCCCTGACCCGGCGATTTCCGAATATCTGGCTGAGTTCAACCGCTACGGCATCCCGTTCAACGCGGTCTACGGCCCCGCCGCGCCGACCGGGATCGCCCTGCCGGAACTCCTCAGCGCCAAGGCGATATTCCAAGCCATCGAAAAAGCCGGCGGTTGACGTCTTTTGTCATTCGCCTGACCTGTCTTTCTCCTGACCAGTCTTTCGCTTGACCGGTCTTTCTCCTGGATCAAATATCCCGGGGAGTGTGAGGGGCTGGCCCCTCATTCCCGCCCTGACAACTATCGCTTCAGCCGCCGTTTGCCGCCAAACCCTGCGCCACGATCGCATGGCGGGGATCCTCCGCCGCCAGGGTCGACAACAGACCCTCTGCGGCGCGATACGCCTCCAGCGCCTTGTCAGATTGCCCCAGCACGCCATAGGCCCGCCCCAACTGTAGCCAGCCGTCAAGATCTTCCGGCGTCTCCTGCAAGCGCTCTGCCAAACCGGCCACCATCGATTGGATGAAATCCGCCCGATCATCGGCTGTCATCTCTGCCGCAGCGGCCACGTCGTCGGCGCTTGGGCCCCGTACTGTCACAAAGTCAGACATTGCCACCGCCGCGTCTCCGGTGGTGGCGCTGATGCGGTTGATCTCGCGGATGAAATATTCCATCCAGGGCTGCGCGGTTTCCTCCTGGGACAACCGCAACACCAACAGCGCACGCGCCTCGGTCACCTGACCGTCCTGTTCCAGCCATTGCGCCTTATAGAAAATCGCCGCCGGGTTCAGCACATCCATGTCCAGCGCGCGGTCAATCGCTGCCGCCGCCGATTGCGTCACAATGCCATCAGCCGCCGCAATCAAGGCTTCGGCGTATTGCGTCACATGGCCTGCACGGGTGTCAGGGCGATCCAGGATTTCCGCCAGCGCCGCAACCGCGTCCTGATACCGGCCCATCTGCATATAGGTCTGGGCCAAAAGCTCCCAGCCCTCGATCGGCCCGCCACTTTCATCGGCTTGAAGGCGGGCTTTCAAACGTTCTGTAAGCTCGACAATCTTTTGATCCTCACCCCGTTCCGCCGCACGGTCGGCAAACGGCTGGCTGGAAATGCCGGGCGCGCCTGTCGCCAGATAAACACCGCCCGCCAACAACGGCACCATGACGGCCATCACAAAAAGCGCCGCCGTGCCGCCGGTTCTGATCTTGCCACCATCGCCACCCTGACGTTCCACCGCCAACATGCGCCGTTTGATTTCCAGTGCTGCGGCCTCGGCCTCCTGCGGGGAAATCACACCGCGCGCACGTTCCGCATCGACCTCTTTCAACTGGTCGACAAAGATGGCCAAGGCCCCTTCGCGGTGCCCGACCTGCGCCGTGCCACGCCGCCACAGCGGCAAAAGGATGATCAAACCGGCCAAAATCGCCATCAGCCCGGCGGGTATCCAGAAATTCATGCCTCAGGTGTCTTTCTTGTCCATCTCGGCGTCAAAACGCGCCATCAATTCACCGACTTTTGCCTCGTCCTCGGGGCTAAGTCCCTCGGGGGCCGTGCCCGCCTTGCGGCGTCGCAACGCCGACGCCGCAGCCACGCCCCCCAACCCCAAAAGCGCAAACGGCGCCAGCCACAATGCATAGGTCGTGGGTTTGAACGGCGGCTTGAACAACACGTAATCGCCGTAGCGATCCACAAGATATTGCACCACCTCGGCATCGCTATCCCCCGCGACCAACCGCTCGCGGATCAGGATGCGCAGATCGCGCGCCACCCCGGCGTTCGAACTGTCAATCGGTTCGTTCTGACAGACGACACAGCGGATATCGCGGGAAATGTCGCGCGCGCGCGCCTCCAATGCCGGATCGTCAAGGATCTCGTCCGGCTCCACCGCCGCTGCGACACTGGCCAATGCGATCAGACAGACGGCAAGAACCTGTCTCACGATCCCGCACCCGCCGCGCGCGCAGCAGCAAGGGCGTCGCGCAATTCATCCTGCGCCTGTGCGCTGGCAATCGGCCCGACGTAACGCCAGACCACCGTGCCTTCGGCATTCACAAGGAAGCTTTCAGGAACCCCGGAAATTCCCCATTCGATCCCGGCGCGCCCGGACAGATCCGACCCGATCCGTTGATAGGGATTTCCCAACTCGTTCAGCCAATCGCGGGCAGCCTCGGGCTTGTCCTTGTAGTTTATACCGAAAAGCGGAAAGCCCTCACTCGCGGCCAGCCGCGTCAGCACCTTGTGCTCGGCCCGGCAAGGCACACACCAGGAGGCAAAGACATTGACCAGCACGGGCTCGCCCGCCGCAGCCAGATCCGCGGTTTTCAAGCCCGGCACATCCACACCATCGACGGCCTCCAGCTCAAAGGCCGGCGCCGGATGGGATACCAGGGCAGACGGGATGGCATTGGGATCGCGATCCGGGTTCAACCCCCAAAGAAAGAAACCGCCAATCACAATCACCACCGCAACCGGCAGCATCACCAGAACACGTTGCATCTTTTTCACTCCGCAGGTTGCGCCATTTCAGGCATTTTGGCGCGACGTGGCGCGCCGACCCTCAGACGTCGATCGCTTAACGACAAAGCCCCGCCCAGCACCAGCATGAAAGAGCCAAGCCAGATGAAATTCACCAGCGGCTCATAGATCACCCGAAGCGTCCAGACATCGCCGGCAGTCTCGGCCGCAGGTTCGGAAATCGCGGCGTAAAGATCACCGGCGAGGGTGTGGCGAATGGAACTTTCGGTGGTGGTCGATTGCGCCACCGGATAGATCCGCCGTTCGGGATAGAGATTCTGCACAAAGGCCCCGGCACGATTGACCACCAGCGTCGCGCGAAAGGCGGTGTAATTCGGCCCCGGCACGCTTTCGACCTTGGCAAAGCGAATGTCAAACCCGGCAATCTGCACCTCGGTGCCCGGTTCGGCAAAGGTCACAATCTCTTCTTTCCAGGCCGAAGATCCGACAAAGCCAAAGATACAAACCGCCAACCCCAGATGCGCCATGGTCATGCCATGGCTGGCACGCGGCAGGTTGCGGGCCCGGCGCAGGCTCTCGGAGAATGGTGCGCGAAACAATTTGATCCGCGCGCCCCAATCCTGAAGCGTGGCCAGAAACAGCCAGATCCCAAGCCCAAAAGCCAAAACCGCCAGCACCGGCCCCTTGGTCACCAGATACCACAGCACCAGCGCGGCCACCGCCGCCACGGCCGCCACCATCCAGAGCCGCTGGGAAATTCCCCGCAGATCGGCCCGTTTCCACGTCAGGAACGGCCCGAAGCCCATGACCAACAGCAAGGGCATCATGATCGGCACAAAAGAGGCGTTGAAAAACGGCGGCCCGACCGAGATCTTGTCGCCGGTCACGGCCTCAAGAAACAGCGGATACAGCGTGCCAAACAGCACCGTGCCGCAGGCCGTCGCCAACAACAGGTTGTTGATCAGCAAGCCCCCCTCGCGGCTGACCGGGGCGAACAATCCGCCACCCTCCATCGACGGTGCCCGCGCCGCGAACAAGGTCAAGGAACCACCAATCGACACGCCCAGAAGCGCCAGGATGTAAATCCCCCGCTCCGGGTCGACCGCAAAGGCATGCACCGAGGTCAAGAGACCAGAGCGCACGATGAACGTCCCCAGCAGTGACAGCGAAAATGTCAGGATCGCCAACAGGATGGTCCAGCTTTTGAACGCACCGCGTTTTTCGGTCACGATGGCGGAATGCAACAGCGCCGTGCCCAACAGCCAGGGCATGAAGGCGACGTTTTCCACCGGGTCCCAAAACCACCAGCCGCCCCAGCCCAGCTCGTAATAGGCCCACCAGGATCCAAGTGCGAGACCGGCGGTCAACGACACCCAGGCCGCCAATGTCCAGGGCCGCACCCAACGCGCCCAGGCCGCATCAACCCGGCCCTCGATCAGCGCCGCAACGGCAAAGGAAAACACAATCGAAAACCCGACATAGCCGATATACAACAGCGGCGGATGCATCGCCAAACCGACGTCTTGCAACAACGGGTTCAGGTCATTGCCATCCACCGGCGGCGGCGAAATCCGCAGAAACGGATTGGATGTGAACAACATGAAGCTGAGGAAACCCAGCGAAATCCACGCCTGCACCGCCAATGTCCGCGCCCGCAGCGCATGGGGAATGTTCGACCCGAACATCGCCACCCCCGCCCCGAACAATGTCAGGATCAGCGTCCAGAGCAACAATGAGCCCTCATGCGACCCCCAGGTCGCGGCGACCTTGAACAACATCGGTTTCAGTGAATTGGAATTCTCGGCCACATTCACCACGGTGAAATCACTGACCACAAAGGCCCACATCAGCGCGCCAAAGGCCACCCCGACAAACAGAAGCTGCCCCAGCGCCGTCGATTGCGCGCTGCGCATCCACACCAGATTGCCGCGTGCCGCGCCAATCATGGGCACGACGGATTGCACCAGGGCGATGGCCATTGCCAATGCCAATGCAAATTGTCCAAGTTCCGGGATCATGCGGCCTCCAATGGGTCACCATATCATAGACCAGAGTCCTAGCGCCTCGCACATGAAGTTTTAAGTCACCTTTTCGCCATGTCGCCCCGCATTTCGCCGCACCCCCCGGATTTTGGGGGCGTCACCGGCTCACTTGCTGGTTTGAAACGGCGCGCCGCCTGTGGCCTCTGACAGGGCCAGCGCGGCTTCGGCCACCTTGTGACCAATCTCTGCAATCCGCTCCAGCGGCAGGCGCACGCTGGGGCCGGACACCGAAATGCCTGCGACGGCCTCGCCGTGAATATCAAATACCGGCGCCGCAATACAGCGCATGCCAAGGGCCTTTTCCTCGGCATCCACCGCATATCCCCGCTGCGCCGACAGGGTCAGATCGGCGCGCAGCGCCGCCGCCTCGACCAGGGTATGCTCGGTAAACACCTCGCGCCGGGTACGCTCCAGATAGGCCGTGAGCCGGTCATCGGACCAGCGCGACAGCAACGCCTTGCCAATCCCCGACGCATGCAGCGGCGACAATGTCCCCGGGGGAAAGAAAGCACGAATGGTCTCATGAGTCTCTACCTGGCTGAGAAACATGACCTGATCCCCGCGCGCGATACCAAGATTTGCCGTCTCTCCGGTGTCCTCCATCAAGGTGCGCATGATGGGACGGGCACGTTCAGCAAGCGAGGTCCGCCGCAAAAACGCCGCCCCCGCCAAAAAGGCCCCCGCACCCACCGCCCAGCTTTGCGCCGCATCGTCGAATTCGGCAAATCCCCGGCCTTGCAAGGTCACCAACACCCGGTACAGCGTGGCAGGCGATTGATCCAACTCCTCGGCCAGAACGCTGAGCGTGATCCCCTGATGCTGGCCCAAGGCGACCAAAACCTCCAACGCCCGGTCCAGGGATTTGATGGTGTTCTGTTCGGTCTTGTCCTGCCAACCACGCGGGCGGCCGCGTTTTCTCGGGGTTTCTTCGGCCATTCTTCTTCTCTTTTGAAATACGCATTCAGCATATGAAAAATAGCAATGCATTGGCAATATTAAATAATTACTGCAAATTGGAATTTTGAAAAATGATTTCAAAAAAATTGAGCTCTCGCGACCCCCAACGTAACCTCCAACCAAACCCGATGAGGAGGAAAGACAGATGAGCTTCCAGAACCCCGTTTTCATTCCCGGCCCGACCAATATGCCGGAACATCTGCGCCGCGCCTGTGACATGCCGACACTCGATCACCGGTCGGCGCTGTTTGGCGACATCCTGCACCCGGCCCGTGCCGCCGTGCGTCAGATCCTGAAATCGCAAAAGGCCGAGGTGTTCATCTTCCCCTCCACCGGCACTGGCGGTTGGGAAACCGCGCTGACCAACACGCTCAGCCCCGGTGACAAGATCCTTGCCGCGCGCAATGGCATGTTCTCGCATCGTTGGATCGACATGTGCCAGCGTTACGGGCTGGAGGTGCAGATCGTTGACACCCCATGGGGCGAAGGCATTCCGACGGACAAGTTCGAGGCCGCGCTGACCGCCGACAAAAGCCATGAAATCAAGGCCGTTCTGGCGACCCATAATGAGACCGCGACCGGTGTGCGCTCTGACATCGCGGGCGTCCGCGCCGCACTTGATGCGGCGTCTCACCCCGCGCTCTTGCTTGTCGATGGTGTGTCCTCCATCGCGTCGATGGATTTCCGCTTTGACGATTGGGGCGTCGATATCGCCGTCACCGGCTCGCAAAAGGGGTTCATGCTGCCGCCCGGCCTGGCCATCACCGGCTTTTCACCCAAGGCGCTGGCGGCGGTCGAAGGCGCAAGATTGCCCCGGACCTTCTTTGACATCCGCGACATGGGCAAGACCAATGCAGGCGGCGGTTTTCCCTATACGCCGCCGGTCGGGCTGCTGAACGGGTTGAATGAATCCTGCAAGATGCTGCTCGATGAAGGTTTGGAAAACGTCTTTGCCCGCCATAACCGCATTGCCGAAGGCGTGCGCCGCGCGGTGTCTGCCTGGGGGCTGGAGCTTTGCGCCGCTTCGCCGGATCTCTATTCCGACAGCGTCAGCGCAATTCGCACGCCCGACGGGTTCAACGCCACCGACATTGTCACTCATGCCGCTGATACCTATGGCGTCGCCTTTGGCACCGGTCTGGGCGAGGTCGCAGGCAAGGTGTTCCGCATTGGCCATCTCGGCTCGCTCACCGATGTCATGGCGCTGTCCGGTATTGCGACGGCGGAAATGTGCATGGCGGATCTGGGTCTGAACATCGACCTTGGCTCTGGCGTTGCGGCAGCACAGGATTACTACCGCAGCCACCGCGCCGCAGCGGCGCAAAAGGCCGCGTGATGAAGGATACGACAATGTATATCCCGACCTACGACGACATGTTGGCGGCGCATGAAAGGATTGCGCCGCATATCCACCGCACGCCGGTTCTGACCTCGACCTATCTGAACGAGCTGACCGGCGCCGAGCTGTTCTTTAAATGCGAAAACTTTCAAAAGGCCGGCGCCTTCAAGGTGCGCGGCGCGTCCAATGCGGTATTCGGCCTGTCCGAGGATGAAGCGGCCAAAGGCGTGGCCACCCATTCCTCGGGCAATCATGCGCTGTCGCTGTCCTATGCTGCCGGTCGTCGCGGCATTCCCTGCCACGTGGTCATGCCCCGCACCGCGCCCGAGGCCAAAAAGGCCGCCGTTCGCGGCTATGGCGGCATCATCACGGAATGTGAGCCATCGACTTCGTCGCGCGAAGCGGTCTTTGCCGAGGTTCAGGCCAAAACCGGTGCGAATTTCGTCCACCCCTATAATGACCCCCGCGTCATTGCAGGTCAGGGCACATGTTCACGCGAATTGATCGACCAGACCGGATACCTTGATATGGTGGTGGCCCCCATTGGCGGGGGTGGCATGATTTCGGGCACCTGTCTGACCCTGTCGACGCTGGCGCCCGACACCGCCATCATCGCCGCAGAACCGGAACAGGCCGATGATGCCTATCGCAGCTTTCACGCCGGGCATATCATCGCCGACGACGCGCCCGATACGGTGGCGGATGGGCTGAAAGTACCACTGAAGGATCTGACATGGCATTTCGTGTCCAATCACGTCAGCGACATCCTGACCGCCAGCGAACAAGAGATCATTGATGCGATGCGCCTGATCTGGCAGCGGATGAAAATCGTGATGGAACCGTCCAGCGCCGTGCCGCTGGCCACCATCCTGAAAAACCGAGACCGGTTTACCGGCAAACGCATCGGTGTGATTGTCACCGGCGGCAACGTCGATTTGAACAAACTGCCATGGATTACCGGCTGATCGCCGCCGCAAAAGGAGCAAGGACATGAGAGACATGGACCAACTCGACCAATTCGAAGTCGGCTTTGACATCCCCGCCAAACCCGGCATGGACGCCGCCGACATCCAGACCCCGGCGCTGGTGCTGGATCTGGATGCGCTGGAACGCAACATCAAGAAGATGGGCGATTACGCAACCGCCCACGGCATGCGCCACCGGGTGCATGGCAAGATGCATAAATCGGTGGACGTCGCCAAATTGCAGGAAACCCTGGGCGGCGCGGTTGGCGTCTGTTGTCAAAAGGTGTCCGAGGCCGAGGTCTTTGCCCGTGGCGGCATCAAGGATGTTCTGGTGTCCAACCAGGTGCGCGACCCGGCCAAGATCGACCGTCTGGCGCGCCTGCCGAAACTGGGGGCCCGCACGATTGTCTGTGTGGATGACCTCGCCAATGTATCAGAGCTTTCGGCAGCGGCGCAAAAGCATGGCACCGAGATCGAATGCCTTGTCGAGATCGACTGTGGTGCGGGCCGCTGCGGCGTGACCACCACGCCGGCCGTGGTCGAGATTGCCAAGGCCATCGACGCCGCCGCGGGGCTGACATTCACCGGCATTCAGGCCTATCAGGGCGCGATGCAGCACCTCGACAGCTATGAAGCACGCGAGGAAAAGCTGAACATCGCCATCGCACAGGTCAAGGATGCGGTTGAAGGGCTGAAGGCCGCGGGCATCGCCTGCGATCTGGTCTCGGGCGGCGGCACGGGATCGTATTATTTCGAAAGCAATTCCGGCGTTTACAACGAGTTGCAATGCGGTTCTTACGCCTTCATGGATGCCGATTACGGTCGTATCCTCGACAAGGACGGCAAGCGCATCGACCAGGGCGAATGGGAAAACGCGTTTTTCATCCTGACCCAGGTGATGAGTCACGCCAAGGCCGACAAGGCGATCTGTGACGCCGGTCTGAAAGCGCAATCGGTGGACAGCGGATTGCCGGTGATCTGTGGCCGCACGGATGTGGAATACGTCAAATGTTCCGATGAACACGGCGTCATTGCGGACCCCAAGGGCGCGCTGACGGTCGGTGAAAAGCTGAAACTGGTGCCCGGCCACTGCGACCCGACCGCCAATGTGCACGATTGGTACGTCGGTGTGCGCAACGGCAAGGTTGAATGCGTCTGGCCGGTCTCGGCCCGCGGCCGCGCCTACTGACACACCCGCTCATCAAGCCCTTCCGGGCATTCTTCGCGAAGAGTGCCCGACACCGGGCCGATGAGCGCCCCGATTACAGGATACTCAGATGAGCCTCGACATGACCAAGACAACCACCCTCACCATCGTCCCCGAAGCCGAGATTGCCGGTCTGATCACGCCCGAAGCCGCCTTTACCGCCGTCGAACAGGTCTTTGCCGCCATGGCGCGCGATGACGCCTATAATTTCCCCGTGGTGCGCGAAGCGATTGGCCACGAAGATGCGCTTTATGGTTTCAAGGGCGGGTTTGACCGTGCCGGCATGGCGCTGGGGCTGAAGGCCGGTGGCTATTGGCCCAACAACCTCGCCACCCATGGCATCATCAACCACCAGTCGACGGTCTTTCTGTTCGATCCCGACACCGGCAAGCCGACCGCCATGGTCGGTGGCAACCTGCTGACTGCGCTGCGCACCGCCGCCGCATCCTCGGTCTCGATTGCGCATCTGGCGCGCCGCGACGCCCGCGTCATCGGCATGATCGGCGCCGGCCATCAGGCGACATTCCAACTGCGCACGGCACTGAAGCATCGCAATTTCGAGAAGGTCATCGGCTGGAACCTGCACCCGGAAATGCTGCCCAATCTGGAAAAAGTCGCGCAAGAGGCCGGTCTGCCGTTCGAAGCGGTGGAACTGGACGGGCTGCGCGCGGCGGATGTGATCATCTCGATCACCTCCAGCTTTGCCGCCATCGCCAATGAGACCCATATCGCGCCCGGCACCCATATCGCCTGCATGGGCACCGACACCAAAGGCAAACAAGAGGTTGCCCCGGAACTGCTGCAACGCGCCACGGTGTTTACCGATGAAATCGCCCAGTCGATCAGCATCGGCGAGGCACAACATGCAATTGCGGCCGGTCTGATTGCCGAAAGCGACATCACCCAAATCGGTGCGGTGATCAATGGCACCCATCCCGGGCGCACATCGGACGAGGAAATCACCCTGTTCGATGGCACCGGCGTCGGGCTTCAGGATCTGGCAGTGGCGCAGGCTGCGGTCAAACTGGCACTGGACCACGGCGTGGCGCAGCAAATCGAAATTTGATCGAATTCTGCTGCCACCTCTGGCAAAACCGCGCGCTCCTGTTCTAAGTCTCGTTGCACAGCACCAAAGGAGCGCGCGACCATGACTCTCCGCATTTTCATCAACGGATTTGGCCGGATTGGCCGCACAATTACGCGTATCATCCTGACCGAACATGCCGATATCGACATTGTCGGGATCAATGACATCGCCCCGCTGGACAGCTGCGCCTATCTCTTTGGCTATGACAGCGTCTTTGGCCCCTTCCCCGGCGGCGTGACCGGGCGTGATGGCGCATTGCATGCCGCGGGCCGCAAAATTGCCATGACCCATGCCGAGGATATTTCGGCGCTGGATCTTGCCGGCGTCGACATCGTTCTGGAATGCACCGGCAAAGCCCAAACCCAAATGATCGCAGAGCGCGGCTTGATCGCAGGGGCGGAGCGCATCCTGATTTCAGGGCCATCCCCCGCCGCAGAAGACACCATCGTCCTCGGCGCCAATCACGATATCCTCGCCGATCAGAAAATCCTGTCCAATGCCTCTTGCACCACCAATGCCCTCGCCCCGCTGCTGCGGCTGCTGGACGAGGCCGCCGGCGTTCAATCCGGCCATATGACCACCGTGCATTGCTATACCGGATCCCAGCCGACGGTGGATGCACCGCGTGGCGATCTGGTGCGCTCGCGCGCGGCGGCGCTGTCGATGGTGCCGACCACAACCTCGGCCGGCCGGTTGATTGGCACTGTCCTGCCGCATCTGGCGGGCCGGATCGAAGCCCGCGCCATTCGCGTGCCCACGGCCAGTGTCTCTGCCATCGACCTGACCGTTCAAACCCGCGATCCAATCACGGCCGAGACATTGAACGGCATGATCCAATCCGCGGATCCGACGTTGTTCGGCTATACCGATCTGCCGCTGGTTTCGACCGATCTGCGCGGCAGACCGGAAAGCCTGATCGTGGCGGGGCGCGAAACTTCCGTCTCGCTCGGTGGTGTGCTGCGCATTTTTGGGTGGTACGACAACGAATGGGGCTTTTCCGCCCGTATGATCGACATGGCGCGCCGGATGCGCTGATCCAACGGTCGGATTTTGCGTATTTAGAAAGAGAAGAAGCTCGCTCGGCCTCGGCTTCTTCTCTTTTCAAATACGCCCGCCGGAGGCGAAAATCTCTTCTCGGTCTCTCAACAAAAAACCCGGGCACGCAGAAGCGCACCCGGGGTCAATGTCGGGTGCGCTTTTACTGCGCACCCTCATCTGGTTCATTCACCCGGGATGGAGCCCTTTCCACCACCGGACAGACCACCCGACACCTCTTCGGTGGATTCATCCGCCAGTTCCTCTGGCAGAACGAGGTTCAGAACAATCGCAATCAATGCCGCGGGCAGGATGCCCGATGTCGCCAGAATTTTGAGCGTCCCCGGCAAATGCTGCAAAGCGCCCGGTTCAAGCTGCAAGCCAAGGCCCAGCGACAGGGCAATCGCAAAGATGACCATGTTGCGCCGGTTCCAATGCACATCGGACAACATGGAAATACCCGCAGAAACCACCATGCCGAACATCACGATCACACCGCCGCCCAGCACCTCGATCGGTACGGTCGAGATGATGGCGCCGATTTTTGGCACCAGTCCACAGACGATCAAGAAGATGCCGCCAATGGTCACCACATGGCGGCTCATCACGCCGGTCATCGCGATCAGGCCGACGTTTTGCGAAAACGATGTGTTGGGCAGCGCGCCAAACAGACCGGAAACCGCCGTTCCCAAACCATCAGCAAAGGTTGCGCCCTGGATCTCTTCGTCCGTGGCTTCGCGTCCGGCGCCGCCTTTGGTGATGCCGGACACGTCGCCCACTGTTTCCACTGCGGAAACAAAGGACATCAGGCAAAAGCCGACAATCGCCGCCACCGAGAATTCAAGCCCGAAATGCAGCGGGTTTGGCAGCGCAAAGCTGGCGGCATTGCCGACATTGCCAAAGCTCACCATCCCGAACACCCAGGCCACGACATAGCCCGCAATCAAACCCAACAGCACGGCAGAGATCGAAATCATGCCCCGGGCAAAGAACTTGAGGCCCAGAGTGACCAGGATCACCACCGAGGCGACAAACCAGTTCAGCGCCGACCCGTATTCCGGTGTGCCGATGGCCGGCACGCCCCCGGCCGCATATTGAATGCCCACCTTGACCAGTGCCAGACCGATCATTGTCACCACCAATCCGGTGACCAGCGGCGGCAGCGCAAAGCGGATCTTGCCAATAAACAGACCCAAAACAGCATGAAACAAACCACCGACCAGGATACCGCCCATCAGCACAGCAACCGCATCCACACCTTTGCCCGCGACCAGCGGAATCATGACCGGCAGAAAGGCAAAGGATGTGCCCTGTACAATCGGCAGTTTCGCCCCGACAGGGCCAAAACCGATGGTCTGGATCAGCGTCGCCAATCCGGCAAAGAACATCGACATCTGAATCATGTAGATCATTTGCGGAAAATCAGGCGAGTTCGAGCCAAAGCCGAACCCCGCCGCGCCGCAAACGATAATTGCCGGCGTCACGTTCGACACGAACATCGCCAACACATGTTGGATGCCCAGCGGCACCGCTTTGGCCAGCGGCGGTGTGTAATTGGGATCGCGCAGCTGCGCTGCGGTCCCGATAGATGAATCAGCCATGAACTTCTCCCCATATAGCTGTCGGATGGGCCGTTTCTCCTCCTGACGGCCCGGATATTCAGCCCGCCACCACCTGGTATGGGGTGTCGAACCAATGCTCTTCCAGATTCTCGCCAGCGCCGATGCGATCCACTACGGCAAACGTCCCCGATCCTGCGATCGGTGTCAGGACTCCGTGCCATGTGTTGCGATGAAAGTTGATTGCCTGACCGGGTTCCGTGCGAAAGGCACGCGGATTATCTGGGCAACCGCCCAGATCTTTGGCGACAATGACAAGAAATGCGTGTTCTGACATCGGAATGAAAGCTTGGGATCCCAGCGGGTGCCGCTCCATCATGTCCAGTTCAAGCGGCAGTTGGCGCAGCTCGGCCTGAAAAAGGCTGAGGCCCGCCGTCCCGTCCGAAAAATCCAGTTGCGCGCGGTCATGAAAGCGCCCGCAGAGCCCTTGATTGATCAGCTTGTCCGGCGCGCCAGAACAATCCAGCACATCGCCATAGGGCGCGAATTCCGCCGCACCCAAAGGTTCGATCATGATCCGTTTGGTCATGGCAACAGGTCCAGCAGACGGAATTCGGCAATGCGTTCAACCTGGCGGCAGGCCTCGACAAATTCGGTGGTGCGGTCATTGCCGATCCGGCGCTCAAAGGCCGCCATGATCGACGCCTTGTCGTGATCGCGCACCGCGATAATGAAGGGGAACCCGTGTTTGGCGACGTAATCGTCATTCAACTTGGTAAAACGTTCCCGTTCCTGATCGGTCAGCATATCAAGCCCCGCACCGGCCTGTTCCGAGGTGCTTTCAGCGGTCAACCGTCCCGCCGCGGCGAGTTTGCCAGCCAGATCGGGGTGCGCGGTCAAGACGCCAAGGCGGAGATCTTCGTCAGCGCTGCGGAAAATACGACACAGGGCGTTGTGAACACCGCGCGCCGTATCATGGGCTGGGCCAAGCTCCAGATCAAAAGCGCCCTCGGCGATCCAGGGCGAATGTTCGAACACGCCACCAAATGTCGTGACGAAATCCGCACGCGCCATTGCACTGGGCCGGTTCCAGCGCTTGTGCGGATGGGTTTCGATCCAATGCGCCGCGATCTCGGCCCGTGTCGGGCACCAGACATCATCAAAGCCCTGAATATAATCAATAAACCGCTTCAGCGCCGCAATTTTCCCCGGACGCCCCACCAGCCGACAATGCAACCCGATCGACATCATCTTTGGCGCACCGGCCTGCCCTTCGGCATAAAGCGTATCAAAGGCGTCTTTCAGATAGCTGCCAAAATCTTCGCCCGTGACCCAGCCCGGCGCGGTGGCGAACCGCATATCGTTCGCTTCCAGCGTATAGGGAATGATCAATTGATCGCGGTCGCCATATTCGCGCCAATACGGCAAATCATCGTCATAAGTGTCGGAAATATAGTCGAATTGCCCGGTTTCCGCCGCCAGCCGCACGGTGTTTTCACTGCAACGCCCGGTGTACCAGCCGCGCGGGGCCTCGCCCACGACCTCGGTATGCAGGCGGATCGCTTCGGCAATCGCTGCGCGCTCCTCTGCTTCGGGCATGTCCTTGTGCTCAACCCATTTGAGCCCGTGACTGGCGATCTCCCATCCGGCGGACTTCATCGCGGCCACCTGTTCCGGTGACCGTGCCAGCGCCGACGCCACGCCATAAATGGTCACCGGGATCGCCGCGCCGGTGAACAGGCGATGCAAACGCCAGAACCCGGCACGTGCGCCGTATTCGTAAATCGATTCCATGTTCCAGTGGCGCTGGCCCGGCCACATGGCGGCACCGGGAATGTCCGACAGAAAAGCCTCCGACGCGGCATCCCCGTGCAGGACGTTGTTTTCGCCGCCTTCTTCGTAGTTCAATACAAATTGTACAGCCACTTTGGCATTTCCGGGCCATTGAGCCTCGGGGGCGCGGGGGCCATAACCAATCATGTCGCGGGGGTATCTATTCACATCTGCCTCCAGAGTTTAGATAACGATAATTCAGAACAATCCCGAAGATTACCAAATAGTTTTTGAAGCACTGTTCAGAACTCGGGGTTTTCCTTTGGCCGAGGTAACGGGCACAAGAAAGAAACGGGCGCAAGGTTGCACAGTCCGGGCTTGGCCCAGCACAGACAGGAGTTTCACATGACCGGCTATCTGACCACCCATATCCTTGACACGGCACGCGGTTGTCCTGCCGAAGGCATAAAGATTGCGCTTTACCGGGTGTCGGGCAATTCCCACAAGAAAATTGCCGAGACCGTGACCAACGCCGATGGCCGCACCGACGCCCCGATTCTACCGGCGGACAAATTCAAGACCGGCACTTATGAATTGGTGTTCTTTGCCGGGGATTACCTGCGCAACAGCGGTCAGGTCACCGAGGAGATCTTGTTCCTTGATCAGATCCCGCTGCGCTTTGGCATGGACGACGCGGCGGCGCATTACCATGTGCCATTGCTGCTGTCGCCGTTTGGCTATTCGACCTATCGCGGCAGCTGATCCGCTGCTGCGCCTTGGGGTCGATGTCGCGGCTTGGGGCCTTAGGTTGCCGCAAGCGGATGGGTCGGACAGATCGAGGCCGCGCCCCTAAAACACAGGGTAGATGGGGGGCCAGCCCCCCAAACCACAGGTAAGATGGGGGGCCAGCCCCCCAAACCACAGGTAGGATGGGGGGCCAGCCCCCCAAACCCCCCGGGATATTTCTGGTCAGATGAAAGGCAAAAGCGCGCGCCCCCGCTTTGCGGCGCTAAATGGCGGCGCTTTCCGTTTGTCGAACCGAGGCGGCCAGACGGTCGACCATGAATTCGATGAAAAGCCGCGTCTTGGGGTCCTGATGGCGGCGATGGGTGAATAGAAACGCCATTTGAATATCTTCCGGTGGGTTGGCCTGTGCCACCGGCACCAGAGCCCCGGATCTGAGGTGGTCGGCGACTTCGAACACCGGTTTCAGGACCACGCCCTGCCCGGTCAGCGCCCAATCGGTCAGAACATCGCCATCATCCGATTCGAACCGCCCGCCGACACGAAAGCGCTGGACCCCGTTGTCAGTCTGCAAGCGCCATTGAAATTCGGGCGCACCGGGATAACGCAGGTTCAGGCAATTGTGCCTGTCCTTGACCAATGCCTCGCCGCTTTCCGGCATTCCGCGCGCGGCAATATAGCTTGGCGCGGCGCAGATCACCCGTTTGCAATCCGCCACCTTGCGAATCCGCAGCGTCGAATCCTCGGGCTGACCAAGGAAGAACGCCACATCCAGACCCTCGGCTGTAAGATCGACATTGCGGTCGGTCAGCCGCAGGCGAATGTCGATCAACGGATAGGCCGCAGCAAATTCCGGCACCACCGGGGCAATCAACCGCCGCCCGACGCCCAAGGGCGCTGCGATATGCAACACACCTTTGGGGTTTTCAGTGATCGAGCTGACCTGGGCCTCGGCATGGTCGACGGCCTCAAGCACGGAAATCGCACCACCATAAAACGCCCGCCCCTGTTCGGTTGGGGTCAGGGACCGGGTGGTGCGCTGGAACAGCCGCACGTTCAGATGTTGCTCAAGTTGTGAAATCCGCGCCGATGTCACTGCCGGAGAAATACGCAAATCGCGCCCTGCCGCCGACATAGAGCCAAGATCATAGACACGGACAAAGGTACGGATATTGTCGAAATAGGACATTGTTCGGCTTTTTTTGATGCAGGTGTGTTTTTCTCTGCAATACACGAACAACCAAGCATCCGCTAGTCTGGCAAAAAACGGGTCTGGCAATAAGACAGGAGTTCACCCCAAAATGTTCGAAGCTGCAATTCTCTGGGACTGGCTGGCCTTTGCGGTGCGCTGGTTGCATGTGATCACCGCCATCGCCTGGATCGGATCGTCGTTCTATTTCATCGCTCTGGATCTTGGGCTGCGCAAGGCGCCGGATCTGCCTGCGGGCGCGCATGGCGAAGAATGGCAGGTCCACGGCGGCGGCTTTTATCATATCCGCAAATATCTGGTGGCGCCTTCGGAAATGCCTGACCATCTGACCTGGTTCAAATGGGAAAGCTACGCGACCTGGCTGTCCGGTGCGGCGATGCTGATGATTGTGTATTGGGTCGGCGGCGAATTGTATCTGATCGACAGCGCCAAGGCCGATCTGGCCCTGTGGCAGGGCATCGCGATTTCCGCCCTCAGCCTGACAATCGGCTGGATTTGTTACGATTTCCTGTGCAAATCCAAACTGGGTGAGACACCGACGCTCTTGATGGTGTTGCTGTTCGTGATCCTGGTGATCATGTCCTGGGGCTATACCCAGGTCTTTACCGGCCGGGCCGCGCTTTTGCACATGGGGGCCTTCACCGCCACCATCATGACCGCCAATGTGTTCTTCATCATCATGCCGAACCAGCGCATTGTCGTCGACGATCTGCAAAATGGCCGCACGCCGGACCCGAAATACGGCAAGATCGCCAAGCTGCGGTCGACCCATAACAACTATCTCACCTTGCCGGTGATCTTTCTGATGTTGTCGAACCACTATCCGCTGGCGTTCGCGACGGAATACAACTGGCTGATCACCTGTCTGGTGTTCCTGATGGGCGTGACGATCCGGCATTATTTCAATTCGGTCCACGCCCGAAAAGGCGAGCCGACCTGGACCTGGGCGGTCACGCTTGTCCTGTTCATCCTCTGCGCCTGGCTTTCGACCGCGCCCTCCTGGGGCAGCTACGAAGAGGCCGATGCCCGCGCGCTGACACCCTATGAACAGAAATTCGCATCCGCCGCACATTTCGAAGACGCCCAGAACATCGTGATTGGCCGCTGCTCCATGTGCCATGCCCGTGAACCGGTCTGGGACGGTATTCGCTGGGCCCCCAAAGGCGTGTTTCTGGAAACCGCCGGCGATGTGGCCCAAAATGCCCGCGCGATCTATCTGCACGCCGGGGTCAGCCACGCCATGCCGCCCGCCAATATCACCGAAATCGAAGCCGAGGAACGCCGCATGCTGGTTGCCTGGTACACAAGCGCCAAGGCCTACTAAGTCCCTTTCTTCTGTTCAAAAATATCCCGGGGGGTTTGGGGGGCTGGCCCCCCATCTGCCCTGCGGTTTGGGGGGCTGGCCCCCGGGCTGACATCTCAAAGCCAAACCGACATAGCAAAAAGGGCGGCCTATCAAAGCCGCCCTTTCCTGTTTTCTTGGCAAAAAACACTCAACCTGCGGCGGCAACCGCCCGTTTGGTCATCACCGCCACCAGATGCGCGCGATAAGCGCCGGTGCCGTGCAAATCGCCGATCATTCCGTCACCCGACAGCGACAGACCGGCCAATGCATCCGCCGAAAAATCTGCCGACAATGCGGCTTCGGCCTCGGTCCAGCGGAACACCCCTTCTTCGGACGCACCGGTCACTGCGACCCGCACGCCATCGGCGAATTTGGCGACAAACACGCCGACCAATGCGAAACGCGAGGCAGGTTGCTCGAACTTCACATAGGCGGCTTTTTCCGGGATCGGGAAGGTCACCGCAGTCACGATCTCGCCCTCGTCCAGCGCGGTGGTGAACATGCCCTGGAAATAATCGTCCGCCGCAATCTCGCGCGCGTTGGTCACGATAGTTGCACCAGACCCCAAGGCCGCCGCCGGATAACAGGCGGATGGATCGTTGTTGGCCAAAGATCCGCCAATGGTGCCACGATTGCGCACCGCCGGGTCGCCGATACCACCGGCCAGCGCCGCCAGCGCCGGATAGGCCCCGGCCCCCGCCGCCACTGCGCCATGGGTGCTGCCACCGCCAATCGTCAGGCTGTCGCCCGCTTGCGAAATCCCCTTCATCTCGGAAATCCCGGACAGGCTGACCAATTTCGACGGCATGGCCAACCGCTGTTTCAGCGTCGGGATCAGCGTCTGACCGCCGCCCAGCGCCTGTGCGTCTTCATCCGCCAATGCGGCCACGGCGTCAGCCACGGATGTTGGCCGTTCGATGTCAAAGCTATACATATCCTAGCCCTCCCTTAGCTGGCTTGGTTGATTGCGGCCCACACACGGGCGGGCGTCGCAGGCATATCAATGTGATCCACTTTATGCCCGCCAGACTGCAGCGCGTCGAGGATGGCGTTGATCACGGTCGGCGGCGATCCGATCGCCCCGGCCTCGCCACAGCCCTTCACACCCAATGGATTGTGGGTACAAGGCGTCTGGCAGGAATGGTCGACGCTGTAGCTGTCCATATGCGGCAGATCATCGGCGCGCGGCATGGTGTAATCCATGTAAGACGCCGACAGAAGCTGACCGTTGTCGTCATAGACACAGTTTTCCAGCAAGGCCTGGCCGATCCCCTGGGCGATGCCGCCATGCACCTGACCTTCGACGATCATCGGATTGATGACATTGCCGAAATCATCCGCCGAAACGAATTTTTCGATCTTCACATGGCCGGTCTCCGGGTCCACCTCAACCTCGCAGGCATAGGCGCCCGCCGGATAGGTGAAGTTCGACGGATCGTAAAACGCGGTTTCCTCCAAACCCGGTTCGATATCCTCCAGCGGATAGTTATGCGGCACATAGGCGGCCAGACAGACATCCCCCCAAGCCACCGATTTATCCGTGCCGGACACCGTGAACTGACCGTCCTTCAATTCGATATCGGCCTCAGAGGCCTCCATCAAATGGGCGGCGATCTTCTTGGTCTTGTTGATGATCTTCTCGGTCGCCCGCACCATGGCCGACCCGCCCACCGCGATGGAGCGCGAGCCATAGGTGCCCATACCCATCGGCGTATTGGCGGTGTCGCCATGCACGATTTCGACCTGTTCTTCCGGGATGCCGATCATTTCGGAAATCACCTGGGGAAAGGCGGTTTCATGCCCCTGCCCGTGGCTGTGCGATCCGGTCATCACCACCAATCCGCCGGTGGCGTTGACCCGCACTGTGGCGCTTTCATACAGGCCGGCACGTGCCCCCAATTGCCCGACAAGGTTCGACGGCGCGATGCCACAGGCCTCGATAAAGCAATTGATGCCCAGACCGCGCAGCTTGCCCTTGGCTTCGGATGCAGACCGGCGCGCGGCAAAGCCGTCGCGGTCGATCAATTCCAGCATCTTGTCCATGGTGGCATGATAGTCGCCCGTGTCATAGACCACGGCAACTGGCGTCTGATACGGGAATTCCGTGATGAAGTTCTGACGGCGCAGTTCGACCGGATCAGCGCCGACCTCCCGCGCCGCTTTGTCGATCACCCGTTCAAGCTGATAGGTCGCCTCGGGGCGCCCAGCGCCACGATAGGCATCCACGGGCACGGTGTTCGTGAACACCGCCTTGACGTTGGTATAGACCAGCGGCGTCTTGTAGTTCCCGGCCAAAAGCGTGCCATGCAGCCATGTCGGCACCGAGGGCGCAAAGGTCGACAGATAGGCCCCCATGTTGGCATAGGTCAGACAGCGCAGGGCGGTGAAATTATTGTCTGCATCCAGCCCCAATTCGATCTTGGTCACATGGTCGCGCCCGTGACAGTCGGACATGAATGCCTCGGACCGGGAAGAGGTCCATTTGACCGCACGGTTGATCGCCTTGGCGGCAAAGGTACAAAATGCCTCTTCCGCGTAGTGAAAGATCTTGGTGCCAAAGCCGCCGCCGACATCCGGTGCCACGACGCGCAGCTTGTGCTCGGGAATGCCAAGCACAAATGCCCCCATCAAGAGCCGGATCACATGCGGGTTTTGCGATGTGGTATAGAGCGTTGAATCGCCGGTGCCGCGGGCGTAATCGCCCACCGCCACGCGCGGCTCCATCGGGTTGGCCACCAGACGGTTGTTGACCAGTTCCAATGTCGTCACATGCGCGGAATTGGCAATCGCGGCGTCCACGGCGGCCTTGTTTTCCTCGACAAAGCCCCAATCGTAACACAGGTTGTCCGACAGGTCGTCATGCACCAGCGTTGCGCCATCGGCCAGCGCGGCCTTCATGTCGACCACTGCGGGCAGCTCTTCGATATCGACTTCGATCGCCTCGGCCGCATTTCGCGCCTGTTCCAGCGTATCGGCAACAATCGCGGCAATCGGGTCGCCGACATGGCGCACCTTGCCCTGGGCCAGAACCGGGTGGGCCGGTTCCTTCATGGGTTGGCCGTGTTTGTCGGTCACTTCCCACCCACAGGGCAGACCGCCGACACCTTCGAAATCGGCGCCGGTGAAAATCCGCACCACGCCGGGCATTGCGGCGGCGGCGGCGGTATCGAGGTTGGTGATCCGTCCATGCGCCACATCAGAGCGCAGGAAATGGACATAGGCCTGTCCGTGAATATTGATGTCGTCGGTGTAATTCCCGACACCTGTCAAAAAGCGCACGTCCTCGCGGCGCTTGGTGCTGGCTCCGATGCCATGATCTTTCGGCATTTCAATTCCTCCCTTGGGGTCGGTGCGCGTTCACTGCGCACTGCGACTGTCAAATCACTCGGCGGCGACGGCTGGCACATCCTGGCCAGAGGCGGCCATGATCGCGCGAACGATGTTGTGATACCCGGTGCAGCGGCAAATATTGCCTTCCAGATAGTCACGCACCTCGGCCTCGGTCGGTTTGGGGTTGTCCTTCAGCAATGCCGCCGCAGACATCACCATGCCCGGCGTACAGAACCCGCATTGCAGCCCGTGATAATCCTGAAACGCCTGCTGGATGGTGTTCAACGTGCCATCCGCGGCGGCCTGGCCTTCGATGGTTGCCACATCGGCGCCATCCGCCTCGGCGGCGAACATGGTACAGCTTTTCACCGCTTCGCCATTCACATGCACCACACAGGCCCCGCATTGGCTGGTGTCACAGCCGACATGCGTGCCGGTCATGCGCAGATCCTCGCGCAGAAATTCGACGAGCAACCGATTGCCCGCCACATCGCCGCTTACGGATTTTCCGTTCACGGTCATGGTTACCTTGGTCATGAAATCCCTCCCTGGGTGTCGTCTGATTGTGGGTCTGGCGCCGGTCAGCTGACCAGACGTTTGATCCAACCTTTTTTGGCTTCGCCCGCCGTTTCGCCCGCCGCATCACCTGTCGCTTCGGGTGCATCTGCTGCGCTGTCTTCCGCCGGCGGGCCTTCGACCGCCTGCTGGAAATTGGCAAAGAACTGATCGGCCATCTTCTTGGCGAAACCGTCGATGATGCGGCTGCCAAGCTGGGCCAGCTTGCCGCCGACCTTGGCCTCGACCTCGTAATGCAAGGTGGTGCCGGTTTCGGTGGGTTCCAGCCGCACTTCGGCACCGCCCTTGGCAAAACCGGCAGCGCCGCCCTTGCCCTCTCCGGTCATGGTCAGGCTCTGCGGTGCCACCATCTCAGACAGGGTGACCGCGCCCTTGAAGGTGGCTTTGACCGGGCCGACCTTTTGCACAACCGTGGCTTGAAACCCCTCTTCTGGCGTGCCGGACATTTCCTGACATCCGGGCACACATTGTTTCAAAACCTCTGGATCAAGCAGCGCGGCCCAAACGGTTTCGGGCGGCGCGGCGATTTCGCGGGAATCGGTGAGTTGCATGAATATTTGCCTCCTTGGGTCAGAGCCTAGGCGGAACTGTCACAGCCCGGCTATTGTACCAAAGTCCAGACTGACTGTCGCGGCCCGGGTTTTCCAGCCCTGTTCCGGTTCTGTGACCGCTTTCTTGCGATTTGGCCCGGAAAACCCGGCCCGATATGCGACCATAGGCGTAGTGCCTTGTGCCGTCTCGACGCGTAATATGATCCGCAAGCGATATCCTGTAACCTGGCGCGCACCGCAGACGCACAACCCCGAACCAACGGCCAGAACCAACGACCCGAACCGACAGCCCGAACCAATCCTCCCCAACCACAGGCGCACAGATGACAATCGACCACCTCGCCCCGCTTGACGGACCTGCCAGCGCCCTGGTGATTGACGATCACCCGCTGTTTTGTGACGCGCTGGTGTTGACGCTGCGGGCGATTTGCACCGGGGTGCAGGTCGACACCGCCGCCAATCTTGCCGCCGCTCTGGCACAGATCGACGCCGGTCAGCGGCCGGACGTGGTGTTGCTGGATCTGAACCTGCCGGATGTCAACGGATTGGACGGCTTGATCCGGCTGCAAACCGCGCTGGGCCGCGAGGTGCCAATCGTGGTGGTGTCTTCGATGGCCGACAACCGGATGATTTCCAAGGCGCTGGCCGCCGGGGCCGCCGGTTTTGTCCCCAAGCACAGCCAGAAGGCGGCCTTTCACGATGCGCTGTCCACCATTCAGGCCGGGGGCATCTATACCCCGGACAATTTCCTGCCCGACAGCCCCGAGGGCACCTCGCAGGTTGAGGCCGTCGAACGGCTGACGACGCTGACCAACCAGCAAACCCGCATTCTTCAGCTGATCTGCGAAGGCAAGTTGAACAAGCAGATTGCTTTTGATCTGACAATCGCGGAAACCACGGTCAAGGCACATGTCACTGCGATCATGCGCAAACTGGGGGTGCAAAGCCGGACCCAGGCGGTATTGGTCGCCCAGGAGGCGCGGTTTTCGGGCATCTTGTCAGAGGGTCGTGAACGGGCGTAAACTTGGCCCTGTCGCGACAGACCCACCAGAGGCGGAAGACGGAATTCTTGGACGGTCCCAATCGCATATCGACCGCCCAGGGCGAAGACGCGAAACGCGAGGGCGAAGACGCGAAACGCCTGCGGTGCACGCAGGTGTCGATACATGATCCTGACCCGATTGGCGCGATTGTCTCTGGCCTTGGCGCGGGATCATCTGCGGCCGTCACGTTTGAATTGGTTTTGTTGTTCATCAGCAGCGACGCCGATTTCGACGCTCTGGTCACTGCGGCCCATCGCCGACTGACGGCCCGCCATATCGTCGCCTGCACCACTGCGGGCGAGATTGGCGAGAAAGGTTATGAAGACGACCAGATCGTGGCAATGGCGCTGATGCCAGAGAGCTTTCGCGCCTCCTGTTACCTGGTGGAACGGCTGGACCAGATCGCACCACAGGACGAGATCGACCACCTGATCCGCTGCCGCGTGGCCCTGGCGGATGCGGCGCCGGATCATGCGGCAGAATTCGCCTTTCTGACCATTGACGGCATGTCGCGGCGCGAAGATGCGGTGACCGCCGCGCTGTCCACGGGATTGGGTGGCATGCCCCTGTTTGGTGGATCCGCCGGGGACGGCCAGCGGTTCGGGCGAACCTTTGTCGCCCTGGACGGGCAGATCCATGAAAACGCCGCAGTCGTGACCCTAGTGCGCAGCCGCTGCCCGATCCGGGTGTTCAGCCTCGATCATCTGACCCCGACCGACACCAAGATGGTGGTCACAGAGGCCGATCCGCAAAATCGGATCGTGCGCCAGATCAATGCCGAACCGGCCGCCCGCGAATACGCCCGCATCGTCGGCAAAATGCCGGATCAGCTGGATCAATTCACCTTCGCCGCACATCCGGTTGTGGTGCAACTGGGCAGCCGCCACCATGTGCGCGCGATCCAGCGGGTCAATGAACATGGCGAGTTGGTGTTCTTCTCTGCCATCGACGAGGGCATGGTACTGACGCTTGCGGACAGCGGCGAAATGGCGGCGCATCTGGACAGTGAACTGGCACGTTTGTCGCGTCATGGCGCGCCGGAAATGATCCTTGGCTGTGATTGTCTGCTGCGCCGGATCGAGGCCGAACAGCATCAGATCGGCCCGGCGGTCTCTGAGGTGCTGCGCCGTCACAATGTGCGCGGCTTTGCCACCTATGGCGAACAGGTGGGCGCGCTGCATGTCAATCACACCATGACCGGCGTGGCGTTCTATCCCCCCGACAGCGACATGCCCAAATGACACTGGTCAATCCCAACGACAGCCTGGAACGGCAGAACGAAAAGCTGTTGCGCATCACCCAATCGCTGATGCGGCGGGTGGAACAGCAACAGGACCCCTCTGGTCTGGCCTATGCCCAATTCGAGCGCGCCGCATTGCTGGAGGATCAGGTGCGCGCCCGCACAAGGGATCTGGAACATGCGCTGGCGTTGTTGCATGATTCCAACCTGCGGCTGGAACAGGCCAACGCTGATACCGAAGCCGCCCGCGCCAACCTCGCCGATGCGATCGAAGCGGTGAACGAAGGTTTCGCCCTGTTTGACCAGCACGACCGGTTGGTGCTGAGCAACAGCCGGTTTTCCATCGACATGCGCGATATCTCTGGCCAGCTGCAACCCGGCCTGCCGTTTGACAGCTATGTCGATATCGTCAGCCGATCCGCCTTTCTTGCGCTGCCCGATGGGGAAACCCCCGCAGGCTGGGCCGCGATGCGCAAGTCGCTGCACAAGGGGCGCAATGCCATGTTCAATGTGCGCCTGAAACAGGGGCTCTGGCTTCAGGTATCGGAACGGCGCACGGCCAATCTGGGCACTGTTGTACTGCAAACCGATGTGACCGATCTGATCCGGTTGGAACGCCAGGAACGGGAACGTCTACAGGACAAACAGGCACGGCTGATCTCGGCGACGTTGGACCATTTGAACCAAGGCGTCTGTATCTTTGATGGCGAGGCGCGGCTTCTGGGCTGGAACGTGCGGGTGGCGGAATTGCTGAACCTGCCGCTGAGCCGGATGCAGATGGGTGCGCGGTTTGCGGCGCTGATTGACCGTATGCCCAGCGATTTCACCCTGTCCCAGGGCATGTCCCGCAAGCGGTTGTTGACCTGGGCCGCCCATCCCACCCGCCACGGTGCCCTGCGGTTCGAGGCCCGTCAGGGCGCGGCGCGCACGCTGGATGCCTTTGCCCAGGGTTTGCCCGACAGCGGATTTGTGATTTCCTTCACCGATGTGACCGCCGAACGCAATGCCGCCCGCGCATTGCAGGACATGAATGAACGGCTAGAGGTGCGGGTCGCCGAACGCACCACCGAACTGGCTACGGCACTGGCCACAGCCGAACGCGCCAATGCGTCGAAATCGCGGTTTGTCGCCGCCGCCAGCCATGACCTCTTGCAACCGCTGTCCGCGGCAAAACTGTTTATCAGCTCGCTCCAGGGTGCGGGCATGTCACCCCAGGACAACGAGGCGCTGGACAAGGCGACCATGGCGTTGGGATCGGCCGAAAACATCATTGACGCGCTGTTGGATATTTCCCGGCTGGACAGCGGGCTGGCGGAATTTGACATGCGCACCGTCAGCCTGACACCGATCTTTACGGCGCTGCGCACGCAGGTCGAACCATTGGCGGCGCAAAAGGGGCTGGCGCTGCGGGTGGTGGACAGCAACCTTCAGGTGGAAACCGATCCATCCTATCTGCGCCGCATCCTGCAAAACCTGTTGGGCAATGCGGCGCGCTACACCGAAACCGGCAAGATCCTGATGGGGGTGCGGCGCTGTGGACCATTGGCCCGGATCGAGGTCTGGGATACCGGCCCCGGCATCGCCGAAGAACATCGCGACGAGATTTTTCGCGAATTTGCCCGCGTGCATGCCCCGGCCTCTGCCTCCGAAGGATTGGGGCTGGGGCTGGCGATTGTCGATCGCGCCTGTGCCGGGCTGGGCCACCAATTGGACCTGCGGTCGGAACCCGGGCGCGGCACGGTGTTTTCGGTCACGCTGGCGCTGGCGGACCCCATTGCCGATCCGTCCGACACCACCCGCCGCCCTGCCCCGCGCCAAGCACCCGCCAAGGGCCGGATGGTGTTTCTGGTGGAAAATGACGCCAATATGCGCCGCGCTCTGACCATGGCGCTGGAAAGCGGCGGTGCCGATGTAATCGACGTTGCCGGTGCAACCGAAGCGCTGGATCTGCTGGACGAGCTGGATCTGATCCCCGATGCGCTTTTGCTGGACGAGGCTCTTGGCCCCGGTCTGCGCGGCACGGAATTGTTTGACGCCATCACCGCGCGTTACGGGCCGATCCCCGCCTGTATCCTGTCGGCGGAACGCTCTGCGGATCTGGCACAGCGTTGCCGGGATCTGGGCCTGCCGCTGCTGCACAAACCGATCGACACCGCGGAACTGGACCGGTTTCTGGCCACCACCGGCCCCGGCAGAACGGCACGCCAGAACGGCAAGCCGAGGGTGTTTCAGGCCAAAGAGGGCTGAGCCGCCTTTGGCCAAAACCAATTGCCCAAATCAATTGACGGCAACGGCGCAAGGATCGCCGGTCACCCCGATCCGGCCATCCCCCCATCCCGAGCATAACCCGGCCAAAGGCCTGCGACCATGGTCGCACTGCGCGGTTGCAGACAGCGGCGCAATTGCTGATAGACTGCGCGCAAGGAGGATTTCCCATGCAAGGCATTCCGGAAATTGCGCTCGACTGGCATCGTCAGGGGCATGGCGTGGCACTGGCCACGGTGGTCGAAACCTGGGGCAGCGCGCCACGCCGCACGGGGGCACAGCTGGTGATCCGCGCCGATGCCGCGATGGAGGGCTCGGTCTCGGGCGGCTGTGTCGAAGGCGCGGTTGTGGTCGAAGCGCTGGAGGCGCTGGAAGACGGCGCACCGCGGCTGTTGGAATATGGTGTTTCCGATGGCGATGCCTTTTCCGTTGGGCTGGCCTGCGGCGGCACAATCCGGGTTCTGGTCGAACCTGTCGGCGGCGCCCTGCCCGTGGCCATGCTGGAAGATCTGGTCACGGCCCGCGCCGCGCGCCGGCCCGTTGCCTATGTGATCAATCCCAGCGAGGGCAGCCGCCGGTTGGCCTTCGACGGGTTTGACAGCCGGTTTCGCATGGACCGTTCGGGTTTTGAGGACGACGGCGAAACCTTTGTCGCCATTCACAATCCCCCGCTGCGCCTGATCGTTGTCGGGGCGGTTCACATTGCCCAGCATCTGGTGCCGATGGCACGTGATATTGGCTATGATCCGGTGGTGATCGACCCGCGCGACAGCTTTGCCGCGCCGGCACGTTTCCCCGACACGCGCCTTTTGTCCGATTGGCCCGACGAAGCGGTGGCCGATCTTGGGCTTGATGGGCGCACGGCGCTTTGCCTTTTGACCCATGATCCGAAATTGGATGATCCCGCGCTCGCAGCCGCCTTGCGGTCGGGCGTGTTTTATATCGGTGCGCTGGGATCGAAACGCACCCATGCCAAACGATTGGACCGGATGGCCGAAGCCGGGTTCACGCCGCAGGAGTGCGCCCGCATTCACGGCCCGATCGGGCTTGATATCGGCGCAGCCAGCCCGGCGGAAATCGCGGTGTCGATCCTTGCGGAAATGACCCGCGTGCTGCGGCAAGGCGCATGAAGGTGATCCGATGAGGTTTGGGCCCCTGCCGGTTGCCGATGCGCTTGGCGCGGTTCTGGCGCATTCGCTGCAACTCAACGGGCGAAAGCTGCGCAAGGGCGTGACGCTGACGGCGCAGCATATTGCCGATCTGACAGCCGCCGGCGAACATGAGGTGATCGTTGCGCGCCTTGATGCCGGCGACATTCACGAAAACGAAGCGGCGGCGCAATTGGCCGGCGCGCTGGTGCCGGATCCGGCCGCCGCCGGATTGCGCCTGACCAAGGCCTTTACCGGCCGGGTGAATCTGATCGCCGAAGGGCCGGGCGTGGCGATGCTGGACGTCGACCGGCTTGTGGCCTTGAACCGGATCAACCCGATGATCACCCTGGCCACGGTGCCCAATTTCCAACAGATGTCGCCCGGCGGCATGGTCGGCACCGTCAAGATCATCGCCTATGCCGTGCCGGAAAATGATTTGAGGGCCGCCATGGACCGGGCCCGATCCGCCATCCGATTGGCGCGCCCGGTTGTTCAAACTGCAAGCCTGATTGTAAGCGAAATCCCCGGCGGGGCCGGCGAAAAAGGCGTTCCGGCGATTGCCGCGCGGCTGGCGGCGCTGAATGTCACGCTGGAACAGGTCGTACCGGTCCCGCACAAGACCCAGACCATTGCCGAGGCATTGCGCCGTGTGAACAGCGATCTGGTATTGATTTTGACGGGGTCTGCCACCTCTGACCCGGCGGATGTGGCGCCCGAAGCCCTGCGGCAGGCAGGCGGTCGGGTGATCCGCTTTGGCATGCCGGTCGATCCCGGCAATCTGTTGTTTCTGGGGGACATGGCCGGGCGCCCGGTGATCGGCCTGCCGGGCTGTGCCCGCTCTCCGGCATTGAACGGTGCGGATTGGGTCTTGTCCCGCGTGGCATGTGGCATCGCGATTGACCATGACGATATTGCGGCCATGGGGGTTGGTGGCCTGCTCAAGGAAATACCGACCCGCCCGCAACCCCGGGGTGGCTGACCGCCCCCACCTCGCGCGAAAATCCCCCGGAAACGAAAACACGCCCGATACCAACCAAGGCATCGGGCGTGCATGACGTGTCATGAAGGACAGCAGGGATTTACATGCCGATGGCTTCTTTGACCCGGTCCAACGCTGCTTTCAACAGGTCAGGATTGTCGCGCGCTTGCTCCAGCGCGAGTTTCAGCGGCGCCTTGGCAATTGCATTCAGGTCGCTGTTGTCGATCATTTCGACAACCTTGTCGTAGTCAAAGCCATCCACGGTCAGATAATCCGCCGCTGAGGTTGTTTCCTCTGCCACGGCATCGGCGGCGTCGGTTGTCGCCTCCGTTGTCGCTTCTGAGGCGGCTTCTTCTGCGGCTTCGGTCGCTTCGGTCACGGTCTCTTCCACCGCGTCAGCTGCGCCTTCGGCGGCTTCTGCTGTGTCTTCGACCGCTTCAGCGGCAGCTTCTTCTGTGGCTTCGACAGCGTCTTCGACTGTTTCAGCGGCAGTCTCTTCGGCGGCCTCGGCGGTGTTTTCCACGGTTTCTGCCGCTTCGGTTGCGGCGTCTTCTGCGGCTTCGGTGGTCTTTTCAGCCGCCTCTGCCATATCGGCCGCGGCCTCTTGTGCGTCTTCTGCAACCGCATCAGCGGCTTCCGCCGCTTCTTCGGTGACCGCGGCGGCGTCTTCTGTCACAGCTTCTGCGGCTGCGGCAGCGTCGTCCTGTGCCTCTTCAACGACTTCTTCGACGGCGTCTTCTACAGCGGCTTCAGCATCTTCAACGGCAGTTTCGGTCGCATCGTCTGCGGTGCCGGTCACCTCTTCGATGGCTTCGTCAACGGCGTCTTCGACCTGATTCACCAGATCTTCGACAACGGTCTCGGCCTCTTCGGCTGCGGCTTCGGCTTCTTCGACAACCGCTTCGGCTGCGTCATCTGCCGCTTCGGTCGCTTCTTCTACTGTTTCCTCGGCCTCTTCCATGACCTCTTCGACCGCCTCTTCAACGGCGTCGGCAATGCTTTCGGCCTCGGCAGCTTCACCTGCGGCCTCGGATGCGTCTTCGACAGCCTCCGGCGCGGTCACGTCATCCCCGGTTTCCGCAACCGGCGCTTCTGACATTTGCTGGTTGGAATACACGTAATAGCCGCCACCGATAGCCGCAGCAGCCACAACAGCCACAACAACCCAGATGTTATTTTTCATCTTTTGATAACCCTCAGAATTGGTTTCAGGGGGCAGGCGGACACCCGCCACATCCCTATGTAACAGACCTGCGCTGCAAGTGCAGCATGTGCAAGGGGAAAAGCTGGCGTGACGGCGCATTTCAGCCGATTCAACGCTTGAAACTATGGGTATGTCCCACTACCTTGCACATTCAGATTTCCGGAACAAACAAAGGATCAAACCCATAGCCCGCAGACCCCACAACGCGCCGCCGACCCGTGAAACCGGCCCCCGCGTGAACGAACGTATCCGCGCCACTGAAATCCGCCTGATTGGCGCAGAAGGCGAAAACGTCGGCGTTGTAACGCCCGCCCGCGCAATGGAAATGGCCGCCGATGTCGGCCTTGACCTGGTTGAGATTTCGCCGAACGCCACGCCGCCCGTCTGCAAGATCATGGATTTTGGCAAGTTCAAGTACGAACAGCAAAAACGCGAATCCGAGGCGCGCAAGAAGCAAAAGATCATCGAAGTCAAAGAGGTGAAGTTCCGTCCGAACACCGACACCCATGACTACGAAGTGAAAATGCGCAACGTGTACAAATTCCTGGAGAATGGCGACAAGGTCAAAGTGACCCTGCGGTTCCGTGGCCGCGAGATGGCCCACCAGAATCTGGGACGTGAATTGCTGGAACGTGTTGCCGAGGACACCAAGGAATTGGGCAAGATCGAGAATATGCCCAAAATGGAAGGCCGTCAGATGATCATGATGATCGGTCCTCTTCCGCAGAAATAAACATGCGGCTTTGCCCGTTTTGGGTATTTGCCATCGTGCATTTGAAAACGCCGGGGATTTTCCCCGGCGTTTTTCTTTTGCGGGCCCCCGTGCTTATACCGGCCCTATTCCGGCCCCTGCCCCCTGGGGCATGTGGCTTTGGCGTGACCGGCCAATGCAAGGCCAGATTGATATGGTTTGATATGGCGCTTTAATCTCGGATTTTCGCATTTTAAGATGCCGGCAATTGCATGCCGATACTCGGCGCTCTTTGGATTGGGACGTCGATTTTGGAAATTGCCTTTAAAGTTATGGAAATTGTCACGCCGGTCTTTGCCCTTGCGGCAATCGGCTTTGTCTGGGTCAAACTGGGGTTTGAATACCGGGTGCAGTTTGTCACCCGTCTGGCCATGTCACTGGCCATTCCCTGCCTGATTTTCGTGTCGCTGATGCAGACCAAGATCGACCCGGGCGCATTGGGCGCGCTGACCCTGGCCAGCCTTCTGGCCTATGTTCTGGTGATCCTGGTGATGACCGCCGTGGTCAGAATCGGCAAACTGGACAGCCGAACCTTCCTGGCACCGCTGATCTTCAGCAACACCGGCAACCTTGGGTTGCCGCTGGCGTTTTTCGCCTTTGGCGAGGTGGGGCTGGGCTATGGCGTGGTGGTCTTTGCAGTCTCTGCGATCATTCAGTTCACCTATGGCATCTGGCTGGTGTCGGGGGGCGGATCGCTGGTCAAGGTCATTCAGGAACCGCTGGTCTCGGCCACATTGCTGGGTGGGTTGTTCATGTCGATGGGCTGGGAAACGCCATCCGTCGTGACCAACACCCTGTCCCTGATCGGCCAAATGGCGATTCCGATGATGTTGATCACGCTGGGCGTGGCGGTGGCGCGGCTGCACATCGGGGCCTTTTCAAAACCGCTTTTCCTGGCGGTGGCAAAGGTCACGATCTGTGTGGTCTGTGCGGTTGCGGCCGGGATCTGGTTCGGGCTGGCGCCTGTGGCGCTTGGGGTGTTGATCCTGCAATTGGCAACGCCGGTGGCGGTGACATCCTACATGCTGGCCGAAAAATATGGCGCCGACAGCGACAGCGTGGCCGGGTTGGTGGTCGTGTCGACCTTGATGTCGGTTCTGACCTTGCCGGTGATCCTGGCCTTTGTGCTCTGACCAAAGAAAGACCCGCGCCGGTCATCACCAGCGCGGGCAAAATCCACGAACGGATATGTCAAATTCCACCAGCGGAATTTTGATGCGGTAACCCGATCAGTCGAGGAAAGCCTTTTCCACAACGTAATGCTGCGGGTTCGAATTGGCCCCTTCGACCAGGCCATAATCTTCGAACATTTCCTTGAGTTCCAGATTGAACGCCAGGTTGCCACAGATCATCGCCCGGTCACTCTCCGGGTTCAGCGGCGGCACGCCGAGGTCTTCAAACGCCTCGCCCGAGCGCATCAGATCGGTGATCCGGCCCATTTTGGCGCTCTCTTCGCGGGTGGTGGTCGGGTAATATTTGATCTTCTTCCAGAAGCCTTCGCCGATCACTTCGTTCAGCAATTCGTCTTCTTTCAGACCTTCGATCAGCTCACGGCCATAGGTCAGCTCGCCCGCCTCACGGCAGGTATGGGTGATGACGATTTCATCATAATCTTCATAGGTTTGCGGCTCGCGCAGGAGCGAGGCAAAGGGCGCAAAACCGGTGCCGGTGGCAAAGAACCACAGCCGTTTGCCGGGCAGAAGCGCGTCATGCACCAGCGTGCCCACGGGCTTGGGGCGCAGGATGATCTCGTCCCCGACCTGGATATGTTGCAAACGCGAGGTCAGCGGACCGTCCTGCACCTTGATCGAATAGAATTCCAGCTCTTCATCCCAGGACGGCGAGGCAATCGAATAGGCCCGCAGCAGCGGTTTCTGCTTGCCGGTTTCGGGGTGCGGTTCGCCCATCAGGCCAATCATCACGAATTCGCCCGAGCGGAACCGCATGGATGCGGGCCGGGTCACACGGAAGGAAAACAACCGGTCGGTCCAATGTTTGACTTGGGTCACCTTTTGGGCGTCCGGCAGGGTGGGCACTTTGATGGCTTTGGCTTCGGTCACGTTGGTCAACTCTGTCATATGTCCATTGTCGACGTTTCTAGCCGACACCTCGTCTTAAACTTTGATTTGGATCACGGAAAGGGACGTGCTGTCGCGGCACGCCCCCCTGCCCGATTTTCGCGGTCTCAGGCGCGGGCGCGCAGCCGCGACTGATAGTCATTGGCCTTCCAATCGGCGCGGAACACCCATTGATCTTCGGGTTGGCGTGCCGCCAGATCGGCCGAGATTTCGACCTCGTCAAACCCCGAACGGCGTGCCATGGCGTATTGATCCGCCAACACATGGCCCTTGGCGCGCAACCGGCCTTCGAACCCATTGAGCCGCAAAAGGCGCGCAAGGGTAAAGCCGCGACCATCGGCAAAGCTGGGGAAATCCACCCGGATCATCCGCAATTCCGGCAACTGGTCTGCGATATCGTCGATATTGGCATCCGATGCCAGATCCAAGACATCCGCGCCATCCGGTCCGGCATTCCAGTCGTCCTGGCCAAATCCGGTGTCCCGCACGATTACATTTTCACTCATGCTGCTTGTCCTTTCCGCACCATTTTGCCGTTCACAAAATGGATGCCACATTCCTCTTTATCTGCGCCGCGCCAGCGTCCGGCACGCGGGTCTTCGCCCGGTGCCACCTTGGATGTGCAGGGCGCACAGCCAATGCTGGGATAGCCCTGTGCCACCAGCGGATGGCGGGGCAATCTGTTTTCATCCATATAGGCCGCCACATCACCCGGCGCCCAATGGGCCAGCGGATTGACCTTGATCCGACCGGTGCCATCTTCGATTTCGAAAAATTCCATCTTGGCACGGGTGCCCGATTGGAACCGTTTGCGCCCGGTGATCCAGCCGTCAAAACCGCTGAGCGCACCTTCCAGCACCTCGGTCTTGCGCAGATCACAGCAGGCGTCGGTGTCGCTGAGGTGCAGCGCGCCATAGGGATCGCGTTTGGCGATCTCTGCCTGATCGGCGCGAATGATCTGGACATTGCGCAGCCCAAGCCGTTCGGCAACCTCTGCCTGATAGACAAGGGTTTCGGCAAACAGCATTTGCGTGTCGATGAACAACACCGGCGTGTTGCGATCCACCACGGCAATCAAATGCAGCAGCGCAACCGATTCCGCGCCGAAACTGGACACCATCGCGATGCGCCCGAATTCCGAACGCGTCAGCGCCGCCTCAAGCACCGAGGTCGCGCCATGATGGCGGTACTCGGCATTCAGCGCGTCAATGGTTGTGCGCAGGTCCGTTATGTCGGTGACTTTGGTCACGAGATCCGCCTTTGCGTATTTTCAAAGAGAAGAAGTTTCCGACCGTCTCAGGCCGCTTTCTCACGCGCTTCGGGGTACAGGATGGCCTTGAACGGTGCCGCGCCCAGACGGCGATAAGCCTGCAAGAATGTCTCATCCGCAGTGGCGCGCAGATCAAGATATCCCAGCACCAGCCGTTCGATCGCCGGAACGATGTCATCTGCCGAAAAGCCCGGACCGGCACGTTCGCCGATGCTTGCCGTTTCGGTGCCATCGCCGCCAAGGGTGATCTGATAATTCTCCACCCCCGCCCGGTCGAGCCCGAGAATGCCAATGTGACCCACATGATGGTGACCACAGGCGTTGATGCAGCCCGAGATCTTGATCTTCAGATCACCCACTTCATGCTCCAGCTTCAACTCTTCGAAACGGGTGGCAATTTCCTGGGCAATCGGGATCGACCGCGCGGTGGCCAGCGCGCAATAATCCATGCCGGGGCAAGCAATGATGTCGCTGGCAAGACCGATATTGGCGGTGCCAAGACCGGCGGCTTTCAAGGCCTGGAAAAGCTGCGGCAGCGCATCCTTGGCGACATGCGGCAGCACCACGTTCTGTTCGTGGCTGATGCGCAATTCGTCATAGGCAAATTCCTGCGCCAGATCCGCCATCAGGCGCATCTGGTCGGCCGACGCATCACCCGGCGTGGCGCCATGCGCCTTGAGCGAGATCGACACAATGGCATGATCGGCGCGGCGGTGGGTGGCGATATTGGTATCCACCCACGACCGGAACACCGGATCATTGGTATAGGCGGCCTCGAACGCGCCGGTGTCGGCGTCACGGAATTGCGGCGGCGCGAACTGCGCCTCCAGATCGGCAAGCATCGCCTGATCGACACCGCCGAACTGATCGCGCAGCACGGCAAACCGCGCTTCGACCAGCTCCTGGATTTTCTCCAACCCGTTTTCGTGCACGGTGATCTTGATCCGCGCCTTGTATTTGTTGTCGCGACGTCCCAGCAGGTTGTAGACGCTGACAATGGCCTCAAGATAGGGCAGCAGGTCGGCCTTGGGCAGGAAGTCACGCACCACTTTGCCGATCATCGGCGTGCGGCCAAGACCGCCGCCGACGATGACCTCGAACCCCGGATTGCCGTCGCGTTCGATCATGCGCAGACCGATGTCATGCGCCTTGACCACCGCGCGGTCATTGGGCGATCCGGTGACCGCGATCTTGAACTTGCGCGGCAGGAACTGGAATTCCGGGTGGTCGGTGGACCACTGGCGGATCAGCTCGGCCACGGGGCGCGGGTCTTCGATCTCATCCGCGGCGGCGCCGGCAAAATGGTCGGCGGTCACGTTGCGGATGGTGTTGCCGGATGTCTGGATCGCGTGCAGGTTCACCTCTGCCAGCGCGTCCAGCATATCGGGAATATCGTTCAGTTTCGGCCAGTTGTACTGGATGTTCTGGCGAGTGGTGAAGTGGCCATAACCCTTGTCCCACTTCTCTGCCAGCAGCGCGAGCTGCCGCATCTGGGCCGAATTCAACGTGCCATAAGGGATCGCAACCCGCAGCATATAGGCGTGCAATTGCAGATAGACGCCGTTCATCAGGCGGAGCGGCTTGAATTCATCCTCGGTCAGCGAGCCGTCAATGCGACGCTCAACCTGAGCGCGGAATTGGCGGTTGCGCTCGGCGAGGAAGGCGGTGTCGAATTCGTTGTAGCGGTACATGTTGTATCCCTTGCTTTCGGCTGGGCAATCAGGTGGGCGCCAAATTTCATCCCTGAAATTTGCAAAATCCCTTGCAGGATTGGGTCAGCTCTCTGCCTGTTTGCCGTGGAAGTAATTTGAAGGTCCGGTGCGGCGGAAATCTTCGCGGAAATGTGTCGGGGCGGCAGTGCCACCGGCCAGCTTCACGTCGGCCAGATAGGCCCCGACGATCTCGCTCTGGCGCGCGCTGGCGTCCAGCAGGCGCAGTTCGGCATGGGCTTCGTCGGTCAGCACCTCGGCCTCTTCCAATGCGCGCGACCAGCGATCATCTTCGGTCAGATAGATCACGTCGCCTTCGATCAGGGCGTTGGCGGTCACGACTTTGGGGGTGAATTCACGGGGCATCAGGCAAGCTCCTGCGTCAGATGTGTTTCTTGTTGGGCGCGGTCCAAATCGGCCTGTTCCTGCTGAAGCAACGCCGCTTCGCGTGGGGCAAGACCATAGAAGGTAAGCGCCGGTCCATTCACCGCAGCAGCGGCAAGGTCGGTCGGAAGATCGGCAAGGCTGGTTTCCAGAATACGCTGATCCGCGCGCGAGGCGTTTTCCACGATGGTCACCGGCGTCGCCGGATCAGCACCATGCATCAACAGACGCCCCTGAATGAAGCGGGCGGATTTCTTGCCCATATAGATCGCGGCCACTTCGCCCGCACGGGCCAGGGCGCGCCAGTCGTGATCGGCATAGCCGCGGGTGTCATGCCCGGTCAGGAAACGCACCGAAGAATTGCGGCCACGTTTGGTCAGGCTTTGACCAATCGACGCCACAGCGGCCGAAGCCGAGGTGATGCCGGGCACGATATTCCACGAGATGCCGGCCTCTTCGGCTGCATCAATCTCTTCATCGAGGCGGCCAAAGACCGTGCTGTCGCCGGATTTCAACCGCACGACCTGGCTCCCTTGGCGGGCATGTTCCACGATCAGGTCATTGATATCGCCCTGCGCCATCGACGGCCCGAACCCTTCTTTGCCGGCATCGACCAGCACGGCCTCGCGGCGGGCCAGTTCCAGGATCTCCGGGCTGATCAGCCGGTCGTGGATCACCACGTCCGCTTCGTCCAGCGCGCGCCGGGCCTTGAGCGTCAGCAATTCCGGATCACCGGGACCAGCCCCCACAAAGGCCACATGGCCCTTGCGCGTCTGGCGTGTCAGGTGGTCACGCAACAGATGGTCGAGTGCGGTTTCGGTTGCGGCCTCGCCACCCTCGTCAAAGGCACGCGGCCCAGCGCCGAAATAATAATCAGCCCAGAAGTCACGCCGCACCCGCCCCATGGGCAGAATGTCGGCAACCTTGCGGAAGGCTTTGCCAATCCGGGCCAAAGCGCCAAGACGCACGGGCAAGCGGGCCTCCAGATCGGCCTTGATCGCACGGGCCAGCACCGGGGCGGCGCCTTCGGTGCCGATGGCCACGGTCACCGGGTCACGATCCACAATGGCGGGAGTGATGAACTGGCTGTCGTGCAGGTTGTCGACGATATTGGCCAGCGCGCCTTCGGCGGTCGCAATCGCGGCGGTGCGCGCATCTTCGGCCTGATCTTCATCAGCCGCATAGAACAGACGCGCGCCCGCCACGTCACCCGCCGCCAGAGCGCGGCGCACCCACACGAGGCGGCCCTCTTCTGCCCAGGCGGCAATTTCCGGCGCAGCATCGGCAGCATAAACCACCAACGCGGCTTCGGTCTTCATCAACAGGCGCAATTTCGCAAGCGCCGCATCGCCACCACCGGACAGGACAACCCGTTGTCCGGCGAGGTTCACGAAGATCGGAAAATGTTGCATCGGTCGCTCCAGTTTGGCTTGGGTCATATATAGGAAATTTTCCCGATTTCGCGCTAGGTGCTTGCGCCAATAAGGATGTCCGTTCTAAAAACGACGCAAGCAGGAACGTATGTTTCACATTTCAGGGAAAGGCCGAATGCATGGCACGGATTGACGACACGGACCGGAAAATCCTCAAAGCCCTGCAGGAAGATGCCAGCCGGTCGCTGGACGAAATCGCCAAGGCTGTCGGGTCATCCAAGACCCCGGTCTGGAACCGTATTCGCAAATTGCGCGAGGCCGGGATCATCGGAAATCAGACCGTGCAGCTTGATGCCGAGAAGCTGGGATTTGAGGCTTGTTTCTTTGTCCTGATCCGCACCTCGGAACATGATGCCAGCTGGCAGGCGGCGTTTCTAAAGGCCTTGCAAGAGCGCCCGGAGGTGCAGGAGGCGCATCGGCTTGCGGGGGATATCGACTATATCCTCAAGGTGCGGGTCACCAATGCACGCGCCTATGACACCTTTTATCAGGCGCTGATATCAGAGGTGAAGGTCCACAATGTAACGGCGCTTTTGTCGATGGAGGAAATCAAGTCGACAACGGCGCTGGCGTTATAGGCACCAAAGGCCGCCATCACGTCCATCACCGCATTTCGGCCAGCAACCGCGCCTTTTCGCCAGGATCATGCGGGCGGGAAATCGCATCGGCCAGCGCCTCCAGGCTTTCGATGCTGTGCCCGGCGCGGAACGTATCGACATGTGGCAACATGGTGCGAATGCCCTGGGCCTTGGCGGCAAACCCGTCCCAGCGCAGCAACGGATTGATCCATATCAGGTGGCGTGAGGACAGATGCAGGCGTTCCATCGCCTTGTCCAGCGTCGCAAGATCCCCCCGGTCGAGCCCATCGGTGATCAACAGCGTCACCGCCCCCTGCCCCATGACACGGCGCGACCAATCGCGGTTGAAATCCTGCAGGCATTGACCGATCCGCGTGCCGCCCTCCCAATCCTGGGCCTGAGCGCCCGCAGCAGCAAGGGCGGCATCCACATCGCGGGTCGCCAACAGGCGGGTGATATTGGTCAGCCGGGTGCCAAAGGTAAAGGCATGGACACGGGCCCAGCCCGCGCCCTTTTCATTGGCCACCGCATGCAGGAAATGCAGGATGGTGCGGGAATAGGTGCTCATCGAGCCGGAAATATCGCAAATCACCACCAGATTGGGCCAGCGAATGCGCGGCTTTTTCAGCGCGATGTCGGTAATCTGCCCGCCCTGACGCATGGCATCGCGCAGCGTCTTGCGGGTATCATAGGCGTGGCCGACGTGGCTGGCACGGCTGCGGCGCGACTTGATTGGTGGCACAGGCAAAGAGAGCCGGGCCAGCATCCGTTTCGCACGGGCCATTTCCGCAGTGCTCATTTGTTCGAAATCGAGCTGGCGCAGCTTTTCGGTGGCGGACATGGTCAACGTGGCGTCAATTTCGATTTGCTGGTCCTCATCGGACCCATGGTCCTCTTCGGGATTGGGCAGATCGGCGCCGTCCAAAAGCGCCTCGGCGGCGCGTTTTTCCGCAGCTTTGGCGCTGCGTTCTTCCTGCACACCCCGCATGGAGGGCAGAAGCAGCGACATCATGTGTTCCATAAACTGTGGGTCGCGCCAATAAAGCCGGAAAACCTGAGCAAAGACCGCGCGTTGTTCCGGTTTGTTGACGAAACAGGCGTGCAGCGTCCAGTAGAAATCGCGCCGATCGGTGAACCCGGTGGCGGCGACCGCGCGAATGGCCTCGATCACCCGGCCCGGGCCAATGGGCAGACCGGCCTTGCGCAGGGCGCGGGCGAAATGGGTGATATTATCCGTCAGGCGCGGGGTGTCTGGCAGATCAAGCGGCGCATATTCAGGCATATGTTGATTTCGGGGGCGCTGCCCCCGGACCCCCGGGATATTTAGGAACAGAAGAAGGGCGGGCCCCGGAACACATCAGGCCGGTTCTACGGCGGCTTTGACTTCATCCAGAATGCGTTTGGCCTCGGAGCCTTGCAGACGGGCGATATCGTCCTGGTATTTCAGCAATGCGCCGAGCGTGTCGGAGATGACCTGGGGCGACAGCGCGATCACATCCAACGCCAAAAGGCATTTGGCCCAGTCGATGGTTTCCGCCACGCCGGGGCGTTTGAACAGATCTTCGGTGCGCAGCCGTTGCACAAAGGCGACGACCTCACGGCTGAGGGTCGCGGCCGCTTCGGGGACGCGGGCGTGCAGGATATCCATCTCGCGGTCGAAATCGGGGTAATCCACCCAGTGGTAGAGACAGCGGCGTTTCAGCGCGTCATGCACTTCGCGGGTGCGGTTCGAGGTCAGAATGACGATTGGGGGCTCTGGCGCCTTGATCGTGCCCATTTCCGGGATTGTGACCTGAAAATCGCTCAACGCTTCGAGCAGAAAGGCCTCGAACGGTTCATCGGTGCGGTCCAACTCGTCGATCAACAACACCGGCGCGCCGCTGGCATCCGGGCGCATGGCGTCCAACAGCGGGCGTTCGATCAGATAGTCTGGGCCGAACAATTCGGTTTTCAGCAGGTCACGGTCGGCCTGGCCCGCGGCCTCGGCGGTTCGGATTGCCACCATCTGGGCCGGGAAGTTCCATTCATAGACCGCCGAGGAGGCATCCAGACCTTCGTAACATTGCAGGCGGATCAATCGGCGGCCCAGACCGGCGGCAATCGCCTTGGCGATTTCGGTCTTGCCGGTGCCGGGCTCGCCCTCAAGAAAAAGCGGTTTGCCCAGTTTCAGCGCCAGAAAGGCCACAGTGGCCAAGGCCCGGCCGCAGACATAATTCTGGCGGGCCAGCATCGTCTGAACGCTGTCGATATTTGCGGGCGTCTCGGCCATGGGGATCCTCCTGATTGCGTCGAAAGCTACAGGGCAAAACCACAAGGTCAAGGCGACCAAGGTCGCGGACCCCAAGGCGAGCACAGTCGCAGAGCCATGCCCGGTGGCGGCGCAATTGACGCAAGCCCGGCAAAATGCGAGTCTTTCGAAAAAAGTAACAAAGAGGCGGCAGTATCGCGCAGGACAATCGCGATCACGGGGCTAAAATGACAAGGGCAAACGATACGGGTGGAGGCCATGCCGCATGCGCATAACCGCTGTGACATGTGTAAAGAACGAGGGCCCGTTCCTGCTGGAATGGATTGCCTACAATCGGGTGATCGGCGTGAGCGACCATCTGTTTTATTCCAATGATTGTACGGATGCGACCGACCGGCTGCTGGATCTATTGACGGATCACGGCATTGTCCGCCATTTGCCCAACCCGGCCGAGGGGCGCAATTATCAGATGGAGGCGCTGAAAGACGCGCGTCGTCAGGATATTGTGCGCGCGGCGGATTGGCTTTGGGTGGCGGATGTGGATGAGTTTTTGAACATTCATGTCGGCGATCACAGCATTCCGGCGTTGATTGCCGCCTGTGGCGATCCGCAGGCGATTTCCGTCACCTTTCAATTCATGGCCAATGACGGCGTTGACGCATTTGTTGATGCGCCGGTGATTGGGCAATTCACCCGGGGCCACAATCCCGATTTGTGGTGCGCGGAAACCGCGATCGAAGTCAAGACGCTGATCCGGCGCGATTTTCCGCTGCAATATTACGGCGCCCATCGCCCGTTTTTCAAAACGGACCGGCCGCGCGCGTCCTATCCGGTTTGGAAGGATGGCGCCGGGCGCGCGGTGCCCGAGGCCTTTTTGATCGCTGCAAACAAGCGGCGGATCCGGAAATTTCCCGCTGCCGGGGCGCGGGGATTTGCGAGTTTGAACCATTATGCCCTGCGCTCGCTTGACAGCTATCTGGTCAAGAACGACCGTGGTGATGTGAACCGCGAAAACCGCGATTTCGACGATACATATTGGCGGGAACGCAATGATGACGCCTGGGAGGATCGCTCAATCCTGCGGATGCTGCCCAAGGTTCAGGCAGAGATTGCCGCGTTGAAGGCATTGCCGGGCGTTGCCACGATGCATGACACTGCTGTGCAGCTGCATCAGGCACGGCGCGACAGGCTTTTGACTGAGCCCGAGTACCGCGAAATGCAGGCGCAATTGCGGGCATTGCCCGTCCTGCCGCCGGGCGAAGGCGATCTGCGCCGCGCCATTGGCGACAGCCCGGTGTTGCCCCTATGAGCCGGTTGCGTGTCATCAACCTTGGCCTGCCGAAATCCGGCACGACCACGCTGGCGCGGGCCCTGCGCAAGGCGGGGCTGCATGTGGCGGACCACCGCATTCGCCCGCGCCAAACCGACAACACCGACCTGCATGGTCGGTTTGTCGGTCAGATGATGTATGATGGCTATTTCCTGCAGGGGGATCCGCTGACCGGGCTGGACGAATTCGACGCCTTTGCCGAGGTCAACGCCCTGCGCGGGGAAAAGTCGATCTGGCCACAGTTTGATTTCGGCTTGATTGACGCGATCCGCCGCCACCATCCAGGTGCGCGGTTCCTGGCCTCCTGGCGCGCGCCGGCGGACATTTCCCACAGCATGTTGCGCTGGTCGAACCTGGGCACCGAACGCATTCCCGCAGCCGACATTCCCGGTCTGCCGGCGGGCTATGGCGTGACCACCCAGGAACGTGTGACATGGATCACCGGGCATTATGCGGCGCTCGACCGGTTTTTCGCCGGCGCTTCGGACTTCCTGCTGTATGATGTGGCCAACCCCGACGCGGCGGCACAGATCGGCGCGTTCCTTGGCCGGGAATTGCCGTGGTGGGGCCGAACCAACGTCAACCCGGTGAAACACCCACCAGTCGAGGATTTGCACCCATGAAGATCAGCCTGCATATCGGGCCGGACCTCTGGGCCAGCAGCCGCATTCAACAGGTGTTGAATGACAAGCGGCGGCAATTGCAGGGGCGTGGCGTGTTGTTTGCGCGCTCTCCCGGGGCGAAAAACCACACCCGGTTGTTCATGGCGGCCAGCGATCCTGACCGGGTGGATGCGCTGCGGTTCAATCGCGGGTACGGCGCGCCGGACCAACAGGCCGCGCTGCGCAAAGAGGTCGCATTGGCCCTGCAAAAAGAGGTGTCGGCGCAGTCGGTCGAACATCTGATCCTGTCGGCGCATCAATTTGGCACCTCGCTTTTGCGACAATCCGAGGTGGAGCGGCTGCGCGCCATGTTGGCGCCGATCTCGGATCAGATTTCGGTGATTGCCCATGTGGAATGCCCCGCACGGATGCTTTTGCGCCATTATGCGGCACAGATCGGCGATGGGCGCTTGCGCCCGCTGGCGCTTGAATTGCAACATGCCGCGCGCCCCGATTGGTGGGCCTCGGCGCTGACCACCGCGCCCGAAAGCACCCCCGAGGCCGGGATTTTCCCGGAGACCCAGATCGCGCCGCCCTGGCTGGATTATCAAGGGTTGCGCGCCCATTGGGAGCGGGTGTTTGGCGCAGGCAGTTTTGAGTTTCGCCCATTGGACCTTGCGGCCTTTGCCGGCGCCGGGGTCGTTGATGAAATCCGCGCCTGCTTTGACATTGATGACCAGATTGGCAAAGCCGAGACCATCCCGCAGCCGCAGGCGCCCGCCGCCGAATGGCTGGCGCGGGCGCGGCAGTTCAACGATGTTCTGACCCGGCTTTTGGCCCGCAAGGATCATGTGGTGCCGCGACAATTGTGGAAGAAACTTCTGGGGGAATTGCGTGTGCCCGGCGCGCCAAGCGCGGTGCACGAACCGGGATCCTTGGCCGCCATTTCCCAACGGTTTGCCGATGATCTACAGCTTCTGGCCAGGGACCGGGCCGACCTTGCCGCGGTATTTGCGCCTGATCCGCCCCTGCCCCCCTGGCAAGAGGTCGCAACCAGCCGCGGGTATCGGGCCACTCAGTATCTGTTGACTGCGATGCCGCGCATCGAACGTGCCACGACCGAGGCGCGCGCAGCGACGTCCAAGTCCGCCAACGGCAATACTCCCGGTCACATTCCGGGCCACATTCCGGGCCTGTCGGAACAGGCCGCCCGGATCATGCCCGATCTGGCCAAAGAGAAATTCATTCACCTTCAGGGCAGCCCCTTTGCGCCGCACAACCGTCTGGGGCGCAGTGACGAAGGCCTTGCCGCCGCTGCTTATACCCCGGTGCCGCCACGTGTTTTGCCCCCCGGCAGCAGTGGCAATGTCATTGTCGGATGCATGAAAAACGAAGGGCCCTATATTCTGGAATGGGTTGCCTATCACCGGGCCATCGGCGTCGACAACTTCTTGATCTACACCAACGATTGTACCGACGGGACCGACGAAATCCTGACCCGGCTTCAGGATCTGGGCATCCTGCAACACCGCAAGAACAACGATTGGTCCGGGAAATCACCGCAGCAATCTGCGCTGAACCAATCCCTGAAGGAACCGGTGATCGAAAACGCGGATTGGATCATCCATATTGACGTGGATGAGTTCATCAATGTCCGCTGCGGCAATGGTACATTGCAGGATTTTCTGGACCGGGTGCCGGATGCCACCAATATCGCGATGACCTGGCGGATGTTTGGCCATGACGGTGTGGCCCGTCTGGACGATCGGTTTGTCATCGACCAATTCGAAAGCTGCGCCCCGAAATATTGCCCGAAACCCCATACCGCCTGGGGGTTCAAAACCATGGTGCGCAATATCGGAGCCTATCAAAAACTGTCCTGCCACCGCCCGAACAAGTTGATACCAGAGAAGGCCGAGGGCGTGCATTGGGTCAATGGCTCGGGTCAACCGATGGGGGACGAGGTAAAGAAAAACGGCTGGCGCAATTCGAAACGCACCATCGGCTATGATCTTTTGCAGCTGAACCATTATGCGCTGCGCTCGGCAGAAAGCTATCTGATCAAACGGCAACGGGGTCGCGCGCTGCATGTGGATCGCTCTATCGGGCTGAACTACTGGATTCGCATGGATTGGAATGATGCCCGCGACATTACGATCAAACGCAATGTGCCGCGTCTTCGGGCCGAATACGACCGGCTGTTGGCGGATCCCGTCCTGGGCCAACAGCATCGGGCGGCGCTGGACTGGCATTTGGCCAAGGCCGCAGAGCTTCATGCCAACCCGGAATTCGAAGACCTGTATCAGCAGGCGATCAAGCTGAAGCTGAATGAGGTCGAGCGCGCGGCTTATGCGCTGGCCCTGGACATGGAAACCTGATGCCGGGGGGGCATATGCGCGCCACAGCCGTTCTTTGTATTCGCGATGAGGCCGCCTTCCTGCTCGATTGGTTGGCACATCACCGCGCGGTTGGATTTGACCATGTGGTGATCTGTTCCAATGGGTGTTCGGATGGCACCGACACCATGGCCGACCGTCTGGCCGAAATTGGCGGCGTCACCCACATCCGAAACAACGGCCCCTATGACAAAGGCGGTATTCAGTTCGCCGGTTTGAAATTGGCGGGCAAGACCAAAGCCGTGCGGCAGGCCGATTGGCTCATGGCGCTGGACATTGACGAATATGTCAACATTCACGTCGGCGACCACCGGCTGGACGATCTGATCACCGCCCTGCCCGCGGCCAGCGCCATCACCCTGACCTGGCGGCTGTTCGGCAATGCCGGCGAAGTGGCCTATCGCGACACACCGGTGACCGAAATGTTCACCCGCGCCGCGCCGGAAATCATGCAATGGCCCTGGCGCGCCCAGATGTTCAAGACGTTGTTCCGCAACGATGGCTGTTTTCGACAATTGGGCGTGCATCGGCCGCGTGGTCTCCGCGAGGATCGGGCCGAGGATGTGCATTGGTATGACGGTGCGGGGCGGACACTTGACCTCAACACGCATGAAAAGCGGGTGTTTTCGCCCTTGGGGCAATCCCATTACGACTTGGCGCAGCTTAACCATTACGCGCTTGGCGCGATGGAAAGCTATGTGTTGAAATCGGCGCGCGGCCGTGCGGTGCACGCCAAACAGGATCTGGGCCTGGATTACTGGGCCGAACGCAATTTCAATACGGACATCGACACCAGCATCGCCGCAGTGTCGCCCGAGGTGGCACAAGAACGCGCCGCCCTGGCCGCTGACCCGGTCCTGGCAAAACTGCATCACGATGCGGTGGCATGGCGCAAACAGCGATTTCTGGAGCTGGTCGAAGCCGAACCCATGCGCGCCCTGTTTGGCCGTTTGTTGATGACCCCGTCCTCGACCCCCCTGGGCAAAGAGACTGCCGCCGCACTGATCGCCCATGCCCGGCGCGGTCTCGCCCGGCGCTGATCCCGGTTTGCGGCCCCCGGCGCAGCGCCTCTATCCAGGGTCATAATGTTGAAATCGTCAGCAAATCGCCTTTATTCTTCGGTCAACCTTCCAAATTTCGCCTAATTTCCCGGTTAACTTTGAAAAAAGCGCTATGTATCAGTGCGACCCGAGGATACCGAAATGCAGGACACAGTCACCACGCTCGACACGCCCATGACCAATTTGCCAAAGGCAAAATGGTTTTCCGCGCTGAAACACGTCACCCGCGAAGAAGGGTTCTATGCCCCGCTTGGGCCAAAACACGCCGCCGGTTTTGTCGAAGAAGGCGACACCCTGCTTGTCACCTTCGAAAGCTGCCAGGGTATTCAGGCCCTGTCCAAAAGCGCGCAACCCCTAGGATGGGATATGGTGCGCAGCAATGGCTGGTCACACCTCGGGGTGATCTGTGATGGCGAAACATGGTTCCGCGCCAAAGAGGTCTATACCTTTTTTGATGAGCTGACCGACGATGGATTCTTTGACGAATTCGATCAGGTGATCTTTTACGGCGCCGGACCTTGCGGCTATGCGGCGGCGGCGTTTTCGGTCGCGTCACCGGGGGCGACTGTGCTGTCGATCCAACCCCAGGCCACCTTGAACCCGCGCCTGACCGGCTGGGATGATCGGTTTGCCGATCTGCGGGCGCTGGATTTCACCAGCCGCTATGGATACGCCCCCGAAATGTGTCAGGCCGCGGACAAGGTGTTTGTCATCTATGACCCGCGCGAAGATCTGGACGCCATGCATGCCGCGCTGTTTCATGGTCCGCAAACCACCCTGCTGCCGGTGCCGAACATCGGCGACACCATCCAAAGCGACTTGTTGGAAATGGCGGTGCTGGACCGGCTGTTGACCCTGGTCGGAACCGGGGATTTGACCCCACAGTCATTTTATCAGCTGATGCGGGCGCGGCGCGACCATCCGCCCTATCTGCGCAACCTGCTGTCCGCACTGGATCGCAATGGCCGTGACAAGCTGGCGGAACAATTGTGCCGCTTTGTTGTTGGCCGCCAATCCGCCCCGCGTTTCCGCCGCCGATTGGAAGAATTGCAAGCAGGTCGCAAAAAAGCCGGTTAAGACAGGCGCGACAGCGGCCTGCCCTCTGGTCGCGGCGCACGCGCTGTTGTAAGCGAGGGCCATGACCCAGACCCTCACCATCCGCCGCCCCGACGATTGGCACCTGCACCTGCGCGATGGCGCAATGCTGCGTGCCGTCCTGCCCGAAACCAGCCGCCACTTCGCGCGGGCCATTGTCATGCCCAATCTGGTGCCGCCGGTGGTCACCGCCAAAGATGCAATCGCCTATCGGGATCGCATCCTTGCCGCCCTGCCAAAGGGCGCGGACTTCACCCCGCTGATGACCCTCTATCTGACCGAAGCGACCGATCCCGACGATCTGGCCGCCGCCCATGCCAGCGGGCTGATCACCTCGGTCAAGCTGTACCCCGCGGGCGCCACCACCAATTCCGCCAGCGGCGTCGCCAATTTCGACAAGGTCCGCCCGGTGCTGGAGCGTATGGCCGAGATCGGCTGCCCACTCTGCGTCCATGGCGAAGTGGTTGATGCCGACATCGACATCTTTGACCGCGAGGCGGTGTTCATCGACCGCGTGCTGGACCCGATCCGCCGCGCCACGCCCGGCCTGCGGGTGGTAATGGAACATATCACCACCGCGAACGGCGTCGATTATGTCAAGGCGCATGATCGCGACCTCGGCGCGACAATCACCACGCATCACCTGATCATCAACCGCAACCATATCCTGGTCGGTGGCATCAAACCGCATTACTACTGCCTGCCCGTCGCCAAACGCGAGGAACACCGCCTTGCCCTGCGCGCCGCCGCCACATCGGGCGATTCCCGCTTTTTCCTGGGCACGGACAGCGCACCACATATCGACCCGCTCAAGGAAAACGCCTGCGGCTGCGCCGGCTGTTTCACCGCCACCAACACCATGTCCCTGCTGGCCCATGTCTTCGAAGAAGACGGTGCCCTCGACAAGCTCGAGGCCTTTGCCTCGCGCAACGGGCCTGCGTTTTATGGCTTACCGGTGAACGAGGCCACCTTGACCCTGACCAAAGGCGCGCCCGTGACATTTCCCGAAAAAATCGCCTGCGAAGATGGCCCTGTGACCGTCTTCGACCCCGGTTTCCCGGTGCATTGGCAGGTGAGCTAGGCTTTCATCTGGCCAAAAATATCCCCGCCGGAGGCATGAAACTCTTTTCGAACAGCGCCCGCATAAGGACATCCCATGATCCCCTCGACCTATCCCGCCAAAGATGAAATCGCCCGTTTGACCGCCCGGATGCTGCTCGAAATCGGTGCGGTGAATTTCAACACGGAAACCCCCTATACCCTGGCCTCCGGCCTGCCCTCGCCCAGCTATATCGACTGTCGCAAGCTGATTTCCTTTCCGCGTATTCGCGCAACCCTGATGGATTTCATGGCGGTGACCGTGATGCGCGACGCAGGCTTCGAAGCTTTTGACAATATTGCCGGCGGCGAAACCGCGGGCATTCCCTTTGCGGCGCTGATGGCGGAACGGCTGGCGCTGCCGATGACCTATGTGCGCAAGAAACCCAAAGGTTATGGCCGGAATGCCCGCATCGAGGGCGTGATGGGCGAAGGCGATCGTGTGCTTCTGGTCGAAGATCTGACCACCGATGGCGGCTCCAAGCTCAGCTTTGTTGACGCCATCCGCGAAACCGGCGCGACCTGTGGCCATACGGCGGTGATCTTCTATTACGACATCTTCCCCGAGACCCGCAAAACCCTTGGCGATCATGGCGTGCAATTGCACCATCTTTGCACATGGTGGGATGTCCTGACCGAGGCCCGGGCCCAGGCCAATTTCAGCCCCGAAACCCTGGCTGAGGTGGAGACCTTCCTCAACGATCCCCGTAAGTGGCAGGAAGCAAACAAGAAATAAATCCACCTGTGGATAGCTGGGGACAAGTCGAAAACGAATCCCGCCATCAAACAACATTTGGCATATGATCTACCATCGGCTACCATATCGGCCAAAGCAACCCCTCGCGGCGCACGGGCTGGCCTTTTATCCCTGCGGAATATCCACAGGGTTATCCAGATGGATCGGGCCCTCTGGTTTGGCTAAAACGGACGCTCAGCGGGACAAACCAAGAGCAGAGCAATGAACGAGATCGCGGCGATCAATCCTACAGGCGTGGAAATTCAGGCCGAAGACACCATGCCGCATTCCATCGAGGCGGAACAGCAGCTTCTGGGTGCTATCCTGACCAACAATGACATCTATGACCGGGTTGCCTCGATCATCCGGCCGCAGCATTTCTATGACCCGGTTCATGCCCGGATCTATGAAATCGCCGCCGCGCGGATTGCCAAGAACAACCTCGCCTCTCCGGTGACGCTCAAGGCATTCATGGAGGACGACGAAGGTCTTCAGGAACTTGGCGGCGCGGCCTATCTGGTGCGGCTGGCCGGTGCGGCGGTCAGCGCCTTTGCGGTGCGTGACTATGCCCAGATGATCTATGATCTGGCGGTGCGCCGTGATCTGATTGGACTGGGGCGCGACATTGCGGCCAAGGCGGCGCGGGTCGACGTCAGCAACGAACCCCGCGAACAAATTGTCGAAGCCGAACAACAGCTCTACAAACTGGCCGAACAGGGCCAGACAGACAGCGGTTTTCAATCCTTTCTCAAGGCGGTCACCGATGCGGTCAACGTGGCCAATGCCGCCTATCAGCGTGAGGGTGGGTTGGCCGGCGTGTCGACCGGGCTGGTGGATATGGACAAGAAACTGGGCGGGCTGCACCCGTCTGACCTTTTGATCCTTGCCGGTCGCCCGTCGATGGGCAAAACCTCGCTCGCGACCAACATCGCGTTCAATGTCGCCAAGGCATACAAACGCGGCACCAAACCGGATGGCAGCGAAGGCGCGATTGACGGCGGCGTGGTGGGCTTCTTCTCGCTCGAGATGTCGGCGGAGCAGCTTGCCGGTCGTATCCTTGCCGAAGCATCCGAAGTGTCGTCGCACAAGATCCGTCAGGGTGACATGGACGAGGTCGAGTTCCGTCGCTTTGTCGAAGCGGCCAAGGCGCTGGAGGCCTGCCCGCTTTATATCGACGACACCGCCGCCATTCCGATTGCGCAATTGGCGGCCCGCGCAAGGCGGCTGAAACGTACGCACGGGCTTGATCTTTTGATCGTCGACTATCTTCAGCTGGTGCGCGGCACCGCCGAAAACCGGGTGCAGGAGATTGGCGAAATCTCGATGGGTCTCAAGGCCATTGCCAAGGAATTGAACATCCCGGTGATCGCCCTGTCCCAGCTGTCGCGTCAGGTGGAAAACCGCGATGATAAACGGCCACAGCTTTCGGATCTGCGGGAATCGGGCACCATCGAACAGGATGCCGACGTGGTGATGTTCGTGTTCCGCGAGGAATATTACAAAGAGCGTGAAAAGCCCGGCGATCACGAGCTCGACAAGATCGCCGAATGGCAAGAGGCGATGTCGCGCCTGCATGCCAAGGCCGAGGTGATCATCGGCAAGCAACGTCACGGGCCGATCGGCACGGTCGAGCTGAGCTTTGAGGCGCAATTCACCCGATTTGGCAATCTGGCCAAGTCCTGGCAACAGGACGACGGCGTCAGTTTCTAGCGATAATCGAGCCGGAGGCAGGCAATGGCGCGGGGCGGCAGGGCAAGTCCGCTTCGCGCCAGACAGCGGCAAATCGGGGCCGGGCCCCGAATGGAACACGCGGGGTTTCGCGGATGTCACCAACCGCGACCAATTCCCCCTTGACCTCTGCCAGCGTCAGTATGACTAAGCGCATATGGCACAGGCGAAACTGACAATTGATTTGGAAGCGTTGCGCAGCAACTGGCGCAACCTGAATGCACTGTCTGCGGGCGAAACGGCTGCGGTGGTCAAGGCCGATGGCTATGGGTTGGGCGTGTCGCGTGTGGCGCGTGCCCTGGCCCGCGAAGGCGCGCGGCGGTTTTTTGTGGCCCTGGCAGAAGAAGGCGCCGCCCTGCGTGAAGCGCTGGGACCGGGGCCGGAAATCTATGTCTTTTCCGGCCATATGCCGGGGGACACCGATATGGTGCATGATCTCGCCCTGACGCCGATGATCAACAATATCGACCAGATGCTGCGCCATGTAGAGGCCCTGCCCGGCGCGCCATTTGGCATCCAGCTCGACACCGGAATGAACCGTCTCGGCATGGAACCCGCCGAATGGGCCGCGCTGCGCGACATTGCACTGGCCCAGAACCCGGTGCTGGTGATGAGCCATCTGGCCTGTTCCGACACCCCGGATCATCCGATGAATGCACAGCAATTGCAGACCTTTCGCGACATGACCGACGGCATCGAGGTGCCAAGATCCCTGGCCGCAACCGGCGGTATCCTGTTGGGGCCCGACTATCATTTCGACCTGACCCGTCCCGGCATCGGGCTTTATGGTGGGTTGCCATTTGTCGACGCCGCGCCGGTGGTCAATCTGGACATTCCGGTTATTCAGGTCCGCGAAGTGGCCGCTGGGGAAAGCGTCGGCTATGGCAACGCGTTTATCGCCGAACGCGACAGCCGGATTGCCACGATATCCGCAGGCTACGCCGACGGGCTCCGCCGGGCGATTGCCCCGCGTGCCAGCCTTTATGCCGACGACATCCGCTGTCCGGTGGTCGGTCGGGTTTCGATGGACCTGATCGGTGTGGATGTGACGGACCTCCGTCACGTGCCCGACACGCTGGAACTTCTGGGTCGCCATCAATCCATTGATACGGTCGCCGATTGGGACAAAACGATCGGCTACGAGGTTCTGACCGCATTGCGCGGTGGGCGTTTATCACGGGTGTATCGCGGCGAATGACGCTGATTTTTTCCCCTCTCGCGGCGCTGGGGCGCAATGTGTTGTCGATCCTTGCAACGGTCGGCCAAATGGCGATCTTTGCCTTTCATGCGGTGACACATGTGTTTCGCCCGCCGTGGTATTGGCGCGAATTTGGTCAGGCTCTGATCCAGATCGGCTGGCTGTCCCTGCCGGTGGTGGGCATGACGGCGCTGTTCACGGGCGGCGCGCTGGCGCTTCAGATCTATTCCGGCGGCGCAAGATTTCAGGCCGAATTCGCCGTGCCCTCCATTGTTGCCATCGGCATGGTGCGCGAATTGGGCCCGGTTCTGGGCGGTTTGATGGTGGCGGCGCGGGTCGCCTCGTCCATTGCCGCCGAAATCGGCACCATGAAAGTCACCGAACAGATCGACGCGCTGGTCACATTGTCCACCCATCCGATGAAATATCTGACCGTGCCACGGGTGCTGGCCGCAACGTTGGCGGTGCCGCTTCTTGTGGCTGTGGGCGACAGTATCGGCATTTTCGGCGGTTATCTGGTTGGGGTCACGCGGCTGGATTTCAATGCAGCGGTCTATCTGAAGAACACGGTCGACTTTCTTGAACTTTGGGACGTGACCTCTGGTCTGATCAAGGGCGCTGTGTTCGGCTTTATCGTCGCGCTTTGCGGCTGTTACTTCGGCATGCATTCCGGGCGCGGTGCCCAGGGTGTGGGCCGCGCGACCAAGGGCGCGGTTGTGGCGTCATCGGTGATGATATTTGCTGCAAATTACATTCTGACAGAGGTGTTTTTCGCGGCATGATCCGGCTGACAGATGTGCATAAATCCTTTGGCCGCAAACAGGTTCTGCGCGGCGTGACCCTGCATGTGCCCAAAGGCCAGTCGATGGTGATCATCGGCGGATCGGGCACCGGGAAATCCGTGACAATCAAATCGGTTCTGGGGCTGGTGGAACCGGACAAAGGCCAGATCGAGGTCGACGGCCAGGATGTACATCAGGGCGACCGCGATGCGTTTTTGGCCCGCTTCGGCATGTTGTTTCAGGGTGGCGCGCTGTTTGACAGCCTGCCGGTCTGGCAGAACGTGGCCTTTCGTCTGTTGCGCGGCGCATTGAAACGCCCCAAGGCCGAGGCGCGCGATATTGCGATTGAAAAGCTGCGCCGTGTCGGGCTGAAACCTGATGTGGCGGATCTGTTTCCATCGGAATTGTCGGGCGGCATGCAGAAACGTGTCGGGCTGGCGCGTGCGATTGCGGCGGACCCCGAAATCATCTTTTTTGACGAGCCGACCACCGGGCTTGATCCGATCATGGCCGGGGTGATCAACGAATTGATCCGCGAGATCGTGACCGAAATGGGCGCGACCACCATGACAATCACCCATGACATGACATCGGTGCGCACCATCGCCGACCGGGTGGCGATGCTGCACGACGGGGTGATCCAATGGGAAGGCCCAATTGGCGAAATGGACGCCGCATCAGACCCTTACCTGCAACAATTCATTCATGGCCGCGCCGAAGGCCCGATTGAAGCGGTCAGATGAGCGGCTTCCTACAGCCCTCGCCCGCGGTGCTGGCGCTGCTGGGGCTGCAAAGCGGTTTGTATTTGCCGATCCTGTTCATGCTGGCCGTGTGCCGTGTCTGGGCCGGTCCCGCAAACGCACGCATTCTGGCGGGGCTGTCGGCGGTGATCGCCCTGCTTGGGATCGCGGCGCATTTTGGGCCGGCGGTGCTGAACCTCTATACCGGGCCGTTGCCGCAATATGCCTCCCTGGTGACCAAGTATCACGGCGGTATGGCCCTGCCGCTGGCGGCGTCGCTGCCCTTGCTGGTGTCGGCCTTTTTGCCGGGGCGGGCATGGAAATGGCTGGACCTGGCACATATGTGTCTGATCGCGGCGCTGGTCGGGCTTTGGGGCTGGACGCGGTATTTCTGATGCCATTCCGGCACGTCCCGCCGATCGGAGAGCGACATGCGCTGGCTTAACCTGTCCCTATTGATCCTGTTCCCGATTGCGTGGTTTGCGCCATTGATGCAGGCGGGGTTATTGCCGCTTTTTGGTCTGGAACAGATCAGCGTGATCACAGGGTTGCAGGCGCTTTGGTCCAGTGATGTGATCCTGGCGCTGGTGGTGACGGTTTTTGCGCTGTTTGCGCCCTATGTGAAAACCATTGGCCTGGCATTGGTGCATTTCGGATTGGCGGATCGCCGCCTGTTGCCCGCTTTGGCGGTGCTGGGCAAACTTGCCATGGCCGATATTTTCCTGATCGCGCTTTATATCACGGTGGTCAAGGGAATCGGGGTCGGCCGTATAGAGACACAATGGGGTCTTTATCTGTTTACTGTCTGCATTCTGGCATCAATTGCCTGCGCAATCTTCACGAAACGTGACGATCCGACACAAATCTCACGTCAAATCGGAAAAGATTAAAGTCTGATTAAATTCCCCTAGGTCAGAACAGCGGCACTGGGCATAATTTATTGGCTGTTTTCAAACATCCGTCTGGGGGATTGCATGCGCCAATTGAGTGTTGCCTGGCGGTTTGCCGCCATGGTGTTTCAAGTTCTGTATTCGACCCTCTTTACCATTCTTGGGGTTGGGCTGCTGGCCTATTGTCTGGCCTGTGCCCTTGGCTGGGCCGAATGGTTGGTCTTTCCGCTGAAATTCGGTGCCGCCCCAACGATCGAGGCCGGCTGGATGGTGCAAACCGCCATGGCGGTGCTGATTTTCGGCTTGGCGGTCTTTTTGCCGGCCAACCGCCGTATTCTGGCGCTCGAAACATCGCACCGGCGGTTTTCGGTGAATATGAAGGATATTGCCCGCGCCTATGATGCCGTGCATCGCGCCGACCGCGATGGCGCCTTCAAATTGGCGTCGGAATTTGATGCCGTGCGCGAACGTATTGCCTATTTGCGCCACCACCCCGACCTGTCATCGCTAGAGCCGGATGTGTTGGAAGTGGCCGCGCAAATGGGGGTAATCAGCCGCGATATGGCGGCAACCTATTCCACCGAAAAGGTCGATCGCGCCCGCGCATTTCTAACCCAGCGCCAACAAGAGATTGATTTGTTTCAGGAACGGCTGGAAGAGGCCAAGATCATCGCCAATGACATTCACAATTGGTCGATGCGTGTCGAGCTGGAGGAAGATGTGGCGCGGTCCGAAATCCGCCGTCTGCGCGACATGCTGGACGATGCATTGCCGGAAATGAACGCCGCCGAGCATAAGGCAACACCAATGGACGCTTCGAAAAAGTCGCCCGTGCGCCCGCCGCAATTCGGGCTGCCCTATCCGCAAGCCGCCGAATAAACTGCGCCCTGACCGCCCGACAGCCGGTTTCCCCGCTTGGCAAAAGGCGGACAATCAGGCAGAGCTTGGGCCATGGCGAAAACCAAGAATTTTTCCTGCGCGGCCTGCGGCAATGTCACGACCAAATGGTCCGGCAGATGCGAGGCATGCGGCGAATGGAACACGATTTCCGAAGATGCCGGTATTTCCACGGGGCCAGCGGGCAAATCGCTGGGCCAGTCGCGCGGTCGCGCGGTGGTGCTGTCGGATCTGGCCAGCGACGAAGCGCCGCCGCCGCGCACCCATTCCGGCATGGACGAGCTGGATCGCGTACTGGGCGGCGGGCTGGTGCCTGCCAGCGCGATCCTTGTCGGCGGCGACCCCGGCATTGGCAAATCCACGCTATTGTTGCAGGCCGCCGCGCGGTTTGCCGATAGCGGTCTGAAAACCGTCTATATTTCCGGCGAAGAGGCCAGCGCACAGGTGCGGATGCGCGCCCGGCGTCTGGGGCTGACCCAGGCCAATGTGCAATTGGGGGCCGAAACCAATCTGCGCGATATCCTGACAACGCTGGAACAGGAAAAGCCGCAACTGGCGATTATCGATTCGATTCAAACCATGTGGGCCGACAATGTCGGCAGCGCCCCCGGCAGCGTGTCACAAGTGCGCGCCGCCGCGCATGAGCTTACCAGCTTTGCCAAACGCAAGGGCATGTCGGTCATACTGGTGGGCCATGTCACCAAGGATGGCCAGATCGCCGGCCCCCGCGTGGTCGAACATATGGTCGATACCGTACTCTATTTCGAAGGCGAGCGCGGCCACCAGTTCCGCATTCTGCGCGCGGTCAAAAACCGGTTCGGACCGGCGGAAGAAATCGGCGTATTTGAAATGACCGGTGCGGGCCTTCAGGAGGTCACCAACCCCTCGGCGCTGTTCCTGTCGGAACGTGGCACGCCGGCGCCAGGATCGGTGGTGTTTTCCGGCATCGAAGGCACACGGCCCGTGCTGGTCGAAATGCAGGCGCTGGTTGCGCCCACCCCCCATGCCCAGGCGCGCCGCAGTGTTGTCGGCTGGGACGGATCGCGCCTTGCGATGATTCTCGCGGTGCTCGAAGCGCGCTGTGGAATCCCCTTTGCCGGGCTCGATGTGTACCTGAACGTGGCTGGCGGGATGAAAGTCACCGAACCCGCGGCCGATCTGGCGGTCGCAGCCGCCCTTCTTTCCGCGCGTGAAGATGCGGCATTGCCGCCGGAAACTGTTGTTTTTGGGGAAATAAGCCTGTCTGGCGCGCTTCGCCCGGTAGGGCAGAGCGAAAACAGGTTGAAAGAAGCGGCTAAACTTGGTTTTACGTCCGCGATCGTGCCAGAAGGCGGCAAGATGTCGGGGAGTGCCGGGCTGACGCTGAACCGGATGTCCGATCTGACCGCTTTTGTCGGCGAAACATTCGGTGCCGGATAGGCATCCACCTAGGGCAGTAAAGGGCAGGACATGGACGGTTTTACACTGGTAGACGGGATTGTCGGCATCGTCATCGTGTTGTCTGCCTTGTTGGCGTATTCACGCGGGCTCGTCCGCGAAGCGATGGCCATTGCCGGATGGGTCGCCGCCGCGATCCTGGCCTTCATATTTGCCCCGCAGGTTGATCCCCTGGTCAAGGAAATCCCGGTCATTGGCGACTTTATCCGCGACAGCTGTGAATTGAGCATGATCACTGCCTTTGCCACGGTTTTTGCTGCCGCGTTGGTGATTGTGTCGCTGTTCACGCCGCTGTTTTCGTCCATTGTACAGCGCTCGGCGCTTGGCGGGCTGGATCAGGGGCTTGGGTTCCTGTTCGGCGTCGCACGTGGCATCCTTTTGGTGGCCATCGCGTTCTTTGTCTATGACACCGTGATCACCAGCCAGGACATCGCCATGATCGACGACAGCCGCTCTGCTGCGGTCTTTGGCCGGATGACAACCTCCATCGAAGAGCAGAACCCGGAGCAGGCTTTGGGTTGGGTCACGGCGCAATACGAGCAACTGGTTGGCAGCTGCGACGCGCCGACAGAATAAGCCGACACACCAGAGGCCGGCCGCCGGTTTCAGAACCTCAAAGGCCGGTCCCCCTGACAAGACGATGTGATTGACCGATTCGAGCGCATGCCGCAGCAAGATGCGGCGTGCCTCCTTCGCCACTGCCCCCATACTGATGCATCACATGGCGAAGGCGCTTTTGCCGAAAGACGCCCGCACCGCGCGACATTCGCAAGAGTTGCACTTTGCGGCAAAGCCCCCCTGCGCTGCGCCCCACCCTGCCCGCACGCCACACAGCCCGGATGTCAAATATCGGCGGCATCTTCGCTGCGGGCACAGCTCCGCAATCTAAGGCTTAAATCCCCTCCGAAACGCCCCCTTAAAATTGCAACCATGCTGCAATGCAAAAAGATATGTCATAGATCCGTGACATACCCGGCACAAAGGACTAAGTAGGGCATCAATTCTTCCACGGAATCGGAGCTGCCCCTTGGCTGATGCCTTGATGCCCCCTGCTCATCCTTTTGATGATGATAAACTGCGCGAGGAATGCGGCGTTTTTGGAGTTGTCGGTGTAACCGACGCCGCCAATTTCGTCGCGCTTGGCCTGCATGCCCTGCAACACCGTGGACAGGAGGCGGGCGGAATCGTGTCCCACCACCCCGACCACGGTTTCAACTCGGCCCGCCGGTTCGGCTATGTGCGCGACAATTTCACCAAACAATCGCTGATGGAGACCCTGCCGGGGTCACTGGCGATTGGCCATGTGCGCTATTCGACGTCGGGATCGAAAGGTCAGACCGCGATCCGCGATGTTCAGCCATTCTTTGGCGAATTCTCAATGGGCGGCGCGGCGATTGCCCATAATGGCAATATCACCAACGCTGACGCGCTGAAGCGCGAGCTGATCGAACGTGGTTCGATTTTCCAAAGCTCGTCTGACAGCGAATGCATCATTCATCTGATGGCGCGGTCGTTGCAACGCCGGGTGCCGGAACGGATGCAGGATGCGCTGCGGCGGGTCGAAGGCGCGTTTTCGATTGTCGCCATGACCCGGACAAAACTGATAGGCGTGCGCGATCCATTGGGTGTGCGCCCGCTGGTGCTGGGCAAGATTGCCGATGGCGGCTATGCACTCAGCTCGGAAACCTGCGCGCTGGACATCATTGGTGCCGAATTGGTCCGCGAGGTCGAGCCGGGCGAAATGGTTGTCATCGAAGATGGCGAGGTCACATCGCACCGCCCCTTCGCCCAAGCCAAATCGCGCTTCTGCGTCTTTGAGCATGTGTATTTCTCGCGCCCTGATTCGATCCTCGGCGGGCGGTCGGTCTATGAAACCCGCCGCCAGATCGGTGTTGAACTGGCACGCGAAGCCCCGGTTGAGGCTGATCTCGTCTGCCCGGTCCCCGACAGCGGCACGCCGGCGGCCATCGGGTTCGCCCACGAATCCGGCATTCCCTTTGGCATGGGCATCATCCGCAACCAGTATATGGGCCGGACCTTTATTGAACCGACCGAACAGATCCGAAACATGGGGGTTCGGCTGAAGCTGAACGTCAACCGCGCGCTGATCAAAGGCAAACGGGTCATTCTGGTGGACGATTCGGTGGTGCGCGGCACCACATCGCGCAAGATCCGCGAAATGATTCTGGATGCCGGTGCGGCCGAGGTGCATTTCCGCATCGCCTCGCCGCCGACAGCCTGGCCCTGTTTTTACGGCGTGGATACGCCGCAACGGGAAAAGCTGCTGGCCGCCACCATGAGCGAAGAAGAAATGCGCGACCATCTGTCGGTCGATAGCCTGAAGTTCATCTCGCTCGACGGGTTGTATCGTGCCGTCGGCGAAGCCAAAGGCCGCAAAAACAGCAGCCCGCAATATTGCGATGCGTGTTTCTCGGGTGAATACCCGGTGACCCCGGCCGATATGATCGAAAAGGGCTTTGAAATGAAGGCTGCTGAATAGGCAGACCTTCACAACTCCTCGGCGGACGACGATGACCGCCGACCGCCGTGGCCGATCCCCCCCACTCCCCTGTGACCGAGCGCCGCATTCGGCTGCAATCTGCCGTTACCCCGGCAAAGACAGCACCTTTTTGCCGAGATTTCGCGCCCCTCTTACGTCCCAGCGTAGATGTCAGTACATGCCGCGCTGCAGCATCGCCGTTGGCCACCAAGGCCAAGCGATAGCCGAGACATCCGGGGAACCGCCAAATGGCACAAACAATCGACATCACACCAGAAACCGAAGCCGCCGCAACCCAACAGGGCGCTTTGCCCCTGCGCGAGACCGTGCTCCTGGGCACGATAACCACCCCCAAGGGCCCCAAAGCGATTCTGCGCAACGGCTTTGGCGGCGTGGATACTGTGGCGGTGGGCGCCCGGATCAATGGCGGCGAAGTCACCGCAATCCGCGATGGCGAGATGTTCCTGTCCCGCAATGGCCGCGGGTTGAAACTGACCATTCCCGGATCGTGACCCCGGCGGGCCGCGGCCTGGCTCTGGCCGCCGCCCACCGCTGCGGCCACACACCCCGGCGCTTCTTCTCTTTCAAAATACGCAAATCCGCGCTTGCTACCGGCACCTTGGCTTGACCTTGGCGCAGAACCGCAGCAAACCGCAGTCATGACAGAAAAAACCGTCCTTATCACTGGTGCCTCGCGTGGGCTTGGCGCCGCACTGGCCGAAGCATTGGCCCCGACCCATCATGTGATCGCCGTGGCCCGCACCACCGGCGGGCTCGAGGATCTGGACGACCGGATTCAGGCCGCCGGTCATAGCGCAACCTTGGCGCCGATGGACATCACCACAGAGGCCGCGATGGCCCAGCTCTGCCGATCCATTCATGATCGCTGGGGCAAGCTGGATCTGTGGTGTCACACAGCCATCCATGCCGCGCCGCTGACCCCGGCCAATCACCTGGACATGAAAGACTGGCAAAAAAGCATCGAGGTCAATGTGACCGCCATGGGCCGGTTGATCCCCTTTATCGCGCCGCTTTTGGGCACCGATGGCCAGGCCGTGTTTTTTGACGATCCCCGCGCCGGGCAGAAATTCTTTGCCTCCTATGGCGCGACCAAGGCAGCCCAGATTGCATTGGCGCGCAGCTGGAAGGCGGAAACCACCCAGATCGGCCCCAAGGTTCACATCGTCGAACCGGCACAGATGGCCAGCGGCACCCGCGCCCGGTTTTTCCCCGGACAGGACCGCGACGACCTGGCCAACCCGCATGACGAAGCGGCCAAGGTGCTGGCCCTGTTGGCACTGCGCTAAGAATTTCGGCAAGGCGGGCGATCAGTGGTTCCGCCCTGCCACGACCCGCCGCAATCCCGTTGCAATTCCCCGGGCGTCGCTTGCCCCTGCGCGCCTGCTCCACTAAGCAGAGCCTAGGCATTCAGGGGACATCATGCGCATTCTCATCACCAATGACGACGGCATCAATGCGCCGGGGCTGAAGGTTCTGCACGAGATCGCCACAGAGCTTGCCGGCCCCGATGGCGAGGTCTGGACCGTGGCACCGGCGTTTGAACAATCCGGTGTGGCGCATTGCATTTCCTATTCCCGCCCCTTCATGGTCAGCCAGATGAGCGAGCGCCGTTTCGCCGCCGAGGGCAGCCCGGCCGATTGTGTGCTAGTCGGCCTGCATGACGTGATGTGCGACGGCCCGCCGGACCTTGTGTTGTCGGGGGTGAACCGGGGCAATAATTCGGCGGAAAACGCGCTGTATTCCGGCACGCTGGGCGGCGCGATGGAGGCCGCATTGCAAGGTCTGACCGCCATGGCATTGTCGCAATATTATGGCCCCGGAAATCGCGATCTCGCCGACCCGTTTGAGGCCGCCCGCCAGCATGGTGCCGAAACGCTGCGGCGGATACTGGATGCCGATCTGGAAAATAACGCCAGCTACAAGCTGTTCTATAACATCAACTTTCCGGCGATCCCGGCGGCGGAGGTCAAGGGGCTCCGCGTGGCCCACCAAGGGCGGCGCCATAATACCGTCTTTAGCTGCGAGGCACAGACATCACCCACCGGACGCCGATTTCAGTGGATACGGGGCGGCGATCAACGTGCGGCCGCCGACGCCGACAGCGACGCCGAGGTCAATCTTGCCGGCTACACCTCGGTCACGCCGATGCGCGCCGATCTGACGGCCCCGGATGCGCTGGCGGCGCTGAAAGGCGCATTGGCATGAGCGCGGACGCGGAACGAAAGATGCAGTTTCTATATGCGCTGCGCTCCAAGGGCGTGACCGACAAACGCGTCCTGACCGCGATGGAACGCATTGACCGCGCGGATTTCATCCAAGGCATATTTTCCGATCGCGCCTACGAGGACATGCCACTGCCCATCGCCTGTGGCCAGACCATCAGCCAGCCATCGGTTGTGGCCTTGATGACCCAGGCATTGGACATCCAACCACGTGACACCGTGCTGGAGGTTGGCACCGGCTCGGGCTATCAGGCCGCGATCCTCAGCCATCTGGCGCGGCGGGTTTACACCGTTGACCGTCACAAACGGCTGGTCCAGGGCGCGCGTGCCATTTTCGACCGGCTGGACCTGGCCAATGTCACGGCGTTTACCGCTGACGGCTCTTTCGGGTTGCCGGATCAGGCGCCGTTTGATCGCATCATTGTCACCGCCGCCGCCGAAGACCCCCCCGGCCCCCTGCTGGCGCAGCTGCGTATTGGCGGGGTGATGGTGGTGCCCGTCGGGCAATCTGATGCTGTGCAACACCTGATTCGTGTGCGCCGCACCGAAGACGGGCTGCATTATGATGAATTGCGCGCCGTTCGCTTTGTGCCACTGGTCGAAGGGCTTGGGCGCGACACATGATATGTGTATAAAACAGGTAATCTGACTATCCGGGGCAACCGGAAGAATTTTGAGGATCTCGAGATGTGGTTTACTCCGCCCCGGTTTCACCTGTTTGTGGCAGGTTCTGCGCTGGCATTTATCGCTGCCTGCGAACAATTGCCGAATGATTTCGACCTGCGCGGCAAGATTGGCGACAGCCGGTTTGACACCTCCGAAGCGGCACGCAATGCAACGGCAAATCGGCCAAGCCCCGACAGTCGTGGCATAATTTCCTATCCCAACTACCAGGTTGCGGTGGCACAGCGCGGCGACACGCTGGGCGGGCTGGCCACACGGATCGGGATGAATGTCGCTGATCTGGCCCGGTTCAACGGCATGAAACCGGACGACACCCTGCGCGCCGGTGAAATCATTGCACTGCCGTACAAGGTCGATGAACCTGCCGGGGGCACGATCCAACCGGCCGGTCAGGTCGATATAACCGAGGTGGCCGGACGCGCCATTGACTCGGCTGAGGCCACGCCGGTGCAAACAAGCGAACTTCCGCCGGTGCAGACGCAGACCGGCACCGAACCCGTCCGCCACAAGGTAGAGCGCGGCGAAACCGCCTTTACCATTGCCCGGCTTTATAATGTGTCGGTGCGGGCCTTGGCCGATTGGAACGGGCTGGACCGCGAATTCAATGTCCGCGAAGGCCAGCACCTGTTGATTCCCACCGCCAGCCTGGCCCGCACGGATGATATTGGCACGGCACCGGGCCAGGGGTCTCCGACCCCGACCCCGCCAAGCGCCTCGCAGCCATTGCCGGATGAGACCCCGGTCGCCGCGGCAACGCCGGTGGCTGCACCGACCTCTCCCAATCTGGGCAAGGAACAGACACAGGCCTCCAAATCGACCGCACGCATGTTGATGCCGGTCACCGGGTCGGTGATCCGTGAATATGCCAAGGGCCGCAACGATGGCATCGACATTGCCGCCACCGCAGGCGCGCCGGTCAAGGCCGCCGAGGTCGGCACAGTTGCCGCCATTACCGCCAATGCCGATCAGGTGCCGATTGTCGTGGTGAAACACGCCAACAACGTCCTGACCGTCTATGCCAATGTGTCGGATATCGCGGTCAAAAAGGACCAAACCGTCAGCCGGGGCCAGACCCTTGGCAAAGTGGCCGCCGGTGATCCCGCATATGTGCATTTCGAAGTGCGCGAAGGGTTTGAAAGCGTCGACCCCTTGCCCTACGTTCGCTAGCACCGCGCCGATGGCGCATCCCTAATCCTTCGAGGTCACTCTAAATGCCCACACCCAAACCCGTTGCCGGTCAAATCCTGTCGCAAATGTCGTTTCCCCGCCTGGGCGGTGGTGACATCACTGTCGGCGGCTCAGGCGACAGCACCACTGGCGAAAACTGGACCCTGCTGGTGGTCTATCGCGGCAAACATTGCCCGCGGTGCAAGAAATACCTGAACATCCTCAACGAGATGCGCCAGAGCTGGTATGACGCCGGATTTGACATCGCTGTTGTCTCGGCCGATCCCAAGGCAAAGGCCGAAGCCGATCAAGCGGAATTCGGCTGGCAGTTCGACCTTGGCTATGACCTGAGCCGGGACCAGATGGATGCTTTGGGCGTTTACGTGACCCAACCGCTGTCCGATGCGGAAACCGACACGCCTTTTGCCGAACCTGGGGTCTTTGTCCTGCGGCCAGATGGCAGCCTGCTGCTGATCTCGATCTCGAACGGACCATCGGCGCGCCCGGATCTGGCGGAACTTCTAGACGGTATGGTATTCACCAAGAAAACCGATCGCCCCCCGCGCGGCACTTTGTAATCGCGCGACAGACTGTCATTACGACACCCGTCGGGGTGGTTCAGCCGATCTGAACACCCCGGCGCCCGGCCAGATCCGTGAAATATTGCCATGCAACCCGGCCAGAGCGGCTGCCCCTTGTGGCCTGCCATTCGACGGCTTCGGCGCGCAGGGTTTCATCATCAATCAGCAGACCATATTGATCACAATACCCGCGGATCATCGCCAGATAGTCATCCTGCGTACAGGGATGAAAGCCCAGCCATAGCCCGAAGCGGTCAGAGAGAGACACTTTCTCCTCGGTCGCCTCAGACGGGCTGATCGCGCTGGCACGTTCGTTTTCAATCATGTCACGCGGCATCAGATGGCGACGGTTGGACGTGGCATAAAACACCACATTGTCCGGTCGCCCCTCGATCCCGCCATCCAGCACCGCTTTCAGCGACTTGTAATGCTGGTCATCATGGCTGAACGACAGATCATCACAGAACAGCACAAACCGCTCTTTGCGGTCACGCAGCAGGCCCAGCAAACGGCCCACCGATGGCAGGTCCTCGCGCTGCAATTCAACGATCTTGAGCGCCGTGCCCTGGCGCAGAACCTCGGCATGGACCGCCTTGACCAGAGATGATTTGCCCATGCCGCGCGCGCCCCAAAGCAGGGCATTGTTGGCGGGCAGACCACGGGCGAATTGCAATGTATTGGCCAGCAGCGTGTCCCGCGACCGGTCCACACCGATCAGCAAATCAATACCAACCCGCGACACATTTTCCACCGGTTGAAGCCGATCCGGCTCGACATGCCAGAGAAAGGCGTCAGCCCCGGAGAAATCCGGGGCCTCCTGTGGGGCCGGGCTCATCCGTTCCAGAGCCTCGGCAATCCGTTTCAACATCTTGTTCGCCATCAGCTTTTGTCCACTTTGCCGGGATCTTCTTCGTCGCTGTCCGTGAATTCGGATTTCAGCGGATCTTCGTCCAGATCGTCGCCGTCTTCACCGTCTTCAAACCAGAGCCCCTCTTCGCGCAGCTTGGCCTCGCGCTTTTTCTCGACCCGACGGACGAGGAAGATCGAAATTTCGTACAATCCATAGACCACGACGAACAGGATCACCTGGGTGATCACATCCGGCGGGGTGACCAATGCGGCCAGCACCAGAATGGCAACCACCGCGTATTTGCGCACCGCGCCCAGACCTTCGGCGCTGACCAGACCGGCCTTGCCCATCAGGGTCAGCAGCACCGGCAATTGGAAACACAGGCCAAAGGCGACAATGAATTTGATCGTCAGGTTCAGATATTCCTGGGCCGAGCCTTGGAAGACCACCGACAGGCCCTGGTTCACTTCTTCGCCGACAACCGCCTCGCCCTCGGCACCGAATTGCTGGAACCCAAGGAAGAAGTCATAGGCCAGCGGCGTGACCACAAAGAACGCAAACGACGCCCCAAGCAGGAACATGAAGGGCGACGCCACCAGAAACGGCAGGAAGGCGCCTTTTTCCTGTTTATAAAGTCCCGGCGCAACAAAGCGCCACAACTGGTTGGCAATAAACGGAAACGACAGGATGAAACCGCCGAGGAACGACACCTTGATCGCAACAAAGAAACCTTCCTGCGGCGAGATGAAGATCAGGTCACAATCCTGCCCGCGTTCGCTCAGCACCTTGCACAGCGGATCGGTGAGAAAGTTGAAAATCGGCGTGGCGACGGTGAAACAGATCACCATGCCAATCAGGAAATAGACGACGCAGCGGATCAGCCGCGTGCGCAATTCCGCCAGATGTTCGATCAGCGGAGCAGAGCTGTCTTCGATGTCGTCCGTATGGCTCATCAGGCGTCTTTCGTGTCTTTGGCGGGCGGGGTGCCCGTCACATCATCGGCGGGCGGGGTGCTGACTGCGGCCTCTGCGATTTCCGCCGCCTTCAGGGCCTCATCGGCCTCGCGACGTTTGCGTTCGGCGGCGGCACGGGCGGTGCTCGCCTGAATTTTGCGGATCTTTTCGGCACGTTCTGCGGCGTCATCGGCATTGCCATTGCCATTGCCCAGATTGGTGGCGTCCTTCAGCCCGTCTTTCACATCGCCAAGCGGGTCGGCGATATGGCGGGTGGCGTCCTTGACGCCGTCCATCGCGGACTTCACCGGATTGGTGGCGGTGCGAATGGTCTTTTGGATATCTGCGACGCCTGCCTCATCCGCGGCGTCGTTCATGGCCCGGCTGAATTCCCGCGCCATACCTTTGGCCTTGCCGACAAATTGCCCGACCTTGCGGAACAACATCGGCAAATCCTTGGGGCCGACAACAATCAGCGCCACAACTCCGATGACCAGAAGCTCGGTCCAGCCAAGATCAAACATGATCTATCAGACCTTGTCTTTTTCGTCTTCCGGGGTCACGTCCTTGGCCGTGTCGCCGGTCATATCGTCCAGCTTCTCTTCTTCGGTGCTGTCCTTGACGCCCTTTTTGAAGGCGGTGATGCCCTTGCCCACTTCGCCCATCAGCGAAGAAATTTTGCCGCGTCCAAAAAGGACCAGCACGACAACGGCAATCAGCAGAAGGCCGGGAAGGCCGATATTGTTCAGCATGTTTTGTCTCCAGATCTCGGCCCCACAGCGGCGGGGCAGGCAAGTTACATTCCGTCATAAAGCCTTGCCCGCCCTGCGAAAAGCGACAAAACACCTGATATTGCTGAATTCGCCGTGCAATCCGGGCCGCATTTTGACAGTATTCTGTCAGTTGTCGGAATATTGTCAGTAATGGGCAATTCACAAAGGCGAATCAGCTATGAAACGGGCGGACCGGCTCTATCGTTTGATGGAGCGTTTGAAAGACGGATCGTTGCATCGCGCCGAAGATCTGGCGCAGGATCTGGGGGTGTCGATCCGCACGATCTATCGCGACATGGACACATTGATCGACAGCGGCGTGCCGGTGATCGGCGAGCGCGGCCTGGGATATTCCGCGCTGGCCGCCATCACCCTGCCACCGATCAATCTGACCGATGCAGAGCTTGAGGCCCTGCATCTTGGGCTTGCGGTTGTCGGGCAATCCGATGTGCCGGAAATGGTCGAAGCCGCCCGCGCCCTTGCGGCCAAGATCGACGCGCTCTTGCCAGAGGATCACGCAGCGCCCGCGCAATTCGCCTTTGCCGCCTATCCATTCGAAGATGCAGCGCGCGGCTTTCGCCATATGCCCGCCTTTCGCGCCGCCGTGCGGGCCCGGCAAAAACTGCGAATCACGTTGGATGAGGGCAGCAATCATTTGCTGCGCCCGCTTGAACTGCGCTACTGGGGCCGGATCTGGGCTTGTGTCGGTTGGAGCGAAACACAGGATGATTTCATCAGCTTCCGCATTGATCAGATCGAAACCCTGACCGCCGTCCCCGGTCTGTTTGTGGATGAACCCGGAAAACGCCTCGGCGACTATCGCCTGCGCCAACAATAGGGCCGGACTTTACCCCAGTTTGGGGAAGACAAAACACCGGTCACGCCGGATCGTCAGCCAAAGCGGCGTGTCGATTTTTGGCAGGAAAACATTCGGCACCGTCGCCCGCAGGGTCGATCCGTCATGATCCATCCGGAATTCGACCAGGCTTTCCTTGCCCATGAACCGCGCCCGCGCCACCGTGCCCCGCGCGGCAATACCGCGTTCGGCGGTGGGCAAAGGCCCCTGCCCGGCGCGATCAAAATCAATCCCCACATGCTGGGGGCGGAACACGATTTCCACCTCGGCCCCATCCGGCAGCCCGGGGGCCAGGAATTGCCCAAAGGGTGTGTCGGCCAGCGCGCCCTGAACCGTGCTATTGATCACATTCACATCGCTGAAGAACGCCACAGCGGCTTTGTCCGCCGGCGAGCGATAGATATTATAGGGCGCGCCCTGTTGCACGATTTTGCCGTCACGCATCAGAGCGATTTCATCGGCCATCCGCATGGCCTCTTCCGGTTCATGGGTGACCAGAAGCACGGCGGTGTCTTCTTCTTTCAACACGGCCAGTGTTTCGTCCCGGATGCCATCGCGCAGCCGATTGTCGAGCCCGGAAAACGGCTCGTCCATCAGCATGATCTTGGGCTGCGGCGCCAAGGCACGGGCCAGCGCGACGCGCTGTTGCTCGCCGCCGGACAATTCATGGGGATAGGCGTCAATGAAGCGCGCCATGCCAACCTTTTGCAGCATCTCTTCGGCCCGGGCCCGCGCCGCCGCGCCTTTGGCGCGCAGACCAAAGGCCACATTGCGCCCCACACTCAGGTGCGGAAACAGCGCGAAATCCTGAAACATCAACCCGATCGAGCGCCGCTCAGGCGGGAGGCGGAAAACCGTGTCACAGATCAACTTGCCATCGACAAAAATTTCGCCCGCGTCCTGCATATCAACCCCGGCGATCATCCGCAGGGTTGTGGATTTGCCGCACCCGGACGGGCCAAGCAGGCAGGTCACCTGCCCCGGTTGAATCTGCAATGACACGTCATCCACCACCCGGCGACCATCGAAATCGCGGATAAGATTGCGGATTTCCAACCTGGGGGGGGCGGTGACGGGGGGCAATTCGGCCTCTTGCAGTTTTCCCGATCAAAACAATCGGAATGTGGGGCAGATAGCAACCCCCGTCCCGGGCCGCAAGGTTCAGATCCTGCGACGCATGCCCGCAAGGCAGGCCGCGAACCCCACCGCCAGCACCGCGACACAGATCACCAGCAGTTGTTCGTATTTATGCCCCTCCGGCAGCAACGCCGCCGCCCAACCGCTTGCCCGCAGCAGGTACACCAGCGCGCCACTGACCGCAGCGGCAAGGCTGACAGCATATGCCCAGGGCGCAATCGCACGGCGCATCAGCAAGCCAACCAGCAGAACCGGGGTCAGAAACATGCTGGCCGTGCCGCTGACCGCCACCGCGTCGAACAGCGTCTGATTGCCCCAGAAGGTCAGCAAGAGCCCCAGCCCCATGAACACCACCATCGCGACCCGACCGCCCGCCATGCTGCGCGGCGCAAGGCGCAGTTCCTCAACCACAAGCCGTGCCGCGCTGGACAAGGCAGAATCCAGCGTGCTGAGGGCGCTGATCAGCAGCGACAGGATCAGCGCACCAAAGAGCCACGGCGGGAACATCACCGCCCAGGTTCCGATCAACTCGCCCTCGTATTTGGCCCCATCCAGCGAGGCCTGAATGCCGAACAATCCGAAGGCAAAAATGCAAAGCGCCGAAATCCAGAAGGCGTGCAGAAAACTGGCCCGGGTGGTGGCGCGGTCCGCCAGAAACCCGCGATCCATCATCACCGGGTCATGTGCGGGGTAGGAAAACACCTGCAGAAAGGCCACCAGCAGCAGGATTTTGCCGTTGTATCCGCCAGCGGTGCCCGGCGCGGTCAGCACGGCCATCGGGTCAAATCCCGGCATCAGGATCAGGGCAAGAAATGCCGCGCCAAACACCGCCAGAAAGACCAGCATCTGCAACACATCGGTGCGCAGCGCGGCGCTCAGCCCGCCCCAGGCGCTATAGGCAAGACCGATCAGCGCCAAGGCCACCATTGCTATGGGGCCGCCGCCGGGCACCTCGGGCAGCAACGCGCCGAATATCAGGCCGACGACCAGCAGATTTGCAAAGACCTCGGACAATAGCCGCAGCGCCACCACGGCGTTGTATCCCAGGCTCCCCACCGAACCGAACTGATGCGCCAACCAATCCTGCACCGATCCTTGCCCCGCCCCGCGCAGCCGATCCACGATCAACCCGCCGGTCAGGAATGAACCGTAATAGGCGGTATAGGCCAGCACCCCCCAAATTCCGTAAAAATAACCGAGGATGGCAGCATTCATCAGCGACCGGGCAAAAATCCAGGTGGTCACCTGGCTGAGGACCAGGACCCAAAGCCCCGGGGCCCGACCTGTGGCATCGGCGCCGCCAAAGAAGCCTTCGACGCTTGCGCGGCGGGGCGCAACGGCGAGACAGCCAAGCGCAATCAGGCCAAAAAGGCCGGTAAGGACAAGTGGTTGCATTGTATAACTCCGAGTGATCCACCGCCCATAGCAGCCCATTCGGTCTGGCCAAAGTCACGATGGCCTCACTTACGTGAACGTGAAGCGCCGCGAGCTTGCTGTCAGCCCAACAGGGTAAAGTCGGCCTCGGCCAGCACCCTGCCATTGACCTGAATGCCAATGCGTTGGACGCCGGGGAAAAGCCGAAATGTGGTCGCATCCCATTTCAGCTTGTGGATCTTGGAGAGTGTCAATGGCGTGCCCGGTGTCACCTTGGCCTGTTTCAGCTTGAACACCTTGGGTGCCGATTTGCCATCGGATTTGCGAAACCAGATCACGTAGTCCACCAGAACCGGCAGCGGCTCTGCCGCAGAGAGCGTCACCGAAAAGCCCAGGGGATCGCCCTTGGAAATCCTTGGTGTGGTCAGCTTCAGCTTGGTCTCGATCGTTACATCGCTGCGGTATCCAAGATGCCCCAGCGCGCCGACATGCCCCTGTTTGATCAGGGTGCGCAGCCCATGGCGGGTCATCCAGTCCAGCTCGCGGGGGGTCTGATGGCCCCGGCGCTGCCAGTCGGCCAACAGATCCACCACAGGATCAGGCGCAATTTTCGCAATGTCGTTCAGATGGTTGGCCACCGACCGCGTCACATATCGCGTTGGATCGGCATGCAACCGGTCCAACAGATCCATTGGCACCAGTGGATCCAGCGTAATGGCCTTGGCCCAGGGTAGTTTCGGCCGGGTGCCTTCGCTGACCAACCGGCGCACATGATAATTCTCGTCCCCGGCCCAAAGATGCAGGCGGGCCAGCGTCTCTTCCGGCCACCGGTTCAGGAAAGGTCGGATATAGAATTCCATCGAAAAGCGTTTGGTCGCGACATGCAGAAGATCAAGCGCCCGGTCGCGATGATACTCCAGCCCGTGACGCACCGCAAGAATGCCCGGCACCGCATGGATAAACCGGCCAAAGTCATCGTCGCGCAAATCCGGGTCCAGCTCCGGCGGCATCGCGGCCTCCAGCTGATCCGCCATGGTCGGAAAGTCCGGTGCAAGCTGTGCTTCGATCCCGTCGGCGATCGCCTCCAGCCGTTGCATCAACTCCAGATCAGGCAGCTGCGGCAGCACCCGATCCAGAAACATCTGGCGATCAAACCCCGGCAGCCCGGCGGAATACTCCCCGGCCAAATGGCCAAGGGAGTCTGGATTGAACAAATGATCGCGCAGCGAGAATGCCTCGGTCATCGGGCCGTCCTTATAGGGTGGTGTTCACGCCGCCACCGTCCAGAAGCACGTTCTGGCCGACGATGAACCCGGCATATTGCGAACAGAGAAACGCACAGGTCGCGCCGAATTCCTCGGGCGTGCCATAACGTCCGACCGGAATGGATTCGCAGCGCTGTGCCTTGGCCTGATCCGGGGTGATGCCCTGTTGTTTGGACACACCTTCGTCGAGGGATTTGGCGCGGTCCGTGGCATGGATGCCGGGCAGGATATTGTTGATGGTGACGCCACTGCCAGCCACCTGCCGCGACGTGCCCGCAACAAAACCGGTCAACCCCGCGCGGGCGGAATTCGACAGGCCCAGCACCGGAATCGGGGCCTTGACCGACTGTGAGGTGATGTTGACCACCCGGCCCCAGCCGCGTTCCATCATGGCCGGCACCAAGGCCTGGATCATCGCAATCGGGCTGAGCATATTGCCATCCAGCGCCTTGATGAAATCGTCGCGATCCCAATCCTGCCACATGCCGGGAGGCGGGCCGCCCGCATTGTTGACCAGAATGTCAACATCCCCGGCCGCCGCCAGAACCTTGGCCCGGCCTTCTTCTGTGGTGATGTCAGCGGCCACCGCTGTGACCTCGACGCCATGGGCGGCACGAATGGCGGCTGCGGTCTCTTCCAGCGCCTCTGCCCCACGGGCATTGATGACAAGGTTCACCCCTGCCTCGGCCAAAGCCATGGCACATCCACGGCCAAGCCCCTTGGACGCGGCACATACAACTGCTTTCTTGCCGGCAATTCCCAAATCCATGACATCTCTCCTTGTTTTACACGACGGCTGTTCTGACGTATTCTGGCCCCGGGACGCCATGGGCGGCGAACGGACCCGCCGGGAAATTGCCCGACCCTGATCGCAGTGGTGCCACATTACGCCCGGATAGTAAGCCCTGCCCGAGAAGTTTTTTATCCGCCTCGGCGGTCAGTTGGAGTAAATGCATGGCACGCGGTTTGACCCAGACCCTGATGGTGTTTCAGGCGGAAGATCTGAAAGTTGTCGATGGGGCGAACCTTGGCGATGTGCTGCATCACGCCGAAGAGCTTCAGCATGACGACGTCTATCACCTGGGCGATTCGGCGACACAACAGAAACTTCTGGTGCAACAAACCGGCAAGCGTGAGTTGCAATTGGCCGATCCTTCCGGCCTTGGGACGCCGGGACATATGATGCACATAGATTGCTGCATCACCTTCATGGGCAATGACGGCGACACCGTTGATCTGATCGTGCTGGTCGAGGTGGATGAGCTTGGGCTGATTGCCGCGATTTACGGCCTGCCCCTGGGTCCGCTGTATTCCAAGACCGATTACCGTGTCATCGGCATCGATTCCGACGTGCCGGAACGGCGATTTGCCGAGGTGGCCTGTGTGTCCTTTACCCGTGGTACCATGATCACCATGGCCAGCGGGGCGCAAAAAGCGGTTGAGGATCTTGCAACCGGCGATCTGGTGCTGACCCGTGACGCAGGGCCACAGCCGCTGCGTTGGGTCGGGCATTCCACCCTGCGTGCCACCGGCGAAGGTGCCCCCATCCGCATCCGGGCCGGCACATTGCACAATGCCGAAGATTTGCTGGTCAGCCCCGATCACCGGCTGTTTGTCTATCAACGGCGCGATCATCTGGGCGCAGGGCGCTCAGAGGTCATGGTCAAAGCCCGTCATCTGATCAATGGCGACACGGTCTGCCGGGTCGAAGGCGGGTTCGTCGATTATTTCCAACTTCTGTTTGATGATCACCAGATTGTTTACGCCGAAGGCATTGCCGCCGAAACCTTGCTGGTCGATCCGCGCACCCGCGCGGCGCTGCCCGACGTTCTGGAGGCCGAGCTGGAACAGGGGTTGCCGCAACATGACAATCGGTTGCGCGCCGATTTCGAGTTGAGCGAAACCATCGCCCGCACCCCAAATGCCGTCGACCTTTTGCGCCGCGCCTCTTCGCGGTAAAACCCGGCTCTTCCGGCCCTGACAGGCCGTCTTCGCCACGTCGCGCCGCTTGCCAAGCATCGCCTGTCTGCCTATACGCGCGACATGCTGGACGCTTCATCAAACCGCCCCCAATTGCCGCCGGAAATCGCCCGGCGACGGACCTTTGCCATCATCTCGCACCCGGATGCGGGCAAGACGACGCTGACCGAGAAATTTCTTCTCTATGGTGGCGCGATTCAGATGGCGGGACAGGTGCGCGCCAAAGGCGAGGCACGTCGCACGCGATCGGACTTCATGCAGATGGAAAAAGATCGCGGCATTTCGGTCTCGGCCTCGGCAATGTCGTTTGATTACAAAACCTTCCGCTTCAATCTTGTCGATACTCCCGGCCACTCGGATTTTTCGGAAGATACCTATCGCACGCTCACGGCGGTGGACGCGGCCGTGATGGTGATCGACGGGGCGAAGGGCGTGGAAAGCCAGACGCAAAAACTGTTTGAAGTCTGTCGGTTACGTGACCTTCCTATTTTGACGTTCTGTAACAAGATGGACCGCGAAAGCCGCGATACGTTTGAGATCATCGACGAAATTCAGGAAAATCTGGCGATTGACGTCACCCCGGCCAGCTGGCCGATCGGTTTGGGCCGTGATTTTGTCGGCTGTTATGATCTGATCAACGACCGGTTGGAATTGATGGATCGGGCCGACCGCAACAAGGTCGCAGAATCCATTGAAATCAAGGGGCTGGAAGACCCGCTTCTTGCGGAACACGTCCCTGCCGAATTGCTTGAGACGTTTTTGGAAGAAGTCGAAATGGCGCGCGAATTGCTGCCAAAGCTGGACCCACAAGCGGTGCTTGAGGGGCATATGACCCCGATCTGGTTCGGGTCTGCCATCAACTCTTTCGGTGTGAAGGAATTGATGGAGGGCATCGGCCAATACGGGCCTGAACCCCAGCCGCAGCGCGCCAATCCGCGGGAAATTTCCCCTGAAGAAACAAACGTTTCCGGCTTTGTCTTCAAAGTGCAGGCGAACATGGACCCCAAGCACCGCGACCGGGTGGCCTTTGTCCGCATGGCGTCGGGGCATTTCAAACGCGGCATGAAACTGACCCATGTGCGCACCAAGAAACCGATGGCGATTGCCAATCCGGTGTTGTTTCTGGCGTCTGACCGGGAACTGGCCGAAGAGGCCTGGGCCGGTGACATCATCGGTATTCCCAACCACGGCCAGTTGCGCATCGGCGATACCCTGACCGAGGGCGAGGCGCTGCGCGTGTCCGGCATCCCGTCTTTTGCGCCCGAATTGCTTCAAGGGGTGCGCGCGGGCGATCCGATGAAGGCGAAACATCTGGAAAAGGCATTGATGCAATTCGCCGAAGAAGGCGCGGCCAAGGTCTTTAAACCCTCCATCGGGTCCGGTTTCATCGTCGGCGTTGTCGGCGCCTTGCAGTTCGAGGTGCTCGCCAGCCGGATCGAGATGGAATACGGATTGCCCGTCCGCTTCGAGCAATCGCAGTTCACCTCTGCCCGGTGGGTCACCGGCCCCGCCGCCGCGCTGGACAAGTTCACCAACGCCAACAAGCAACATATCGCCCATGACAACGATGGGGATATTGTATATTTGACCCGATTGCAGTGGGATATCGACAGGATCGAACGGGATTACCCGGACGTGAAATTGAGTGCCACCAAGGAAATGATGGTCTGACCCATGCGCCGAATTTTGCCAATTGCCCTGACCTGCGCCATGCCGTTTGCGGCTTGGGCCAATGATCCGGATGCCGCATGGCAATTGTTGAATACCGCAGAGTTCAAGGAAATCATTACCGGCGACAGTTGGCGGGTGGAAAAGACCATTCCCGATCCGCTGCGCGAGGCGGCCAAGGATTTTGAAATCACCGGGTTTTTCGTCCCGGTGATTGCCCAGGGCGAGATCCGTGAATTCCTTTTGGTCGAAGACCCGGCGGATTGCCCGTTTTGCGGCAATGGCGGCTATGGCCCGGTGCTTGAGGTCATGGCGAAACGCGCATTGCCCGATTTGACGGAATTCGCGGAAATTACCCTGCGCGGTCAACTGGAATTTAACGAATCCCCGGAAACACTACAGTTGTTCCGGCTAAGCGACGCCGTACTTGTGGAATGACCCATCTCATTGCCAGCGCCCGGTAAATCCGGCAAGGTTGCTTTATGAATGATGCGCCGAAATCCGACACCAAGCCGACCTATCCGGGCGGAATTGACGGCATGTTGGAACAGATGGAGGGGCGGCGCGAACCGCTGACATTCTCGCGGGGGGAATTCCTGCCGCCGTTGGACGTGGATTTCGCGCCCTGGATTGCATCGTTGATTCCCGCCCCCGCCGCCGATCCGGTGCGCGATGGTCCGGTGCATTCCTCTAACCGGCGCAAGACCCTGGAACTCCGCGAGGAGCTGGCTGGCAAAAGTGAATTCTGCGCCTTGCACGGGCTGCTGATTGCCCATCTGCGCAAACGCGATCAGCCGCCGCAAACAGCCGCGCTGTTCCACCGCATGTGGGCCGAGGAACCCGATCATCTGTTGACCCATCTGGACCAGCGCTGGCTGGTCTCTGCCCTGACGACATTTGGCGACCATGGCGCCACCGAGGTTCAGCGCCGTATCGGCCAGGCAATGACCGTGCTGTTTGGCACGATGAAACTCTATGAGAGTGAACGACGCTACTCCGGTTATCCGGCGACCCGCCCCTTTCCTCTCAAGGGTAAAGACCGCGGGCCGCTGCCGATGGAAATGGATGGTTTCCACCTGACGGCCGGTGGGCTGGATGTGAACATGCTGGGCCGGTTGTGGCTGGATGCGGGCGAAGACGACGTTCTGCGCCCGCTGGCGCGACATATTTTGAACCTGTTGGTGCATGATCCGCGCACGGTTTTTCGCCGGTTCCGCACCATGCGCAAACGCAAGGAACGGCGCGACACGGCCAAAACGGCCGAAAAAGACACCCCAAAAGAGCGAAAGGTCACCGCCCCGGTGCCACATGTCCCGCCGCGACGCGGGCCTATGCCAACCTGGGGCGTGGTCTGTACCACCAATGCCGCTGCGGATGATATCCTGCGGTTTGTGGCGCATTACCTTGCGCTTGGTGCCGCCGGGATCGAGATCTATCTCGACGCCGCCGACGACCCCCTGCCCGATCTGTTGACCGCCCATCCACAGGTCCGGATCACCCGTTGCGATCCGGCTTATTGGCAAGCGGTCGACAAACCCCGCCCCGAGGCGCATCAACTGCGCCAGGCCCATAATGCCACCCGCGCCTATCGCGCCTGTGCCCATGACTGGCTGGCGCATGTGGATGTCGATGAATTTCTGATTGCCGAGGGCGACGTCGCGCGCAGTTTGCGGTTTGTCACCGACGCCAGCGCCCAGGCCCGGATACGTCCGGTGGAGCTTTTGCCGCCAACCGATGGCCTGCCACGACATTTCAAGAACACCCACCGTCAGGCCGGGCAAAAACGCAGCGTGCTGTCAGTGATCTACCCAAATTATGGCGCCTATCTGACCGGTGGTTTCATCAGCCATACCAGCGGCAAGGTATTTGCCCGCACCCGGATTCCAGATGCCCGATTGGGCATTCACGGTCTGCGTCTGAACGGGGCCGCTGTCGGCAATGAAGCCGAGCTGCCCAAGATGAAGCTGGCACATTTCCACACCTCCGGCTTCGACCATTTTCGGGACCGGGTGGTGTTTCGTCTGAACAAAGGTTCGTATCGCAAGCCAGAAGATGACAATGCGATGCGTCTGGGCGATGTGCTTGATTTCATATTGGAAACCGAAGGCGAGGATGGTTTGCGCCACTTCTTTGACGAGGTTTGCGCCGATCACCCGACCCTTCGCAACCAGCTTGCGGCGCATGGGATGTTGTTCACCCATCCACTGGATCTGGACGCACAAGTCAGGGACATCTTTGCCCCCGACACTGTTGCCACGGGCGTCGCATGACCACCTGGGGCATTGTGTCGACGATCAAGGCTCCGGCCCGCGACATCCTGAATTTTGCGGCCTACCATCTCGATCGTGGGGCGCATCGGCTATACCTGTATCTCGACGCGCCGGAACAGATGGTCTTTGACCAGCTCAAGGCGCATCCCAAGATCAAGGTTGTCGCCTGCGACGACACCTGGTGGGCCAAACGCAAGGGGCGGCCCGACAAACATCAATCCCGGCAATTCGTGAATGCCCGCCACGCCTATAACCGCCGGGTCGAGGTCGATTGGCTGGCCCATATTGATGTCGATGAATTCCTGTGGCCCGCCACGCCGTTGGATCAGCAATTGACGGCCCTGCCCGACGATTGCCTTTGCGCGCGCGTGCGCCCGATAGAGGCCCTGGCCCCCGCCCCGTCCGACAGCGGACCGTTAACCACCTTCAAGGCCTTTCACCTTGATCCCAATGACCGTCGCCGCGCGGCAGAACACGTTTTTCCGACCTTTGGCCAGTATCTCTCTGGCGGTTTCCTCAGCCATGTCGCGGGCAAATTGTTCTATCGCACCGGGATTGCCGGGCTGCAGGTCAAAATTCACAATCTGACCGTCAACGACGTGCAAAACCCCGGCGAACGGCCACTGGCAGAGACCGAACTCTGTCATATGCATGCCCAAAGCTGGGAGGATTGGCAGCGCAGTTATCGCTATCGCATGACCAAGGGCTCTTATCGCGCGGAATTGAAACCCCAGGTCAATCGCGGTTCCGGTGGGCTGTCGCTGCATCAATTGTTCGCCATGATAGAATCAGAGCACGGCGAAGCAGGTTTGCGCGCCTTTCACGACGAAGTCTGCGTCGCCCACCCCGCCACCTGTGCCCGATTACAGGCCGAGGGGCTGTTGCGGCGCCACGACCTGGCGCTGGACGCGGCCAGAGCGCGACATTTTTCCAACACCCCGGACCAATGACGCCGCGATTCCGCGGAAAAACCGGTCAAATACGTCGGATTCACTATGCTGCACTGCAGCATGATTGACCGCGCGCCTTTTGCACGCTAGATAGCGCGCGGGGATGATGACCGCGACAATGCGGGGCCATACGGGCCGTTCCCACATCTGGTACGGGCCAAGTTGAGTCCGTAAACTTCGGACGCATATGACAAAATTTTCTGACCTGGATCTCAATCCAAAAGTCCTCAAAGCCGTTGAAGAAGCTGGCTATGAAACCCCGACGCCGATTCAGGCGGGGGCCATTCCAGCGGCATTGCAGGGCCGCGATGTTTTGGGCATTGCCCAGACCGGCACCGGCAAAACCGCCAGCTTCACCCTGCCAATGATCACCCTTTTGGCGCGTGGCCGTGCGCGGGCGCGGATGCCCCGGTCGCTTGTGCTCTGCCCGACACGGGAATTGGCGGCACAGGTTGCGGAAAACTTTGACACCTATGCCAAACACGTGAAACTGACAAAGGCGCTGTTGATCGGCGGTGTTAGCTTCAAGGAACAAGATATTCTGATCGACAAAGGCGTCGACGTTCTGATCGCGACACCCGGGCGTCTGCTGGATCATTTCGAACGCGGTAAACTGCTTTTGACCGGGGTTCAGATCATGGTCGTCGACGAAGCCGACCGGATGCTGGATATGGGGTTCATTCCCGATATCGAACGCATCTTCTCGCTGACGCCGTTCACCCGCCAGACCCTGTTCTTTTCGGCCACGATGGCCAAGGAAATCGAACGAATCACCGACACCTTCCTGTCCGCGCCCGAGCGGATCGAAGTCGCCCGTCAGGCCACCGCCTCGGAGACGATTGAACAGGGCGTCGTAATGTTCAAAGGGTCGCGCCGCGACCGCGAAGCCAGCGAAAAGCGCACGGTTCTTCGGTCCCTGATCGAAGCGGAAGGCGACAAATGCACCAATGCGATCGTCTTCTGCAACCGGAAGACCGATGTCGATATCTGTGCCAAATCGTTGAAGAAATACGGCTTTGACGCTGCGCCGATCCATGGCGACCTGGATCAATCGCAGCGCACCAAGACGCTGGATGGGTTCCGCAACGGCGAGCTGCGCATTCTGGTGGCGTCTGATGTGGCCGCGCGTGGGCTTGACGTGCCATCGGTCAGCCATGTGTTCAACTTCGACGTGCCCAGCCATGCCGAGGATTATGTGCACCGTATTGGCCGCACCGGACGCGCCGGGCGCGACGGCAAGGCGATGATGATCTGCACGCCCCGCGACGAGAAAAACTTTGATGCGATTGAGCGGTTGATCCAAAAGGAAATTCCGCGGGTGGAAAATCCGGTCAAGGCACCTGCCAAAGCCGCGGCCAAGACCGCCGCCAGCTCCCCAGCCAAGGCAGAGAGCACGGCCAAACGGGCCAGCACCGCCAAGCCCAAAGCAGCACCCGAGGCAGAGCAACAGCCCGCCCCCCGCAACGATGCGCCCAAGGCGGACACCCACCGCGCCGAAACCACCCCCACCACACAGCGCCCGGAAAAGACATCCTCGCGCAGCAGTGGCCGGGACCGCAATCGCGGCTCGCGCGGGTCTGGCAATGACAACAAAGTGGTTGGTCTGGGCGATCACCTGCCGCAATTCATCGCGCTGAGCTTCGACGAACGCCGCGCGATCTGATCCAAAGCTTTATCTTATCCGAGTGGATTTGATGCGAAATGAAATGGGTGCCGCTGGCACCCATTTCCGTTTTTGGTCCGTTTCTGGATTCCACTGCCGGTTTCCGTTTCCGGCTCACACCAATTTGGCGTCCAGCGTAATGTCCGCGTTCAGCAGCTTGGAAATCGGGCAGCCTTCTTTGGCGCCATTGGCCGCTTTCTGAAAATCTGCGTCACTGGCGCCGGGGATCTTTGCCTCCAACACCAAATGCACCTTGGTCACGGCAAATCCGCCGTCAACCTGATCCAAGGTGACCGTTGCCGTTGTGGCCAAGCTGTCAGCCACCAGATCGAAATCCGCCAGCACCATCGACAGCGCCATGGAATAGCAGCTGGCATGTGCCGCCCCAATCAGCTCTTCCGGGTTGGTGCCGCCCTCGCCCTCAAACCGTTTGGCAAAGGTATAGGGCTCGTCCGAGAGCACACCGGATTGCGTTGACACCACACCGGTGCCGTCTTTCAGCCCGCCTTTCCAGACCGCTGAACCAGATTTATTGATCATCTTGTTGCATCTCCTATGGGTCATAGGGTCGGCCAGCATGACCGCCCCCCTGCAACCATAGGGCGCTCTGCGCAAGTTGCATCCTTGCGCAGAAATTTATTTCGCGATCCGCCCCGTCAGCTCAGCCGGCTGACAATCACGGTCACTTCCGGCTTTTTGCCGATCTCGTTCATCGTCGAATTGCGGGTGATCCGGCGCATGTCCTCGTCCAGCTTGTCATCGTCGGTCAGGGTCTTGTCCCCCGCCCGGCCAAGATACTGGCTCAGATCTTCTTCCAGAATGTCGACCAATGGCACGTCGCTGCGCCCCACTTCCGGCAGGCCCATGACCTCGCACCAGGGGTTGCCCAGCGGTTCGTCATCATCGTCCAGAATCACGGTCACGATCACATGGCCATTCAGCGACATGCGAATCCGGTCACGGATGATGCCATCCATTGCGCCGATCTGAATCGCGCCGTCCAGGTACACCCGGCCTGTTTCAATGAAATCAACCACCTCCGGGCGATTTCCCGACAGGTTCAACATCGTGCCATTGATCGCCAAAGCGGCGGCACGGCCCTTTTGCTGGCTCAGCTTCACATGTTCGCGCAGGTGGCGGTGTTCGCCATGCATCGGGATCACCATCTGCGGCTGCACCAGATCCTGCATCCGCTCTAGGTCGGGGCGGTTGGCATGGCCCGACACGTGGTAATGGCCGTTCGAATCGTCGACCACATCCACGCCTTTTTCACTCAGCTGGTTGATGATGCGGATCACACCCTTTTCGTTGCCCGGAATGGTCTTGGACGAAAACAGGAACAGATCGCCCTCTTTCAGCTCGATGCCATTGTATTTGCCGCGCGCAAGTTGCGCACTGGCGGCACGCCGTTCGCCCTGCGATCCGGTCACCAACAGCATCAGGTTCTCGCGCGGAATGCTCTTGGCATCCTCCGGCGGCACCACCTTGGGAAAATCACTCAGCACACCGGTTTCAATCGCAGCTTCGATCATCCGCCGCATGGCCCGGCCCAAAAGGACAATCGACCGCCCGGCCCGCTCGCCAGCTTCAGCCAAAGTCTTGACCCGCGCCACATTCGACGCAAATGTCGTTGCACAGACCAACCCCGATGCGCCAGCGACCAGAGCTTCGATCTCTGGTCCAACGGTGATTTCGGACCGCCCGGCATGGCGCGAAAACACATTTGTGCTGTCACAGATCAAGGCTTTGACGCCGTCTTTGGACACGTCAGCCCAAAGTTCAGGATCAAATGGTTCACCCACGATCGGCGTTTCGTCCAGTTTGAAATCCCCGGTATGCACCAAACGGCCCTGTGGCGTGTCGATCACCAGGGCGGAACTTTCCGGGATGGAATGCGAAATCGGCAGGAACCCAACGGTAAACGGCCCGGCTGTGATGGTTTCCGGCCAGGCGCTGGCGGTGGTCACGACGGTCTCTGGCAATCCCTTTTCATCCAGCTTGCGCCGCGCCAAATTGGCGGTAAAGGCACGAGCATAGACCGGCGCGCCCAGACGTTCCCAGAACTGATGGATCGCACCGATATGGTCTTCGTGGCCATGGGTGATGAAAATCGCGTCAAGCCGATCCCGGCGTTCGATCAGCCAGGTCATGTCGGGAAAGATCAGATCCACCCCGGGCGACCCATCCATGTCGGGGAAGGTCACGCCAAGATCAACAAGGATCAAACGCTCCTGCCCCGGCTTGCCGTAACCATAGACATAGGCGTTCATGCCGATTTCGCCCGCCCCACCGAGGGGCAGGTAAATGATGCGTTCACTGCTCATGGATATTCCCGTTTTCCTTGTTATAGGCATGGATGACGGTCAGCCCATGCATCGTCAGATCATCTTCGATGGTGTCAAATAGCATCTGCCCCTGCGCAAACAAGGGCGCAAGCCCCCCAGTGCCAATGATCCGCATAGGTCGGGCATATTCGCCGCGAATCCGGTCACAAATCCCGTTGACCAGCCCGACATACCCCCAAAACACCCCGGATTGAATGCAATTGACCGTATTTGTCCCAATCACTTTTTCCGGCTGGCTGATATCGACATGCGGTAGCGCCGCCGCCCCCATATGCAGCGCCTCAAGGCTGAGGTTCACCCCCGGCGCAATCACCCCGCCGACATAGGCGCCATCATGCGCCACCACATCAAAGGTCGTCGCAGTCCCGAAATCCACCACGATCAGATCGCCACCATGGCGATCAAAGGCACCTGCGGTATTGACCAACCGATCCGGGCCCACGGCGGTGCCGGCATCGACACGCGCATCATGTGGCAGCAAACACTCTGGCTTGCCCACCACCAGCGGCCGGCAGTTAAAAAACCGATCGGTGAAAACCCGCAAATTGAACAGAACGCGCGGCACCGTGGTGGAAATGATCACCTCGGTGATCTCTGCCTTGATGCCGTAATGGGTCACCAGTGTCGAATACCAGGTAAAATAGGCATCCGCCGTGCGCGCATGATGGGTCGAGGTCCGCAGAGTGCACAGAAATTCCGTGCCATCCCAAATCGAAAACACCGTATTGGTATTGCCGCAATCAATGCACAACAGCATGGGCTATCCCCTCTTAGAAAAAGACATCCGCCGCCGGAATCGCCACACGCGACCGGGCGGTTTGCAGCACCAGATTGCCAGAGCCATCGACATCCACAAAGGTGCCTGTGGTCTCGGACTGGCCGGTACGCGCGGTGATGACCTCACCCAGCCGCGCCGCCCGCGCCAACCAGGCCTCACGGATCGGCGCAAAACCAAAGGTCGTAAAACTGGCCTCATACCGGGCAAACGCCGCGGCAAGCTGTGTAAGATAGTCTTCTGGGCTGACTTCCGCCCCAGTTTCGGACAACAGCGACACCGGCCGCAGGGCGCGGGCTTCGACTTCGCTGGCGGATGGCGCATGCACAAGATTGATGCCGATGCCGATGGCCAAGGCCCCGCCGGGCAATCCTTCCAACAGGATGCCGGCCACCTTGCCGCCATTCAGCAACACGTCATTTGGCCATTTCAAGGCAAAAACCTCGGCCCGCCCAGTGACCGCAACAAAGGCATCATGAACCGCCAGTGCCGTCACAAAGGACCGCAAAGCTGCCTGCATCGGTGCGCCCGCAGCGGGAAGAACCAGGCTCGCGGCGAAATTGCCGGTCTGATCGGCCCAGGGGCGCCCGCGCCGCCCCTTGCCTGCGGTTTGGCGTAGCCCCAAAATCCATTCTGGCCCCGCCAGACCGGCGGTCGCGACCCGCGCAGCTTCGGCATTGGTGCTGTCGATCTCCGGCAGGATCCGCCGGGCGTATCCCTCAGGCCAGCTCATGCCCGGCCCTTCTTCTCTTTGAAAATACGCATTGTGTCGAAACGGCACCGGGCCGCGCGGGGGTCAATCC
>NZ_JAUOSD010000029.1:0-46265 GCF_030548265.1 Marinovum sp. 2_MG-2023 | reverse complement strand
TACTCCCCCCCCTCTTTTTTTTTTTATAAAACTCGTTTTTGGGCGCCCCCGCCGGGGGGGGGGGGGGGCCCCCCCCCCCCCCGCGGCCCCGCATGGTGACCTGTCACCCAGATCAGTTGACAAGTGTCGCCGCCGCAGCCTGTGCCACGGATTCAATACCAAACAGGTTGACGACCCCCAGCAGCATCGCCGCCGCCGACGCCATCAGGAACCCATACAGGATCGGCGATCCGCCACGGTCCAGAACCTCGTCCCGTTCTTCGCCGAAATACATATAGAACACGATCCGCAGGTAATAGAACGCACCAATCACCGAGGCGATCACACCGGCAACCGCCAGCCAGACCAATCCGCCCTCAACCGCCGCACGCAGCACATAGAATTTACCAAAGAAACCCACCATCGGCGGCACACCCGCAAGCGAGAACAGCAGAACCAACATGGCCAATGCCTTGCCCGGTTCGCGTTTCGAATACAGATGCAGGCTGTCAATCGACACCACCGGCTGGCCATCTTTTTGCATCGACATGATGAAGGCAAAGGTGCCGACATTCATCGTCACATAGATCGCCATGTAGATCAGCATCGCCTGCACGCCAAAGACCGTGCCCGACGCCAGCCCCATCAGCGCATAACCCATATGTGCAATCGACGAATAGGCCATCAGCCGCTTGATGTTACGCTGGCCAATCGCGGCAACCGCGCCCAGGAACATCGACAGCACCGACAGCAGCGCAATGATCTGTTGCCAGTCGCTGGTGACGCCACCAAAGGCATCATGCAACACCCGCGCAAACAGGCCCATTGCCGCCACTTTCGGGGCTGTGGCAAAGAACGCTGTGACCGGCGTGGGCGAACCTTCGTAGACGTCAGGCGTCCACATGTGGAACGGCACCGCCGACACTTTGAACGCCAGACCGGAAATCAGGAACACCAGACCGAACAACAGCCCAAGCGACACTTCGCCCGACGCGGCCTGAATGATGCCCGCAAATTGCGTGGTGCCCGCAAAGCCATAGGTCAACGAAGCGCCATACAGAAGTAGCCCGGACGACAGCGCGCCCAGCACAAAATACTTCAACCCGGCTTCGGTCGATTTGATCGAGTCGCGGCGCAGTGCGGCCACAACATAAAGTGCAAGGGATTGAAGCTCCAACCCCATGTAAAGCGACATCAAATCGCCCGCCGACACCATCATCATCATGCCAACCGTGGCCAGCGCAATGAGCAGCGGATATTCGAATTTCAGGAACCCACGTGCCGCCATATACCCCTGGCTCATCACCAGGACCGCAGCCGCGGACAACAGGATCGTCACCTTGGCGAAGCGGGAAAATCCATCGTCGATGAACATGCCGCCAAAGGCCAGATGTGTGCCGCCGCCCGAAGTGCCGATCCAGAACGCCACAACCACAAACAAGGCTGCGGTGGCCCAGGTCAGCAGGCCGGCCATCTTGTCCTTGGTGGTATAGACCGCCAGGACCAGCGCCAACATCGCAAAGACCGCGATGATGATCTCGGGGAGGATGATAGTCAGATCAGCCTGGATCATGCTCCGGCTCCCTTAATGTCCGGCAACCTGAACCGCATCACTCGATGCGGCCAGCGCCGTCTGGTAGTTGGAAACAAGCGCCTCGACCGAGGGCCCGATGATGTCGGTGACCAATGCCGGGTAAACCCCCAGCAGAATGGTCATCACCACAAGCGGCGCAAAGATCGCGCGTTCGCGGCTGTTCATGTCAGTGATGGAACGCAGGCTTTCCTTGATCAACCCGCCCATGACAACCCGACGATAGAGCCACAGCGCATAGGCCGCCGACAGGATCACACCGGATGTGGCAATCGCGGCCACCCAGGTGTTGACCTGGAAAATGCCCATCAAGGTCAGGAATTCACCAACGAAACCCGATGTGCCCGGCAGGCCGACGTTGGCCATGGTGAACAACATGAAGATCAGCGCATAGGCCGGCATCCGGTTCACCAACCCGCCATAGGCGTCGATGTCCCGCGTGTGCATCCGGTCATAGATCACACCGACACACAGGAACAGCGCGCCAGAGATGAAGCCGTGGCTGACCATCTGAAAGATCGCGCCGTCGATGCCCTGTTGATTGGCAGCAAAGATACCCGCAGTCACATAGCCCATGTGGGCGACCGACGAATAGGCAATCAGCTTCTTCATGTCTTCCTGCACCAGTGCCACCAGCGAGGTATAGACAATCGCAATCGCCGACATCCACAGCACCAGCGGCGCCATGACATCCGCCCCGACCGGGAACATGGGAAGGCTGAACCGCAAGAAGCCGTAGCCGCCCATTTTCAACAGGATCGCCGCCAGAACAACCGAACCAGCCGTCGGGGCCTGAACGTGGGCGTCGGGCAACCAGGTGTGGAACGGCCACATCGGCATTTTGACCGCGAAGCTGGCAAAAAAGGCCAGGAACATCAACGTCTGTGCCCCGCCGACGATGTGGATACCCAGGACTGAGAAATCCTCAGACCCGAATTCATGCCGCATCAGCGTCGGAATGTCGGTGGTGCCGGCCTGATAGAACATCACAACCATCGCCACCAGCATCAGAACCGAACCGATGAAGGTGTAGAGGAAGAATTTGAAGCTGGCGTAGATCCGGTTCTTCCCGCCCCAGATACCGATGATCAAGAACATCGGGATCAGACCGGCCTCAAAGAACAGATAGAACAGCACGATATCCAGCGCCATGAACACGCCGAGCATCAGCGTTTCCAGCAGCAGGAAGGCAATCATGTATTCCTTGACCCGCGTGCTGATATTCCAGCTGGCAGCAATACACAGCGGCATGATGAAGGTGGTGAGCAGAACAAACAGCACCGAAATGCCATCCACACCCATCTTGTACTTCAGGCCCAACAGCCATTCGCCTTCTTCGACGAATTGAAAGCCGGTGTTGCTGGGATCGAACTGCGCCAGAATAAACAGCGAGATCAGGAATGTCGCCGCCGTGGCGATCAAGGCCAGCCATTTGGCGTTGCGATTGGCCGCAGCATCCTCGCCGCGCAGGAACACCCCAAGGATCAGCGCGCCCAAAGCCGGGATGAAAGTGACAATGGAAAGAAGGTTATCCATCAGTGCGCTCCTCCGCCGATCGACATCCATGTGACAAGGATCGCGATCCCGATCACCATGGCAAAGGCGTAGCTGAAAATGTAACCGGACTGGAAACGGCCGGCGAGACGGGTGAAGAACGGGATAAGTCCCATCGAGACACCATTGATGGTGCCGTCAATCGTGTTTTCATCGCCGCGTTTCCACAGGAAACGGCCGACGGCCTTGGCCGGTTGGATGAACAGGAAGTCATAGATCTCGTCGAAGTACCATTTGTTCAACAGGAACTGGTAGAGCGGCCGCTGCTGCTCGGCCAGTCGGACCGGCACCGTTGGATCGACGATATAGAACCAGAATGCCGTGGCAAAACCGATCAACATCGCGATGAAGGGCGAGATTTTGACCCAAGTCGGCGCGTGGTGCGCGTCGTCCATGACATGGTTGTCCGGGTGGATAAAGATCGCGCCCTGCGGCGCCTCTCCGGCCACATCATGCCCGGCATCTGCCGCGTCGCCATGCGCCTCATCGGCGGCATGCGCCGCTTCTTCGGCGTGGCCATCGTCGGCAGCCGCGTGATCCGTGGCATCGTCGTGACCGGTATCTTCGCCATGTCCGGCATCCATCTCTGCGTGATGGGCAGGAATACCAAAGAATTTGTTCACCCGGTCATGATCGCCAAAGAAAGACCCATACCAGATCATGCCCGCAAGCACCGATCCCGTCGCCAGCACACCAAGCGGCACCAGCATGACCATCGGGCTTTCATGCGCATGTTCGTGGGTGTGTTTGTCGCCACGCTGCTTGCCATAGAAGGTCAGGAACATCAGCCGCCAGCTGTAGAAGCTGGTGAACAATGCCGCCACAACCAGCGCCCAGAAGGCAAATCCGCCCTGAGTGCCCGCATAGGCGCTTTCGATCACCGCATCCTTCGACAGGAAGCCTGCGAAACCGATGTGGGTCAGCGGAATGCCAACGCCGGTGATCGCCAAAGTGCCGATCATCATCGCCCAGAAAGTATAGGGGATCTTTTTGCGCAGGTTGCCGTAATTGCGCATGTCTTGTTCGTGATGCATCGCGTGGATCACCGAACCGGCGCCAAGGAACAACATCGCCTTGAAAAACGCGTGGGTGAACAGGTGGAACATCGCCACCGAATAAACCCCGACCCCGGCCGCCACGAACATATAGCCCAGCTGCGACATGGTCGAATAGGCGATCACGCGTTTGATGTCGTTTTGCACCAGACCGATGGTCGCCGCGACAAAGGCCGTGGACGCGCCAAGGAACGTGACAAAGGCCATCGTTTCCGGGGCATATTCCATCAACGGCGACATGCGGCACACAAGGAACACACCCGCGGTTACCATGGTCGCGGCGTGGATCAGGGCCGAAACAGGTGTCGGACCTTCCATCGCGTCCGGCAACCAGGTGTGCAGGAACAGCTGGGCCGATTTGCCCATCGCGCCGACAAACAGCAGGAAGGCAATCAGATTGGCCGCATTCCATTCGCGCCACAGGAAGGTGATCTGAACATCCACCAAGGACGGAGCGGCGGCAAAGATATCATCAAACCGGATTGAATCTGTCAGGAAGAACAGACCAAAGATCCCGAGCGCAAAACCAAAGTCACCAACCCGGTTGACCACAAAGGCCTTGATCGCGGCGGCATTGGCCGAGGGCTTGCGATAATAGAACCCGATCAACAGGTAGGAAGCAACGCCCACACCTTCCCAGCCAAAGAACATCTGAACCAGGTTGTCGGATGTCACCAGCATCAGCATGGCGAAGGTAAAGAACGACAGATAGGCGAAGAAACGCGGTTTGTAGCTTTCGCCATCTTTCCACTGCGGATCATGCGCCATGTAGCCAAAGCTGTAGAGGTGAACGAGCGAGGACACGGTGGTGACCACAATCAACATGATGGACGTCAGCCGGTCCAACCGGATCGACCAATCGGTCGACAGCGAGCCGCTTTCGATCCAGCGCAGGATCTGAATGTGCTGGGTTTCCGGGCCATGGGTCAGGAAGACAATCCAGGAAAAGGCGCAGGCCGTGAACAGCAGGCCGGTGGTAATCCACATCGCGCCGCGTTCGCCGATCAGCTTCCAGCCGAACCCGGCAATCAGCGCCCCGACCAGCGGGGCAAAGAGAATGATGCTTTCCATGGTCTCAGCCCTTCATCACGTTGACGTCTTCGACGGCAATGGTGCCGCGGTTGCGGAAGAAACAAACGAGGATGGCAAGGCCAATCGCCGCTTCGGCTGCGGCCACCGTCAACACAAACAGCGTGAACACCTGCCCGACCAGATCACCAAGATGGGTCGAAAAGGCGACCAGGTTGATATTCACAGCCAAGAGCATCAGCTCAATCGACATGAGCAGAATGATCACGTTCTTGCGGTTCAGGAAGAGGCCGAAAATGCCAATGACAAAAAGCGTCGCCGCCACCGTCAGATAATGTTCAAGTCCGATCATGTCGTCCCTCTGGGCTTTTGCCCGTTTGGTCTTTCATCTCTCCCGTCCTTGTTGGACGGGTTGTTATCTCAATTCGGGGTCCGTTGCCGCCAGGCACGCAACCACCGCAGGGCCACCAGCCCCAACATCGCCTTCAACACCCAAAGCCCGGCAAACCCGAGGACCCCAACCTTCAGAAAAAAGGCATGGGCCAGCGCAATCATGTCCGCCATGATCAGAGCCCCTGCCCTGGTTTGACGTCTTTCAATTCCATGGCCGTCGCCGGATCGCGGTACATCTGCGCCAGCACATTCTGACGCTTCACATCCTGACGATGGCGCAGGGTCAATACGATCGCCCCAATCATCGCCACCAAAAGGATCAGGCCCGACAATTGGAACAGCAGGAAGTAATCGTCATAAAGGATCACGCCCAGAGCATGGGTATTGTGCACATCCGTCGGTGTCACCTGTGCCCGCAGGCTCTCGGCGACTTCGGCGTATTGCCAGGCCCCGACAGCCATGGCGAATTGCATCAGCAGGATCACACCAATCAACAGCGCCAACGGCATATAGCGCGCCATTTCGGCCTTCAGCTCGGCGAAATCAATGTCCAGCATCATCACCACGAACAGGAACAACACCGCCACCGCGCCGACATAGACAATGATCAGCAGCATCGCGACGAATTCCGCGCCCAGCAGGACAAACAATCCGGCGGACGACAGGAATGCCAGGATCAGCCAGAGCACCGAATGCACCGGGTTGCGGCTGATCACCGTGAACAGCCCCCCGGCGATGGTGCTAAGTGCAAACAGGTAAAAGGCGAACACGGCCATTATGCGTCATCCTCATTTTCGACCATGACATCGCGGGCCATTTCCATGGCGCGATTCATGGCGGGAAGGCCTGCGAACATCGACATCTGTGCGATGGTCTCGGCAATTTCATCTTTGGTGGCACCCGCCGCAAGGGCGTGGCGCACGGTCATGCGAAACGGTGTGTCGGCCTGTGCGCCCTGCATCGTCAGACCCGCAAGGGTCAACAACAACCGTGTCTTGGCGTCCAGCCCTTCTTTGGAAATTCCGCGGCCAAAGGCCATTTCCATCATTTCCTTGGGCATCGTCGGCCAAATCGCCTCGAACCCCTTGGGCGAAAATGTCTCAAGCGCCGGGTTAAAGGCCTTCGCCATTTCCTGGGCTTGTTCCATCATCAATTCGAACGGTGTCTTGCCTTCGCTCATGTGGCTTCCTCCTCGGATTCGAAAACCTCAAGAGCGGCGTTCAGCGCATTGATCATCGCCGGAAAGCCACCATAAAGCGTCATCTGAAAGATGATTTCTGCAATCTCTTCACGAGATGCACCAACCGCGCGGGCGCTGGCAATATTCACCTTCAATTGCGGCTTGGTCTGACCACCCAACGCCGCAAGCGCCGCAATGGTTGCCAGAAGCCGGGTCTTTTCGTCCACCACACCGCGGGCATAGAATTGGCCATAAGCCACATCCACCAGGGTCCGCGACAAACCGGGCACCAGCGCGTCATACCGCGCCTTCAAAGCATCCTCCATACCGGGATTGACCGCTTCGGAAAGCGTCTTGCCGCGGGCATAGCTGTCGCTGTTATGTGGTTCGTCGAGGCTCATCTGTAAGGTGCGTCCACTTCGAGGTTCGCCGCAATTTCGGCTTCCCAACGCTCGCCATTGGCCAGCAGCTTGTCCTTGTCATAGAACAGCTCTTCGCGGGTCTCGGTGGCGAATTCGAAATTCGGACCCTCGACAATCGCATCCACCGGGCACGCCTCCTGACAGAAACCGCAGTAGATGCATTTGGTCATGTCGATATCATACCGCGTGGTCCGGCGGCTGCCGTCGTCGCGGGGTTCCGCATCAATGGTAATCGCCTGTGCCGGGCAAATCGCTTCGCACAGTTTGCAGGCAATGCAACGTTCTTCGCCATTGGGGTAACGGCGCAGGGCGTGTTCCCCACGGAAACGCGGCGACAGCGGACCTTTTTCATGCGGATAGTTCAGGGTCGCCTTTGGGGCAAAGAAATACTTCAGCCCCAGTTTGAACCCCTGAACAAAATCAGCGAGCAGGAAATATTTGGCCGCGCGGCCATAGTCGATCTGGGTCATGTCAGTTCCCTTGCTCAAATTGGGATGTCATCATGTTGGATGTGTCCCCGGTCGTCATGTCGTTGTCTGCCGGGACAGGCCCGGCTGGTTTGGTTGTCTCGGCCTGTTTCGCCGCCCAGCGAAAGATCGCGGCGGCGACCTCGTTCTGTTGGGGCAGCGGGTTGCCGTCGTCGTCACTGTCCGGCAGCCCGCAATCCTGCACCACGAAATCAGCCAACGACACCATGTCGATGTATTTCGCGTCCAGAATGGCAGCTTTCAGATCAATCATCTCAGCCCCCAATGGCCCAGCGGGCATAGACGCCCCAGAACCAGCCGAATTTCGCAGCAAAGGCGACAAAGACCACCCAAACCAGGCTGAACGGCAGGAACACTTTCCAGCCCAGACGCATCAATTGGTCATAGCGGTAGCGCGGGGTGATCGCCTTTACCATCGCGAAGATGAAGAAGAAGAACGCCATTTTCGCGACCATCCACAGCACCCCGTCCGGCAGCCCCGGAATGGGCGACAGCCAACCGCCAAAGAACAGCAGCGAGGTCAGGGCGCACATCAGGAAGATGGCGATATATTCCCCGGCCATGAACAACAGGAACGGCGTGGCCGAATATTCCACCTGATAGCCCGCCACCAGCTCTGATTCCGCTTCGGGAAGGTCGAACGGCGGCCGGTTTGTTTCGGCCAGACAGGAGATGAAGAACAGGAACACCATCGGGAAGTGCGGCAGCCAATACCAGGAGAAGAAGCCAAAGCGGCCATCCTGTGATTGGACGATATCGCCAAAATTCATGCTCCCGGTCGAGATGATCACACCGATGATGATCAGACCGATCGACACCTCATAGGAAATCATCTGCGCCGCAGAGCGCAGCGACCCCAGGAAAGGATATTTCGAGTTCGAGGCCCAGCCGCCCATGATCACGCCGTAAACCTCAAGCGAAGACATGGCGAAGACATACAGAATGGCGACGTTGATGTCCGACAGGACCCAACCATCGGCAAAGGGGATCACCGCCCAGGCAATCACCGCCAGAACAAAGCTGGCCATCGGCGCAAGGAAGAACACCGGCTTGTCCGCACCTGCGGGCACCACCACTTCCTTGACCACATATTTCAGCGCATCCGCCACCGATTGCAAAAGCCCAAAGGCCCCCACAACGTTTGGTCCGCGCCGCATTTGGACCGCGGCCCAGATTTTGCGGTCACCGTAAACCAGGAACAGCAGCGAAATCATCACAAAGCCCAGCACCGCAAGGCACTGCGCGAGGATGAGAACACCAATTCCCAGTGGAGTCGAAAAGAAATCAGCCATGGTCCCTCACACAGTCGGAATGCGTTGTTCGCGGCAGTTCGCCACCACGACTTCGGCATCTATCGTCTTCAATCCATCGGGCAGCGACGGCGAGATGGTGTAAACCGCATCACCCCGCCAAAGGCCAGCCTCAACTTGCGTATTCGTGCGCAGATGTCGCGCAAATCCGTATCCACGGATCAGCGTATACTGCGCCGCAGCACATTCCGCGTAATCCGCCACATCCTGGGCGTCGCGCGCACCGGCCATTTCCACATGGAAATTCACCAGATCGCCGTCCAACAGCCGGGTTTCGATGCCACGATATTCGGGCTCGAACGGGATATCATTGGCCGCTTCAGACATTTCGCATCCGATCAGGGCGAACGCCATCGCGGGCAAAATTGCTGCCCGGGGCAATATCCGCTTGTGGTCGATCATTCCGCTGCAATCTTCGCCTCCCCGCGCGCCTTCGCATTGGCGCTCAGCTCGGCCATCAACTGGCTGGCACGGGCAATTGGGTTGGTCAGCCAGTAATCCTTGACCGCATTGCGGAAATCCGCAGCGCCCAGTTTGCCGGGTTCAACCACTTGCCATTTGTTTTCCGGCACGTCGTCAATATTGCCGAGATGCGGCACGTCCTTGATCAGGCTTGTCCGCAGTTGCGCCAGCGAATCATACGGCAGTTTGCTGTCCAACTCGCCCGACAGCGCACGCAGGATGGCCCAGTTTTCCTTGGCCTCGCCCGGCGCAAACCCGGCGCGCAGCGCCAGTTGCGGGCGGCCCTCGGTGTTGACGAACACCGCGTTTTCCTCGGTATAGGCGGCGCTCGGCAGGATCACATCGGCGCGGTGCGCGCCACGGTCGCCATGCGACCCCTGATAGATCACGAACGGTCCTTCGGCGATGTCGATCTCATCTGCACCAAGGTTATAGACCACGTCGGTGCCTTCCAGCGCGTCCATGCCACCCTCGGTCACCGCGCCGACATCCATCGCACCGACACGCGCGGCGGCGGTATGCAGCACCATGAGTTTGGAACTGGCCGCTTCGGCCATTTTCATCGCTGTGCCAAGCACCGCGGCGCCGTCGGCCTCGCGCAATGCGCCTTGGCCGATGATCATCACCCCGGCGGTGTCTGCCTTGTCGGAGTGGTCCATCTCGGCCAACTTGGCCAAAGTGGCCCGGTCCGTGCCCAGATGGGTATAGTCAAACGTCAGATCGACCGCCTCGCCGATCAACGCAACCTTGGCGCCACGCGCCCAGGCCTTGCGGATACGGGCGTTCAGCACCGGCGATTCTTCCCGCGGGTTTGTGCCGATCAACAGGATCATGTCCGCGCTGTCGATATCCTCAATCGCGGCGGTCCCGACATAGCCGGAACGGTTGCCAGCAGGCAGCTTCGCGCCGTCGGTCCGGCATTCGACATTGCCGCCCAGACCTTCGATCAGGTTTTTCAGCGCATAAGTGGCTTCAACCGGGGCCAGATCACCCACAAGGCCAGTGGCCTTCTTGGCCCCTTTCAGGGCCTCGGCGGCTTTGGTCAGCGCCTCGCCCCAAGTGGCGGGACGCAGTTTGCCATTGTCACGGATGTAAGGCTTATCAAGCCGTTGGCGGCGCAGACCGTCCCACACAAAGCGTGTTTTATCGGAAATCCATTCCTCGTTCACGCCGTCATGGTTGCGCGGCAGGAACCGCATGACTTCGCGGCCTTTGGTATCGACGCGGATGTTGGAACCCAGCGCATCCATCACGTCGATGCTTTCGGTCTTGGTCAGCTCCCACGGGCGGGCGGTAAAGGCATAGGGTTTCGACACCAGCGCGCCAACCGGGCACAGGTCGATGATATTGCCCTGCATGTTGCTGTCGAGCGTTTCGCCAAGATAGGCGGTGATTTCGGCATCTTCGCCGCGTCCGGTCTGGCCCATCTGGGTGATGCCGGCCACTTCGGTGGTGAAACGCACACAGCGGGTGCAGGAAATGCAGCGCGTCATATGGGTTTCAACCAGCGGGCCGAGGTTCAGATCGTCGGTCGCGCGCTTTGGTTCGCGGAAACGGCTGAAATCCACGCCATAGGCCATCGCCTGATCCTGAAGATCACATTCGCCGCCCTGATCGCAGATCGGGCAATCCAGCGGGTGGTTGATCAGCAGGAATTCCATCACGCCTTCGCGGGCCTTTTTGACCATGGGCGAATTGGTTTTGACCACCGGCGGTTCACCATCCTTGCCGGGACGCAGATCGCGGACCTGCATCGCGCAAGAAGCGGCAGGTTTCGGCGGGCCGCCCACAACCTCGACCAGACACATCCGGCAGTTGCCCGCAATCGACAGACGTTCGTGATAACAGAAGCGCGGCACTTCAACCCCAGCCTGTTCACAGGCCTGGATCAGGGTCATGGCCCCGTCTACTTCGATCTCGTTACCGTCGATGATGATCTTTTTCAGGTCGCTCATGGCTCTCACTTCACTCTCAGAAAGGCGCCGATCTGGCTGTCTTTCGCAACTTCTTGACGCCCCAGGGCGCAATATGTTTCTGGCTCGCCCGACTTGACACCGTTGGCCCGCATATAGGCTGCGGCCTCGCCTTCAAGGCGTTTTCGCTGCGCTTTGCTTTCCACGAAATCGGAAATCTCGTCCTTGCTGTAGCCCATTTCACTGGCGCGCGATTGCAACGACCGCGCAAAGGACCAGCCGGCCACCATCCGCGCGCTGATCGACGGACAGGCAATGCGAATTTGATCGGCGATCATCAAGCTGCGCAAACCGTCATTGATGAAGGCCACGCTGGACAACGGCGGCAGCGCCGCCACCGATGTCGACATCGCAAACAGGGATATGAGCGCCAGTCGCATCATTCCACACACCGGCCTTTCAGCACGACCTTGTCACTGTCGATTGGCAGAACTTCTGCATCCGGGTCGATGTCCCAGGCGATATCGGAAATGCCGAACCAACGGATGCAATAGCGTGTGCCCTGATGGCGCACCGCTTCGCGCACACCATCAAGCGACCGCGACGCCGGACCGGCCGTCGCAATGAAAATGCGGCGGTCTGCCTTGTCCACGGTTTTGGCCGTGCCACGGAACCGCTCACCATCAAATGTGATCTGACGGCTGTCATCCCGGGAACAGGCCGCAACCGCCCCCAGCGACATACAGAGAAGAAAGATCACAGCCCGCATTTTATCAGCCTTCCACACAGAGCACTTCGAATTCCGCCGCCGCGCCCCGGATGCCCGCCACAACGGTGCCCAGTGGCTTGCCACCGGAACAGGCCACAACGCTGGCAAATCCGCCGGCGGCGGTCATGTCACCCTGCCGCACCGGTGCGCCGTCCAGCCGGGTCACACTTACAAACACCTGTTTCGCCGGGCGCGTGCCGCCCGAACCGCGCGACGTCAGGGACACCGCAACGCTTTGGGTCACGGCCTGATAGGTCGAATTCTTGTAGGTCGCCGCCGCAAGCGGGGCCGCAGCCACCGACAGAGCCACAAGAACAGGAAAGAGGTGTTTCACTGTCATCACTCCGCGGCCATTGCGCCCATGCGGCCCGATTTCTGGGCCTTGATACGATCCTCGATCTCTTCGCGGAAATTGCGGATCAGGCCCTGGATCGGCCAGGCCGCCGCATCGCCAAGCGCACAAATGGTGTGGCCCTCGACCTGTTTGGTCACATCGAACAACATGTCGATTTCTTCGACCTCGGCCTCGCCACGCACAAGACGTTCCACAACCCGCATCATCCAACCGGTGCCTTCGCGGCAGGGGGTGCACTGGCCACAGCTTTCGTGTTTGTAGAATTTGGACAGCCGCCAGATCGCCTTGATGATGTCGGTATTCTTGTCCATCACGATCACCGCCGCGGTGCCAAGGCCAGACCCCAGCTCTCCGCGCAGGTAATCGAAATCCATGATCGCATCGCGCATGTTTTCGCCGCGCACACAAGGCACCGAAGACCCGCCCGGGATCACCGCCAGAAGATTGTCCCAGCCGCCGCGAATGCCGCCGCAATGGGTCTCGATCAGCTCTTCAAAGCTGATCGACATGGCTTCTTCGACGACACAGGGGTTGTTGACATGGCCCGACACCGCAAACAGCTTTGTGCCCGCGTTGTTTGGACGGCCAAACCCGGCAAACCATTCCGGCCCACGCCGCAGGATCGTCGGCACAACCGCAATCGATTCCACATTGTTGACCGTGGTCGGGCACCCATAAAGACCAGAGCCGGCCGGGAACGGCGGCTTCATGCGCGGCATGCCCTTTTTGCCCTCAAGGCTTTCGAGCAGCGCGGTTTCCTCACCACAGATATAGGCCCCTGCCCCGTGGTGCAGATAGATGTCGAAATCCCAACCGGACCCGGCAGCATTCTTGCCCACCAGACCAGCGTCATAAGCTTCGTCAATGGCGTTTTGCAGCGCTTCACGCTCGCGGATGTATTCACCCCGAATATAGATGTAACAGGCATGCGCCTGCATCGCGAAGCTGGCAATCAGACACCCCTCGACCAGCGTATGCGGATCATGACGCATGATTTCGCGGTCTTTACAGGTGCCCGGCTCTGATTCATCGGCATTGACCACCAGATAGGACGGTCGGCCATCGCTTTCCTTGGGCATGAAGGACCACTTCAAACCGGTCGGGAACCCCGCGCCGCCGCGACCACGCAGGCCACTGGCCTTCATCTGGTCGATGATCCAGTCGCGGCCCTTTTCGATGATGCCCGACGTGCCATCCCAATGGCCACGTTTCTTGGCGCCTTCGAGCGTGCGATCATGCATCCCGTAGATGTTCGTAAAGATCCGGTCCTGGTCCTGCAGCATGTGCGATGCCACCCTTTTAATTGTCCTGACGCTTGCGCCAGATCTGATAGATATTGACAAACGCCCAGATGAACGCCGCCAGAGCAAAGAGATCAATCAGCAGCGCATAGCGCCCTGCCAGACCGATCCTAGGCCCGATGAACTGGGCCGCGATCCAGATCAGCATCGCCCCGGCAATCACCAGCGCCGTCAGACGCCCTTGCCGCGCAATCGCTTGATCCTTGTCTTGTCCCATCCTTTTGTGTCCCCGTTAATACACGTCGCCGTCGCGCGCGCGTTTCGAGAATTCAGTCACCCCGCCATCGGCAAGGATTTTGGCCTGAGCGACCCAATCATCGCGGCTGACCCGGCCTTTGAAGCCCGCAAGATTGGCATCAACCCAAGCCACTTCCTGCGCCGACCACGCCGCGACCTGGTCGAAATGATAAAACCCCATCGAATGCAGAAGCTTTTCCAACTTCGGCCCGACGCCCTTTATTTCCTTCAGATCGTCGGGACCGCCATCGCGGGCCACATCGAGAGTTTGCGGTTTCGCAACTGCGTCTGAACCTTCGTCTGATCCAAGCTGATCTTCGTCTTCATCTTCCACAGCTTCTACTGTGCCGTCCTTCGTCACCGGACCGTATTTCCACGCGCCCTTGCGCCCGGCCAAATCACTCTCGCCCGCGAGCGGGGCTGATGGTTTGACCAATGTCGCGGCCCCATCCGTATCAGCGGGCGAAGCTGCGACTGGGTCTTCATGCGCGGTCTCGGTTGGCGTCGCCGCTGCTGGTTCGACCGGCTCTGGATCTGGCGCAATGGTCGGCGGCGTCGGGGTAACGGTGGCCGCAGCCGGCGCGGCGGCGGTGCTGGCCAAAGCGGCGGCGGCGGTGGCCGTGGTCATTTCCGTCGATGTCGACGCGGATGCGGACGATTGCACGTCAGCGCGCTGTGCGGTCGTGGCCGCGGTGCAGCCCAACCAGACCAGAAGCATCCCCAAAAGAACCAGCGTGATCACCGCCAGGACAATTGCCGCCAGAAGGCTGTAATCGCCGTTGAATTTCAGCATGAGAAAGACCAGCACCGCCACAACCGTGGCGGCGGCCCAGCATTTGCTGGTGCAGTTTGCGACTGATCCGTTACTCATGGTTCAAAACCCCGTACCGCCCCTTTCGGCTTAATACACGTCACCCTTTTTCACACGCGATGAGAATTCAGTCTCTTCGCCCGAAGCCAGTTTCTTGGCCTGGGCCACCCATTCGTCCCGCGTCACCCGACCTTTGAACCCTTCGAGGTTCTGATCGACCCAGGCCACTTCAGCGGCGGTCCAGGCGGCGATTTGGTCGAAATGGTAGAAGCCAAGAGAATTGCAGAGAATTTCCAGCTTTGGCCCGATACCCTTGATATTTTTCAGGTCGTCTGCACCACCTTCGCGCGGCCCGTCCAGAGCGGCGGGGCGTGAACCCTCGCCCATATCTGCGGCGGCCTCTTCCGTCGTGGCCGACGTCTTCGGCGCATCGGCGGTCACCGGTTTGCCTTTGGTCACGGCCTGGGCCGCGCGGTTGTCGACACCGGTTTCATCAACCGGGACATCCTTTGTCGGGCGCGGTTGGCTGGCCGGGGCGGCGGCGATATGGGCCGCGGCGTCACCGTGATTTGCCCCTTGCTGCCAAGGCGCGCGCAGCTCTACTTCGGTGCCATCAATCCGCTTGATGCTGTCCCCAAGATCCACCGCCAGCTGGGCAGAGCCGTTGTGGTCGGGGCGTCCCTCGGCGTGGTCTTTCAGGCTGGTCAGGCCGGATTTCGGCTCTGACGTGTAGCGCCCGTTTTGCGGACCCGGCACCGGAACCCCACCTGCGGCCATTTCGTCAATGATTTCCGCCAGACGTTCGGTCGTCAGATCCTCATAGTAATCTTTGCCGATCTGGGCCATCGGCGCATTGGCACAGGCCCCCAGACATTCCACTTCTTCCCAGGAGAACCGGCCATCGGCGGACAGTTCATGTGCCTTGGCAGCGATCTTTTCCTTGCAGACGCCAATCAGATCCTCGGCGCCACAGATCATGCAGGACAAGGTGCCGCAAACCTGAATATGGGCCACAGAACCAACCGGTTGCAGTTGAAACATGAAGTAGAACGACGCCACTTCCAGCACCCGCATATAGGCCATGCCCAGCATTTCAGCGACATGTTCAATCGCCGGACGCGTCAACCAGCCCTCTTGTTCCTGTGCACGCCAGAGCAGTGGAATCACGGCGCTGGCCTGACGGCCCTCGGGGTATTTCGTCACCTGCGCCTCGGCCCAGGCGAGATTGGCCGGGGTGAAGGCGAAACTTTGCGGTTGGTCATGATAAAGACGGCGCAGCATGATCGTTCTTTCCGTTCCTCACCGAAGCGCGAAGGCTCCGAAACTTTCTATTCTGGGGGATCCACGCCGCAATCGGCGTGCATCCCATGTATCGGCCCGTGCCTCAGGTCGCGGCGGCGACCGTCTCGGGGGTGCAGGCGCCTGTGGTCAGACGCACGCCACCACTTTGCAACCGCACGGCCTGTTCGCGGGCCAGCCGTTGTTCGGTGATCGCAATCGTCTGTTCACGGGTCAACCCGGCCTGAAATTCCACCGCGCCATAATCCGCATCACTGACCAGCGTGCAGCCGATGCTGCGCACCGCTTCGTCATAAGCAGCGAGATTATCAACGTTGGTGCCTTCTGGCGGCACTTCCATACAGGCGGTCAGCGAGGCCAGCGCGCCCAGGACAATGGCGAAACGAACCCCGGTCACCTATCAATCTCCCCAAAGACGATGTCCATGGTGCCGATGATCGCCGCAACATCCGCGAGCTGGTGCCCACCGGCGACGTAATCCATCGCCTGAAGATGCGGGAAACCCGGTGCGCGCAGCTTGGCGCGATAGGGTTTGTTGGTGCCATCCGCCACCAGATAGACGCCGAATTCCCCTTTGGGGGCTTCAACCGCGGCATAAACTTCGCCCGCAGGTACTTTGAAACCTTCGGTGTAAAGCTTGAAGTGATGGATCAAGGCCTCCATCGACTGCTTCATCTCACCGCGTTTCGGCGGCGACAGCTTGCCCCGCGCCATCACATCGCCTTGCCCCTCGGGGGCACGCAGCTTCTCAATGGCCTGATGGATGATCAGCAGCGACTGACGCATCTCTTCCATGCGGACGAGATAGCGATCATAGCAATCGCCATTCTTGCCAACCGGAATCTGGAAATCGAATTCATCATAGCATTCATAGGGTTGCGCGCGGCGCAAGTCCCAGGCGAGGCCCGATCCACGCACCATGACACCCGAAAACGCCCAATTCTGGATGTCTTCTTCGGTGATGATGCCAATGTCGGCATTCCGCTGTTTGAAAATGCGGTTTTCGGTCAGAAGCCCGTCAATATCCGCAAGCACACGCGGGAAATCCTTGGCCCATTCCTCAATATCGTCGATCAGATCAGGCGGCAGATCCTGATGCACACCGCCGGGGCGGAAATAGGCCGCGTGCAGACGGGCGCCACAAGCGCGCTCGTAAAACACCATCAGCTTTTCACGCTCTTCAAAGCCCCAAAGCGGCGGTGTCAGCGCGCCAACATCCATCGCCTGGGTCGTAACGTTCAGCAGGTGGTTCAGAATGCGGCCAATCTCGGAGTAGAGCACCCGGATCAGACTGCCACGGCGCGGAACCTCGACACCGCAGAGCTTTTCAATTGCCAGACACCAGGCATGTTCCTGATTCATCGGCGCCACATAATCCAACCGGTCAAAATACGGCAGGTTCTGCAGGTAGGTCCGGCTTTCCATCAGCTTTTCGGTGCCACGGTGCAGCAGGCCGATATGCGGATCGCAGCGTTCTACGATTTCGCCGTCCAGCTCCAGCACCAAACGCAACACCCCATGCGCCGCAGGGTGCTGCGGGCCGAAGTTGATGTTGAAATTGCGGATTTTCTGTTCGCCCGACAGCGCGTCGGTGCTGCCATCATCAAACTTGGAACCGTCCATCAGCGCTTCTCCAACTCTTGCAGCTTCATCGCCATCCACCACAACAGGGCCAGCGCACCAAAGGGCACGATGCATACGGCGGCCCAAACCTTATCAATACCGAAATGCGGCAATAGTTTCAGCATCGGAATGATCGACACAGCCGTGACGATGATCCACCAGAGGAATTCCATTACTTGGCCCCCTCTTCGGTTTTCTCATCCCCCGGCAGGATGTATTCCGCACCTTCCCAGGGAGACATGAAATCGAATTGGCGGTATTCCTGCACCAGCGACACCGGTTCATAGACCACGCGCTTCTGCGCCTCGTCATAACGCACTTCGGTATAGCCGGTTGTCGGGAAATCCTTGCGCAGCGGATAGCCGCGAAAGCCATAATCGGTCAGGATGCGGCGCAAATCGGGGTGGCCGGAAAACAGGATGCCGAACATGTCAAACACTTCGCGCTCGAACCAATTGGCCGAGGGGTGAATGTCAAGGATCGACGGCACCATATCTTCTTCACGCACGCTCAACCGCAGCCGAATGCGGTGGTTCTGGTACATCGACAGGAAGTGATACACCACATCGAACCGCTTGGCGCGGGCCGGGTAATCCACCGCCGTAATGTCGACCAGCGTTGAAAACTGACAGTTCGGATCGCTGCGCAGGAATTCCACCAACCCCGGCAGATTGGCCGGGGCGACATCAATCGTCAGCTCACCAAAGTCGACCGACCAGCCAAGAACGCAATCGGTCCGTTTGATTTCGATATGAGCGCCAAGCTCTTGCAATGCTGCGGTCATGACCCTGCCCCTTACCTTGTGATCGTGCCGGTGCGGCGGATTTTGCGTTGCAATTGCATCAGACCATAAAGCAGCGCCTCAGCCGTGGGCGGGCATCCGGGCACATAGATGTCGACCGGCACAACCCGGTCACAGCCGCGCACCACGGAATAGCTGTAATGGTAATAGCCCCCGCCATTGGCGCAGGACCCCATCGAGATCACATAACGCGGCTCTGGCATCTGGTCATAGACCTTGCGCAGCGCCGGAGCCATCTTGTTGGTCAGGGTGCCGGCAACGATCATCACGTCGGATTGGCGCGGGGATGCACGCGGGGCGATCCCGAAACGTTCCGCATCGTAACGCGGCATCGAGGTGTGCATCATCTCGACCGCGCAGCAGGCCAGACCGAAGGTCATCCAATGCAGCGAGCCGGTGCGCGCCCAGTTGATGATATCCTCGGTCGAGGTCAGCAGAAACCCTTTGTCCTGCAACTCTGCGTTCAGCGCCTGGGTCGCGACCTCTTTGTCGAAGCCTGCGGTATTGGCGGCGGTACTTACTGCCATTCCAGCGCCCCTTTCTTCCATTCATAGGCAAAGCCGATGGTCAGCACGGCAAGGAACACCATCATCGACCAGAACCCGAGCATCGACACATCCCGGAACGCAACCGCCCAAGGGAAAAGGAACGCGATTTCAAGGTCAAAGATAATAAACAGGATCGAGACCAGATAAAACCGGACATCAAATTTCATCCGCGCGTCATCAAAGGCGTTGAACCCGCATTCATAGGCCGACACTTTTTCCGGGTCCGGGTTGCGGACGGCCAGAATCACGGCGGCAAGAATCAGGACAATACCAAGTCCGATGGCGACGGCGAGAAAGACGAGAATGGGAAGGTATTCCCTGAGCATCTCTTCCACGGGGCAGGCTCCTTTCAACACGCGCAAAAGGCGTGCGCTCAGTTGGCTCGCTTGGCTTGTTGGTCGGTTTATCGCTGCACCGCAGGGGGGTCAATGCGTCGATGAAACATTCACAATCGTGAATGTAATATCCTATCCCTGCCAAAGATAATTTAATTCAATGACTTACCGACACTAATGCGGATTCCAGACATGACAGGCCCGGAATTCGGTCAAAAATCACACCGCTTCGATCTTAGGCGATGCAGTTGCGGCAAAAGCCCTAGCTTTTTTGTCAGAAATGGAGTGTGAGATAGCGCTCACACCCATTGCGGCGGACGCTTGTCGAAAAACGCCGAAATCCCCTCTTGCGCTTCGTCTGTGTTCCAACGGTTTGCCAGCGCGTCGATGGCCAAATCCATGTCGCTTTGGCCGACCCCGCCGCCCAATGCCTGGATCAACGCCTTGGCCTCGCCAACGGCCCCCGGTGCGCAGGACAGATAGGGCAGGATCTGGTCTTCGACCGCCTGATCCAATTCATCGGCCTGCACCGCCTTGGCCACCAATCCCAGTGTCACCGCTTCTTCGCTGTCAAACAGCCGTGCCGACATAAACACCCGCCGCGCCATCGCCGCGCCCATGCGGCGCAGTACAAACGGGCCGATATTGGCCGGAATCAGTCCCAACCGGGTTTCGGTAAATCCAAACCGCAGGCCCTGCGCCGCGATCACCACGTCACAGACCGACATCAACCCCATGCCACCGCCAAAGGCATTGCCCTGCACCCGGCCAATCACCGGCTTTGGCAACCGGTCGAGCGCTTGCAGCATGATCGAAAGCTTGGCGCTCTCGCGTCGGCGGGTGTCGCTGTCCATATCAAATTGCGCCCGCATCCAGGCCAGATCGCCCCCGGCGCAGAATGTCTTGCCCTCGGCGGCCAGCACAACAACACGCACCGTGTCGTCCGCCCCCAACGTCTGGGCAGCATGGACAAGCTCGTCCAGCATCTCGGCCGACATCGCATTGTGTTTTTCGCTACGTGCCAGCCAGAGCGTGGCAACCCCGCGCGCATCGCTCTCGATTTTCAATGTCTGATACATGCCCGTTCCCTTTCGTCGTGCGCCAAATTCCGTGCAAGGCATTGCAATGATCCGTGCAGATTATTGCCCCGCATTCCGCAACCCGCGTGCCATATCCGCAGCCCTTGCAATCACGTCGTGATCAAGCCCGGTCTCCCAACCCAGATCCGCCAGTCGCCTTGCCACGGATTCGGTCGCGACATTGCCCGCCGCCCCCGGCGCATAAGGGCACCCGCCAAGTCCGCCGACCGCCGCATCAAAGACCCGTAGACCCTTGTCCAGCGAGACCTCGATATTGGCCAATGCCTGGCCGCCGGTATCGTGGAAATGCCCGGCCAGTTTCGCGGCCGGCACCACCGCGAGAACCGCATCCAGCATCGCCGCCACACTGTCCGGCGTGGCGCGCCCGATCGTGTCACCCAGCGAAATCTCGTAACAGCCCATCTCCAGCAAGGCCTTGACCACACGCGCCACCTGATCCGGCGCCGTCGGCCCGTCATAGGGGCATTCTACGACGCAGGACACATAGCCGCGCACCGGCAATCCCGCCGCCCGGGCGGCCTCGGCCACTGGCGCGAAACGCAACAGACTCTCGGCAATGGTGGCGTTGATATTGGCCTTGGAAAACCCTTCCGAGGCCGACCCGAAAATCGCCACCTCATCCGCCCGCGCGGCAATCGCGCCTTCAAGACCGCGCATGTTCGGCGTCAGCGCCGCATAGGACACCCCCGGCGCCCGCCTGATCCCCGCCAGCACATCGGCGCTGTCCGCCATCTGCGGCACCCATTTCGGGCTGACAAAACTGGCGCATTCAATGCGGCGGAACCCCGCCCTGCTCAGGCAATCCACCAGCGCGATCTTGTCCGCTGTCGCGATCCGGCTTTTCTCGTTCTGAAGACCGTCACGCGGCCCGACTTCGAAAATTTCTACAGTGTCAACCATGTCATACATCCGGCACAGGATAGAAATCCTGCGCAAAAAAGTCCTGTGTTCCATCCCGCGCCTTGGCCCGCTGATAGGCGGGACGCGCCTTCAGCCGATCCCAATAGGCCAAGAGCCCCGGAAATTCGTCAATCCGTGCGTAATATTGCGCCAACTCAAAGGTATAGGCGCACATGATGTCCGCGGTCGAAAACCCCGACGCCAACAGAAAATCACCCGCGATCCGCCCCTCCAGCGCGCCCAGCGCCGCGCGCAGCCGTGCGGTCAACAACTTGATCACCACGGGCGAGGCCTGAGCCGGGTCGCGCAGAAACACGCGGTTCAGGTTCAGATTTTCGACAAGACAGCCGATCGTCTCGGAATAGGCCATCATCTCAAGGTATTGCGCCCGCTCTGCATGCCCGGGCAGCGGTTGCAACCCCGCCTCTGGGTGAAGCTCGGTCAGGATCTGAAGGATCGCCGCACTTTCGAAAAACACCTCGCCCTTATATTCCAACGCCGGCACGCGCCCGGCAGGTGAAATTGCCAGAAACTCCGGTGCCCGCAACGACCCGTCACGGATCGAGTAATAGGCGACGTCATAGTCCAGCGCCAATTCCTCCAGCATCCACATCACCCGCAACGACCGTGCGAGCGGCACATGATGCAACCGGATCATGCGGCTGCCTCGTCGTCTTCTTCCTCCAGCCGGATAAGCGCGGCACCTGCGCTCACCTGATCCCCGGCTGCGACCAACACCTCTGCCACCACACCATCGCGCGGCGCGGTCAGCGCATGCTCCATCTTCATCGCCTCCAGCACGGCCAGACGGTCACCGGCGCTGACCTTGGCCCCAGCGGCGACCTCGACCCGCTGCACCAATCCCGGCATCGGCGCTTCGATGACAGACGCATCGCTGCCCGCCGCCGCTGCCCGATCCAACGCGCGGATCACACGGTATGCGCGCCCGTAATCGGCAAACACCGTCACCACGTCCCCCGCCACCGCAAAGGGCCAGGCGCGGCTGCCATCCAATGTCCAGCCGCCCGGTGCGCGCAGGCATTCCACCTGGTGGCCGTCAATCTCAACCAGACAATCCCCCGGACCCCGCACCATCAATCGCAGCTGATGACGCGTCTCGCCCTCGTCCAGAACCATCACCCGCCAAAGCGGCTGCCACAGGTGGAACCCGGTGTCCCAACCGTCGCTCTGCCACAACCCGGCCTCGATCAGCGCCGCCTGGGCCAGCGCGCTGCGGTTCTCTGCCGGAACTGCGGTCAGCGCGTCAATCTCGCGCCCGATCAGCCCGGTGTCGACCTCCCCCCGGCCAAAGCCCACATGCCCCGCCAAGGCGCCCAGAAACGCAAGGTTGGTCACCGATCCCGCCACTTCCGTCCGCGCCAGCGCCTGCCGCAGCCGCTTCAGCGCAATCTCACGTGTAGGGCCATGGGTGATCAGCTTGGCAATCATCGGATCATACCAGGGGCTGATCTCGTCGCCCGAACGCACGCCGGTATCGGCCCGCGCGCCCGCCGGAAACCCCAGATGGGTCAGCGTGCCGGTGGCAGGCAGGAACCCGGCTGGCACATCCTCGGCATAGAGCCGCGCCTCGAAAGCATGACCGTTGATCGTCAGATCTTCCTGCCGGGTATCCAGCGGCTCGCCCGCTGCCACCCGCAATTGCCATTCCACCAGATCGACGCCGGTGATCATCTCCGTCACGGGATGTTCGACCTGCAAACGCGTGTTCATCTCCATGAACCAAAACCCATCGGCGCGCAGCCCGTCCGAGCCGTCGACAATGAATTCCACCGTGCCGGCACCACTGTACCCAATGGCCTCCGCCGCGCGCACCGCCGCAGTGCCCATCGCGGCGCGCATCTCTTCGGTCATGCCCGGCGCCGGGGCCTCCTCGATCACCTTCTGATGACGGCGCTGCAAGGAACAATCGCGCTCAAACAGATGCACAGCGCGCGTGCCATCACCAAACACCTGCACCTCGATATGGCGCGGCTTGGTGACAAACTTCTCGATCAGCACCGCATCATTGCCAAAGGCGGTACGTGCCTCGGCCCGCGCACTCTCCAACGCCCGGTCAAAGTCCGACGCAGCCTCGACCAGCCGCATCCCCTTGCCGCCGCCGCCCGCCACGGCCTTGATCAACACCGGATAGCCGATCTCTTCGGCCCGCGCCTGCAACCCGGTCTGATCCGCCCCGTGATAGCCCGGCACCACCGGCACACCGGCCTTCTCCATCAGCGCCTTGGCCGCATCTTTCAGCCCCATCGCCCGGATTGCCTCCGCCGAGGGGCCAATAAACACCAATCCCGCCGCCACAACCGCATCAACGAATTCCGGGTTCTCGGACAGGAAACCGTATCCGGGATGAATGGCTTGCGCCCCGCTGGCCAGCGCCACCTCGATGATCCGGTCACCGCGCAGGTAACTGTCGGCCACCGCTGCGCCACCAATGCAATGCGCCTCATCCGCCATCGCCACATGCGCCGCCCCGGCATCCGCCTCGGAATAGACCGCCACGCACCGCACACCCAGCCCCTGCGCCGTGCGCATCACACGACAGGCAATCTCGCCCCGGTTCGCAATCAGGATCGTGTCAAACATCGCTTATTCCTTCCCAATCCGCAGGTCTTCTTCTGTTCAAAAATATCCCGGGGGAGTCGCCCCGGCGACGGGGGCAGAGCCCCCAATCTCTTACATCCGGAACACGCCAAAACGTGTCTCCTCGATCGGGGCGTTCAAGGCCGCATTCAGGCTCAGCGCCAGCACGTCGCGTGATTTGCGCGGGTCAATGATCCCGTCATCCCAAAGCCGTGCGCTGGCATAAAGCGGATGGCTCTGTTCCTCGAACATGTCGATCGTCGGTTGCTTGAACGCGGCCTCTTCCGCTTCGCTCCAGCTCCCGCCAGAGCGCTCGATCGCGTCGCGTTTCACCGTCGCCAGCACGCCCGCCGCCTGCGGTCCGCCCATCACCGAAATCCGGCTGTTGGGCCAGGTCCACAGGAACCGCGGCTGATAGGCCCGCCCCGCCATGCCGTAATTGCCAGCCCCGAACGAGCCGCCAACCAACATGGTGATCTTGGGCACCGAGGTGCTGGCCACCGCTGTCACCATCTTGGCGCCATGCCGGGCGATACCCTCGTTTTCATATTTCCGCCCGACCATGAAGCCGGTGATGTTTTGCAGGAACACCAGTGGCGTTTTCCGCTGCGAGCACAATTCGATGAAATGCGCGCCCTTTTGCGCGGCTTCGGAAAACAGCACGCCATTGTTGGCGATGATGCCCACCGGGCAGCCGCGCACATGGGCAAACCCGGTCACCAGCGTTTCGCCAAACCGGGGTTTGAATTCATCAAAGCGGGATCCATCGACCAGCCGGGCAATCACTTCGCGGATGTCATAGGGCGTGCGCAGATCGGCCGAAACCACACCAAGGATTTCCTCCGGGTCATAGGCCGGTTCTTCGCTGGTCTCCAACGTCAGGCTGCATTGGTTCCGGGCACCGCCCAACGATCCCACTGCGCGCCGCGCCAGCGCCAGCGCATGGGAATCATCCTCGGCCAGATAATCCGCCACCCCCGACAGGCGCGTGTGCACATCGCCACCGCCCAGATCCTCGGCGCTCACCACCTCGCCCGTGGCGGCCTTGACCAATGGCGGGCCCGCCAGAAAGATCGTGCCCTGTTCGCGCACAATGATGGTCACATCCGACATCGCCGGCACATAGGCACCACCAGCGGTACAGGACCCCATGACAACCGCGATCTGGGCGATCCCCTTGGCCGACATCCGCGCCTGATTGTAGAAGATCCGCCCGAAATGGTCGCGATCCGGGAACACCTCGTCCTGATTGGGCAGGTTCGCGCCGCCGCTGTCGACCAGATAGATGCAGGGCAGATGGTTTTCCTCGGCGATCTCCTGGGCACGCAGGTGCTTCTTGACCGTCATCGGATAATAGGTGCCGCCCTTCACCGTGGCATCATTGCAGACCACCATGACCTGCCGGCCCATGACCCGGCCAATGCCGGCAATCGCCCCGCCACCCGGCGCCGCACCACCGTACATGCCATGCGCAGCCGTGGCCCCGACCTCAAGAAACGGCGAACCGGGATCCAGCAGATTTGCCACCCGGTCGCGCGGCAACATCTTGCCCCGGTCAAGATGGCGCTGGCGCGATTTTTCACCGCCGCCTGCCATCGCGGCTTCTGCCGCTTGCCTGACGACATCAAGGCTCTCCAGATGCGCGGCCCGGTTTGTCTTGGCCACATCGGACCCGGCAACATACGTCGTTTGCAGTTTCATTTTCCGTCCCTCTCAGGTGTCGCTACGCGGCTATTGGGGTCACTTGTCATTTCTGGCCGATTGTTTTTTTGGCCCGACTGAATTCCTGGGCCAACTCATTGTTCGGGCCGCAGCCGGGGCCGCACAGGCGGCGGTGGGTTGACCCAGCCGATCTCGACCGCCGGGGCAACCAAATCCAGATATCGCGCCACTTCCCAGGCCAGAACCGCGTTTTGCAACCGCGTATTCGCCTCACGGGCCTCGCACCACACCTGCAAAACCTCGGTCGACCCGGCGCAATCCGGTCCCGCCGATGTGCCCCGCGCCAGGGCAAATGCCCGTGCATAAAACGGCACCGCCCAATGACCGTTCCAAGCCTCCGTGTCGAACGCCACGGCGTCCGGTTTCGGCAAATGGTTCAGCACCGCGACGCTCAGATTGTCCTGCCTGTCGACCAGCTGTTTTTGACAGGGAATCGGGGCTTCGGACCGATCACAGGACACAATGCCAACCGATCCGCAGTAATAGACCCCCTGCACCCCGGCGATCGAAAACTCTTCCGCGCCGCCTTCGCGTCGGTGCAGCCAGGTCAACGCGCGTTCAAAACGCGCGATTTCGATATCCATACAGGTGGCAAAATCCGGCAGCCGGTCACGCTCTTGCGCGGGGCTGCCTGTGGCGACCCATGCGCAAAACGCGGCGGTCAGAAACGTCCGAACCCTAAGCCTCATCCGCCACCTCCGCCGTGGCCCAGGCCTTGAGCTCCTTGCGAATGACCTTGCCGGTGACCGTCATCGGCAAGGCGGCGACCAGCGACAGTTCTCTGGGATAGGAATAGCTGGCCAGCCGATCCTTGACCCATTGCTGCAATACGCCCGGCTCTGTCGTCACGCCCGGTTTCAACACCACATAGGCTTTGACGATCTCATGCCGGATCGCATCGGGCTTGCCGACCACACCACAGGTGGCAACGCCGGGATGGGTCATCAGACAATCCTCGATCTCGGCCGGACCAATGCGATAGCCGCCCGAAGAAATCACATCATCCTCACGCCCGACAAAGCGGACGTAGTCGCCTTCTATCTGCCCGCGGTCGCCGGTCAACATCCAGTCGCCGCGAAACTTTTCCGCCGTCGCCTGGGGGTTATTCCAATAGCGCAGCATCATCGACGCCGCCCCCCGGCGCACGGCAATGTCACCTTCGCCTGCGGTTGGCGCGCCAGCCGCGTCAACAACCGCAACCTCACAGCCCGGCACGGCCCTGCCGATGACACCCGGCACCGGGTGGAAGAGGCGCCCGCAAGAGGACACCACCATGTTGCATTCAGTCTGGCCGTAGAACTCGTTTATCGTCAGGCCAAAGGCCCCCTGCCCCCAGGCCAGCATCTCTGCGCCCAGCGGCTCGCCGCCCGATGCGACACTGCGCAATCCCGGGATTGCGAAATCCGCCGCTTTCAACATGCGCAAGGCCGTTGGCGGAAAGAACACGTTGCGCACCCCGCCCTCCAGGCAAATGCGCAGCGCCTCTTCGGGGGTGAATTTGGCCATACGGCAGGCCACTACCGGCACGCCCAGCGCCAGCCCCGGCATCAGCACATCGAACAACCCGCCGATCCAGGCCCAATCCGCAGGCGTCCAAAGACAATCGCCCCGCCCATCATCCGGTTGCCCCAGAAAATCATGGCTCATCTCTACACCGGGCAGATGCCCGCGCAGCACCCGATGTCCATGCAAAGCGCCCTTGGGTTTGCCCGTGGTGCCAGAGGTATAGATCAACACCGCAGGCGTTTCCGGTCCGGTCGCGGCAAACGCCACCGGCGCGGTCGCAGACGCTGGCAGCGCATCGACCAGAACCGGCACCGCCAAATCGCCAAGCAACGCCGCCCCCGGTGCATCCGTCACCACCAAGGACAGACCGGCATTGCCAATCCGGCTGGCCAATGCATCCTGTTTGAACAATTTGAACAGCGGCACCGAAACCGCACCGATGGCCCAGATCGCCAGATGCGCCGCCGCGCACCAGGGATCCTGCCCCAGCAAAACGCCAACCCGGTCGCCCGGTGCCACGCGCCCCTCCAGATGGCCTGCCACCCGGGCCACCATATCGCGCAACGCGCCAAAAGTCACATCACGGCGCACACCATCCGACAGGTCGATAATGGCCAGGGTCTCATCCGACCGGGCCAGGATCTGCTCTGCCATGTTCAGCCGTTCCGGCAGATCCCAATGGAATCCGCCGTACATGGCCTCATATGATTTCGCCGTGGGCAACATCAGCGCATCGCACCCATCATTTCGCGCCCAATCAGCATACGCCGAATTTCCGATGTGCCAGCCCCGATTTCCATCAGTTTGGCATCGCGGAAGATGCGCGCCACCGGGGTTTCGTTCATGAAACCGGCGCCGCCCATGGCCTGTACCGCCTGATGCGCCACCACCATCGCCTCTTCGCTGGCATAAAGACAGCAGGCCGCCGCATCCTGACGGGTCACCTGACCGCGATCACAGGCCTTGGCGACCTCATAGACATAGGCGCGTGCCGAATTCATCTTGGTGTACATATCGGCGATCTTGCCCTGCATAAGCTGGAACGACCCGATCGGCTGGCCGAATTGCTTGCGCTCGGCCAGATAGGGCATGACCTCATCCAAACACGAAGCCATGATGCCGGTGCCGATCCCGGCCAGCACCACGCGTTCGTAATCCAGACCGGACATAAGAACGCGCACGCCGCGCCCCTCCTCGCCCAGAACGTTTTCGAACGGCACTTCGACATCTTCGAAGATCAATTCAGCGGTGTTGGACCCGCGCATCCCCAGCTTGTCAAAATGGGCAGAGGTGCTGAAGCCCTTCATCTCTTTCTCGACAATGAAGGCGGTGATCCCCTTTGATCCTGCATCCGGGTCGGTTTTGGCATAGACCACCAGCGTATCGGCGTCCGGGCCATTGGTGATCCAGAACTTGTTGCCATTCAACACATAGCGATCATTGCGCTTTTCGGCCCGCAGGCTCATCGAGACCACATCCGATCCGGCCCCGGCCTCGCTCATCGCGAGCGCACCGATATGTTCGCCCGACAGCAAACGCGGCAGGTATTTCGCCCGCTGCGCATCGCTGCCGTTCAGCTTGATCTGATTGACGCACAGGTTGGAATGCGCGCCATAAGACAGGGACACGCTGGCCGAGGCCCGCGCGATTTCCTCGACCGCGATCACATGCGCCAGATACGACATGCCCGCGCCGCCGAATTCCTCTGACACGGTTACGCCCAACAGGCCCAATTCGCCCATTTCGCGCCACAGCTCATTCGGGAATGCATTGTTGGCGTCAATTTCCGCCGCCATCGGGCGCACCCGATCCTGCGCCCATCGGTGCACCATATCACGCAACGCATTCACATCTTCGCCCAGGTCGAACGCCATCACCGCGTTGAACATCGTGCTTGCCTCCCAGTAAATGAACAACTGTTCAATAAATGCCACATCGGCTGCCCTGCGTCAATCCCCGTCGCCCGGCTGGACCACGCAGCCCCTGCAGCCGTCGCTGTTGACGGACCGCCAGGAGCACCCGACAATGAAAGGATTGCACGTAATCATTTAAGGACCAAAGACATGCGGGACTTTTTCTTTGCCGCCATCGCGAGCCTGTTGATGACCGGCGCGGCCTCTGCCGCCGAATGGCGGTTTCTGGGCCCGAACGGAGAGTCGTCTGATGGATATTCCCTAACTGAATCATCGGCCTGCACCCATCGGCTGAGCGGGCAAATCGAAAAGGGCGATACCGCGCTGATTCAGGCCGACCTTGAGCAGACGACCAAATTCTATGTGACGGGCGGGCTGCAACTGGCGCTTGTTCCGCGAATCCCACCGGATGCCGGCACACCAATGGCCCGGGATCTAAGCCGTGACGAAACCAAATTGCTGCAAAGCGCCCTGGCCCAGAACGGGTTTTATTCCGGGGCCATTGACGGCGTAGCAGGTTCGGGGACACAGGATGGGTTGCGGCGGTTCATCGGATACCGCGAACGCAATCTGGATCTCATGGCCCCGCTCGAGGCGCTGGTGATCGTGCTTGTCACATCGCGCCAGAAAGTGCCCGATTACATCCTGACGGAATTGGGCATTGATCGCAGCCTCTTTGAAACCTACGCGCAAGATCTGGATTTCTTTGTCTGTCTGGACAGCCCCGGCGGCGTCCTGACCGAAGGTGTGAACCTGGCCGCGCTGTTCAAGGATCAGCATATCCCAACCAAGATCGAAGCCGATGCCGTCTGTGAATCCGCCTGTGCGCTGGCCTTTATGGGCGGCACCCAAGGATATTCCGAAAGTGGCGTTGCCGTCATGCGGGTGTTGCATCCATTGGGGCGGCTTGGGTTCCACAGTCCCGCGCTCGACATTGCTGCCGGGCAATACAGCCAAGACAACGTGGAAAAAGCGTTTCAATTGGCGCTGGAGGCCATTGCCATGATAAACGAGCAACTTACCTCGCAAAGCGAAGGCACCGAACCTTATCTCAAACCTTCGCTTCTGTCGGCGCTCTTGCGCACCCCGGCCAGCACGATGCTGTATGTCGATACCGTGGACCGGGCCGGACAATGGAGCATTGATGTCGGGCCCATACGCGATCTTCCCGCCGTCAGCGACAAGACCCTGACCCGGTCCTGTATTCAATCCGTGCAATGGGCCCAAGACCGAAGCGCCTTTGACACGGTCTACAGCTATGACAATCCGTTATATATCAGCAAGAAGCCAGACGGGCGCACCTCCGTGCTTTATGGCGAGATGCAGGAATTGGAATGCCTCTACCGGATCACACCGCAAAACGGTCTGCCAAAGTATGAGGCTGAGCTGCCACGGCATGTCACGGGGCGGTTTTCGGCCTTGTCCTATTTTTCGGCTGACACGCCCCTGCGGCATCTGGCCCGCCGGTAATCGCCCAAACCATTTGGCCGCAGGATCGTGCGGCCAAATGCGGATCGCGTCACCCGGCCTGAAAAACCGCCGCCACCTCTGCCCGGATGATCCGCGCAATCAGGGCACAATCCTCTGTCGAGAAGGTCAGCGGCAGGCGCATATCGACGATACCGCGCAAGACCCGGTCGCTGGTCGGCATCGGCTCTGACACGGCATACCGCCAAGAGTCGTAGCGCGAGGTGAAGGCCACCGGCTCTGCCCCGCCAAACCATTTCAGCTCGACGCCACGCGCACCACAGCGGCGCAACACCTCGGCGATTGCGGCCTCGGACCAATCCAGCAGCAGGAACTGGATCGACGAGCCGACAAATCCCTCGCCCGCGCGCCGCGCCACCCGCGTCAACCCCGGCGTGTCGCGCAGACCGGCCTCGACCACGCGATAGCGTTCGTTCCAGCGATCAACCTGTTCCGGCAGCCGCGCCAATTGCGGGCGCAAAATAGCCGCGCGCAGATGATCCATCCGGCCCGACACATTTGGCGTGTCATATTTGATCTGTTCAAACACCTCTGGCGCGGGCGCGGCAAGGTGACGGTCATACAGCATATATGACCCCGACAGCATTACCGCCCGGGCCATGACCATATCATCATCAGACACCAAAAACCCGCCTTCGCCGGCATTGATGTGTTTATAGGTTTGGCAGGAATAACAGCCCACAACGCCATGCCGCCCCGACGGCACACCGCGCCAGGTCGCCCCCATGGTATGGGCGCAATCCTCGATCACGGTTACATCCGCCGCGTCGCATAGCGCCATCAGCCGATCCATGTCGCAGATATGGCCGCGCATATGGCTGAGCAGCAGCACCTTGGCCTGATCCAGCTTGGCAGCCAGATCCTCCAGATCAATCACCAGCCCCTCGGTCACGCCGACAAAGACCGACACCGCGCCGACAGATGCAATCGCCCCCGGCACCGGCGCCAGGGTAAAGGCATTGGTCAACACGCGATCACCGGGCATCACCCCCACCGCGCGCAGCGCACAGGCCAGCGCATATCCGCCGGACGCCACCGCAAGGCAGTATTTCGCACCGGTCAGATCCGCAAATTCCTGCTCCAGACGCGACACCGCGCCCGGTTCATCGCCCACAAGGTTATAGCGATGCAAACGCCCGCTGCGCAGAACCTCAACCGCCGCTTCGATCCCCTCTTCCGGGATCGGCTCTTGCTGGGTGAAATTGCCGGTAAATCGCTCACTCATGGTCTAGTTTCGCACTCCACCAAACGTCAGGCCGGCCATGCCGCCCGGCCGCTTCATTACATATCGTCTTTTATCAAGCCGCAGACAATTTGATGCAAATCGTCATAGTCATGCAGCAATGCCTCGGGCTGCAAGGCAGCCATATCTTCGCCCGACGGACCGAAAGTGACCAGCACACAAGGCACGCCCGCCGCCCGCGCGGTTTCGCGATCGGTGTCACTGTCGCCAATCAACACCGATTGCGCCACCTTGCCCCCGGCACGCTCTACCGCCGCGACATAGGGCGCAGCATCGGGTTTGCGCACCGGCAGGGTATCCGCCCCGACAAGCGACCCAAACAGATCCCGCACCCCAAGCGACACAAGCAATTTATCGGCCATCGCTTCGGGTTTGTTGGTACAGACCCCCACTCGGAAACCATCGGCCAACAGCGCCTTGATCGCGGCAATTGCGCCGGGATAAAGCACCGTCTGATGGTCCAGCGCGCGATCATATTCCGACAGAAGACGCGGATACCATTGCGCCACCGCCGCCGCGTCATCCCCCCGGCCCATCCGCGCCAGTCCCAGCGTCAGCATCGCCCGCCCGCCGCGCAGCGCCGTGCCCGCATCGCGCACAGGGTCCAGCACGTCCCCCGCGCCCATGTCCCGAAAACAGGCATTCGCCGCCGCGATCAAATCACCACTGGTATCCGCCAAAGTTCCGTCAAGATCGAAAATCACTGTCCGCATAGGGCACCCTTCCTGACACAAACCGCAATCCAACGTGAGGATCGCCACCTTGCGAGTTTCAATTCAGCGGATAAAACGGGGGCGAGGCAATTACAAAGAGAAAGCGCAATGAGCATCGCACTTGTCATTCTGGCCGCCGGTAAAGGCACCCGGATGCGTTCCGACCTGCCAAAAGTTCTGCACAAGGTTGCCGGCGCGCCCCTTCTGGCCCACGCCATGCAATCCGGTGCCGCGCTGGAACCCGACCGCACAGTGATCGTGACCGGTCACGGCGCGGATTTGGTGGAAACCGCCGCGCGAGACATCGACGAAACAGCAACCTGTGTCGTGCAATCGGAACAACTGGGCACCGGCCATGCCGTGCTTCAGGCGCGCGACGCGCTGGCCGGGTTTTCCGGCGATGTGATTGTGCTTTATGGTGACACGCCGTTCATTCGTCCCGAAACGCTTGCCGCCATGGCCGAGGCACGGAAAACCCATGACGTGGTTGTGCTGGGATTTCAGGCGGCTGATCCGGGCAAATATGGCCGGTTGGTCATGGATGGCGACGCGCTGCAACAGATCGTTGAATTCAAAGACGCGGGCATGCGCGAACGCGCGATTGATTTCTGCAATTCCGGGGTGATTTCCGCCGACGCCGAGACGATGTTCACCCTGCTTGATCAGGTTGGCAACGACAACGCCTCTGGCGAATATTATCTGACGGATATTGTCGCCCTCGCCCGCGCTGCCGGGCTGAGCGCCACTGCGGTCGCCTGTGACGAGAGCGAGACCATGGGCGTGAATTCCCGCGCCGATCTGGCCGTGGCCGAAGCCGAGTTTCAAACCCGCGCCCGCGCAGAGGCGCTGGAAAATGGCGTATCCCTTGCCGCGCCTGCCACGGTCTATTTCGCGTTTGACACCTACATCGGCCCGGATACCGAAATCGAACCGAACGTGGTGTTTGGCCCCGGTGTGACGATTGAAAACGGCGCACAGATCCGCGCCTTTTCACATCTTGAGGGATGTCATGTGTCGCGCGGCGCAATTGTTGGCCCCTACGCCCGCCTGCGCCCCGGTGCCGAACTGGCCGAAGATGTGCGGGTCGGCAACTTTGTCGAGATAAAGAATGCGACGCTAGACGCCGGGGCCAAGGTCAATCACCTGACATATATCGGCGACGCACATGTCGGCGAAAAAACCAACATCGGCGCGGGCACGATCACCTGTAACTATGACGGGGTTTTCAAGCACCGAACAGAGATCGGCGCGCGGGCCTTCATCGGATCAAACACCATGCTGGTTGCCCCGGTCAAAATCGGCAACGAGGCCATGACCGCAAGCGGCACCGTGGTGACCAAGGACGTGCCCGATGCCGCCATGGCCATCGCCCGCCCCGAACAGATCAACAAACCGGGCCTGGCACGTAAATTGTTCGAAATGTTAAAATCCAAAAAGGCCAAACAGGCCGGAGGCACCGAATAATGTGTGGTATTGTCGGGTATCTTGGCGGGCATGAAGCCGCCCCAATCCTGGTTGATGCGCTGAAACGGCTGGAATATCGCGGCTATGACAGCGCCGGGATCGCAACGGTGCATCAGGGTCGGCTGGATCGGCGGCGCGCGGTGGGCAAGCTGGTCAACCTGTCGGATCGGCTGGTGCATGAACCTCTGGCGGGGCGCTCCGGGATCGGGCACACCCGCTGGGCCACCCATGGCGCCCCGACCGAGGCCAACGCACACCCCCATAATGCCGGCAAGGTTGCCGTTGTGCATAACGGCATCATCGAAAACTATCGCGCCCTGCGCGAGGAACTGGCCGCAGCCGGGCTCAGCTTTGCCACCGACACGGACACCGAAACCATCGCGTTGCTGACGCGGTTTTACATGGATCAGGGCAAATCCCCGGTCGAGGCCGCCTTTGCCACGTTGGACCGGCTGGAAGGGGCCTTTGCGCTCGCGTTCCTGTTTGACGGCGAGGCCGATCTTCTGGTGGCGGCGCGCAAAGGATCGCCACTGGCGATTGGCCATGGTGACGGCGAGATGTATGTCGGCTCTGACGCGATTGCGCTTGCGCCGCTGACCGACCGCATCACCTATCTCGACGAAGGTGACAGGGCGATTGTCACCCGCACCAGCCTGGAAATCCGCGACGCCGACGGGCAACTGGCCAACCGTCCGGTCAAGACGGTGAAACTGGATGCCGCCAAAGTCGACAAGGCGGGCTATAAACACTACATGGCGAAGGAAATCGCCGAACAGCCGGCGGTGATCCAAAACGCTCTGGCCGAATATCTGACCGCCGATGGAAGCGCGCTGGTCTGGCCGGAAAACCTCCCCGACTTTTCCAAAATCGACCGCATCACCATGGTGGCCTGTGGCACGGCGTTTTACGCCTGTCTGACCGCGAAATACTGGTTCGAACAGATCGCGCGCCTGCCGGTCGAGGTCGATGTGGCCTCGGAATTCCGGTATCGCGAACCGCCGATCCCAAAAGGCACCGCCGCCCTGTTTGTCAGCCAATCGGGCGAAACCGCTGATACGCTTGCCGCGCTGCGATATGTACGTGGCAAAGCCGATCATGTAATGTCGGTGGTCAATGTTCCCGAAAGCTCGATCGCGCGGGAAAGCGATGTGGCCCTGCCCATCCACGCCGGTGTCGAAATCGGCGTCGCCTCGACCAAGGCCTTTACCTGTCAATTGACCGTGCTGCTTTTGATGGCACTCAAGGCCGCCCATGACCGCGGCACGATGGACACCCCACAGCTTCAGGACCGGCTGTCGCAGCTGCGTGCGTTGCCCGGCCAGATCAACGATGCCCTGACCCAAAGCGACGCGTTGCGCGACATTGCCTATGATCTGTCCAAAGCCAAGGACATCCTGTTCCTTGGTCGGGGCCTTATGTATCCCATGGCACTTGAAGGTGCGCTGAAGCTAAAAGAAATCAGCTATATACACGCCGAAGCTTATGCATCAGGCGAGCTGAAACACGGCCCCATTGCCCTTGTTGATCCGATGGTGCCGGTGGTGGTGATGGCGCCCTGTGACGCGCTGTTCGACAAGACTGTGTCCAACATGCAAGAGGTCATCGCCCGTGGCGGCAAGGTGGTTCTGATCACCGATGCCCGGGGTGCGGCGCGCGGCAGCGGCGATGTCTGGCACAACCTGACCCTGCCAACCGTGCCGGATCTGTTGACCCCGATCCTCTATGCCATCCCGGCACAGCTGCTTGCCTATCACACCGCTATTGCCAAAGGCACGGATGTCGACCAGCCTCGAAACCTTGCAAAATCTGTCACGGTGGAATGATCCATGGCCAAACAATTTCCGGCGATTGAGGCGGCACATCAAACCATGATCGAGGCGCAGCATGTCTTTTTCTGCGCCACTGCGGCGACGACGGGCCGGGTCAACCTGTCCCCCAAGGGCATGGACAGCCTGCGGGTTCTGGGGCCGAACCGGATCATTTGGCTGAACCTGACCGGATCGGGCAATGAAACCGCCGGGCATCTTGCCGAAGTGCCGCGCATGACCTTGATGTGGTGTTCCTTTGACAAACGACCGCAGATCCTGCGCACCTATGGCACCGCGCGCAGCGTACATCGCAATGATGCCGATTGGCCGGAATTGATTGCCCATTTCGGCGACCGGATCGACGCCCGCCAGATTTTCGACCTGTCGGTCGAGATGGTCCAGACCTCCTGTGGCTATGCGGTGCCCTTCATGGATTTTGCCGGCGAACGGGACACGCTGACGCGGTCCAACACATCCAAGGGCGCGGAGGGCATGCGCGATTACTGGGACACGTATAATCGCGAAACCATTGATGGTCTGCCCACCGGCATTGATGCGAATTTACAATGACGCCTGAGGCCGCGCTGGACGCGATGAAGGCCCATATCGAACCGGGCCGCGCCGAAGGGTCCGCCGCATATCACAAGGTGCCGCGAGCGTATCTGGGCGTGCCAAACCCGGCCTTGAACGAATTGACCACCGCTTGGCGCAGGACGTTGACGCTGGCCGAACGTGTGGCGCTGGCGGATGGCTTGTGGAAAACCGACATTCACGAAGCCCGCATTGCGGCGGCAAAACTTCTGACCCAGGCGCGCATCCGTCCCGATGATGCGGTTTGGGATCTGATCCTGTCGTGGGTGGCGGATTTTGACGCCTGGGCCATTGCCGATCACGCCTGTATGGCGGCGCAAAGACGCCTGACCGCCGATCCATCCCGTCTGGATCAGATCGAAGCCTGGACAAGATCCGATCACATGTGGACCCGGCGCGCGGCGTTGGTGGCCACCCTGCCCTGGACAAAATTGCGCCACCCCAAACCGGATGACATTGTCCGACGCGACCGCATCCTTGGCTGGGCCGCGGGCTATGTGGAAGACAAGGATTGGTTCATTCAAAAGGCCGTGGCCTGGTGGCTGCGCGATCTGTCGAAACATGCGCCCGACGCCACAGAGGCCTTTCTTGGCCTGCATGGGGACCGGATGAAGCCATTCGCCCGCCGTGAAGCGGGCAAATACCTCAGTTCCTGAAGACCAAAATCTCTGGCAGACCGGTCAGCGGCGCTTCGATCAACCGCATGGCCGCCAGCGAAATCCGGCTGCCGGCCGTGGCCGGCCCGTCAATCGGTATCAGATCGACCTGCGCAGATTTGCCAGAGCCGGGAAATTCCACCCGGCCCTTGGTCGCGGCAGTCACCAAGGGCGTTTCCAGCCAGAACCCCGGCCGCACCGGATCACCAAGTGACGCCACCGTGGACCCAAGCGCCGTCTCGCCACCGCTGGCAGGCACTTCCGCGGCCTTTTCACGGTCTTGCACCGTGGTCGTGTCAAAATCTTCGGCTGAAACCGCATCTTCCGGCGGCCGTGTGGCGGGGGCAATACTGCGCGACGGATCCGGGGTGTCGGCCTCTTCCACGGCGGCCGTATCGCGATCGCGCGGCCGCAGCATCCCACCAAACCCGCCTTTGTCACCGCAGGCAGACACCAATAAAAGCGCCACCGCGCCGAGGATCAAACGTTTTGTCATGGCCCCATCCATACGCCTTTGGTCGCCCCCGTCAACGCCACATTCCCCTTGTTCGGCGGGGTGGCGCACCCTACCTTACCGGTCATGACAGTCAAACTCATCGACCCGTTTCAACGCCCGATTTCCTATCTCAGGGTCTCGGTCACCGACCGCTGCGATTTCCGCTGTGTCTATTGCATGGCCGAGAACATGACATTCCTGCCGAAAAAGGAATTGCTGACGCTGGAGGAGCTGGACCGCATGTGCAGCACCTTCATCGGCCTCGGGGTCGAGAAACTGCGCATCACCGGCGGTGAACCGCTGGTGCGCCGCGACATCATGACGTTTTTCCGCGCCATGACCCGCCATCTCGACAGTGGCGCGTTGCAGGAACTGACTCTGACCACCAATGGCAGCCAGCTGGAACGATTTGCCGATCAGCTGTTTGACGCCGGTGTCCGCCGGGTGAACGTGTCGCTGGACACGCTGGACGAAGACAAATTTGCCCGCGTCACCCGCTGGGGCCGCCTGCCCCAGGTGTTGCGCGGCATTGATGCGGCCCAGGCTGCGGGGCTGCGGGTGAAAATCAACGCCGTGGCCCTAAAAGGGTTCAACGAGGATGAGCTGTTCACCCTGACGGAATGGTGTGCCAGCCGCGACATTGACCTGACCTTTATCGAGGTCATGCCAATGGGGGATCTCGGCAATGAAGACCGCATCGGCCAATATTGGTCGCTCGACGATCTGCGCGGCCAACTGGCCCAGAACTACACCCTGATCGACCTGCCCGAGCGCACCGGCGGCCCCGCACGTTACGTGCAGCTTCAGGAAAGCGGCCAGAAAATCGGCTTTATCACGCCCCTGACCCATAATTTCTGTGAAAGCTGCAATCGCGTGCGGCTGACCTGTACCGGCGAATTGTTCATGTGTCTTGGCCAGGAGGACAACGCCGATCTGCGCGCCGCCCTGCGCAACCACCCCGACAGCAATGCACCGCTAGAGGCCGCGATCCGCGATGCAATCTCGCTCAAGCCCAAGGGCCATGATTTCGACTATTCCCGCCAACGCGCCGATGGTCAGGTCAGCCGCCACATGAGCCACACTGGCGGCTGATCCGCCGCGGCGCCAACGACCGGAAACCCGGGGCCCGCCCGGACCCTGCCCGGACCCCGGTCTTCTTCTCTTTTTAAAATACGCAAATCCGCCTCCCCCGAACCAGGACCAGAGCCAGTGTTCTGCGGCATGTTCTGCGTTTTCTTTGGGCTCCGGCGCGGGGGCATCTTTGGTCAGGCCCGCTTCTATTCGATCAGGCCCAGTCCGGCCCCAAGTCCGCACGCGCGCGATCAATCCAATGATCCCGCAACCAGCCACAAGGTTTGGAATAGCGAATGAACTGGCCGGTATAGCCGTCCACCGCATCCGGCATCTTGGGGCGGCCATGAAAACATACCACCCGCGCCTCATCCGGCAGCCGCGGTGACATCAGGTAATTGCGCGGAAACGGGTTGCAATCATACTTATAGCTCACCACCCATTCGCCGGGGATATAGTCAAACACCCCGTTGTCCATCGCCTTGTGCGAGGTATAGCGCTGCTCTGACCCGCGGGCCTTTTCCACCTCGTCATATGGGTTGGCCGCCAGATCGCGGTACAGAAATCCATGCTCGCCCGGGTCAAACCGAAACACCGATCCATGACCGGTGGGCCGTCCTTTGCGCTTTTCTGTCCAGTCATGGCGCATGGCAATCTTGCCCGGTGACATCTGCCAGATCGGCGTCAGATCGCCGGTGATCACCACGTCCAGATCAAACCCAAGCACCGGCCCATCCAGATCCGGCACCAGATCGGGGCGAAACAGCGACACCTTGCGCATTGCGCCCTGCCGGTTGGCCACCGCCAGCGCAGCATTCATCGGCTCCGAAAAGGGTTCGACCGGCAGGTCAAGCACTTCGATATCCGGATGCAAACCGTCGGTTTCCTCGGTCATGCAGAAAAACCGCACCGGGGCGTCGATATTGCGCCGCACCCCGGAGTACAGCCGATTGACATATTCCGGCCCGAACAAGGTGCCCCATTTGATGCACATGATATTGGCGACCACGGGCGACTCCTTTTTCTGTTGCCAGCGACTTAGCGCGTATTGCGGCTGCATACCAGTCGGGCGCGACATTTCTGCACAGCAGCATTTATTGTGCAAGTGCAGAAACTCTGCTACGTTCGTTAGCGCTAACTTATACTGTGACGAAGGGGGAAATCACCATGACCACAGCCCAGAATACAAACCAAACCGTCGACACCGCCGCCATTGCCGAAGCTGCGTTTTACATCTGGCTGAACGATGGCCAGCCGCATGGATGCGAACAGGATCATTGGCTTCGCGCAGAGGCCGCTTTGCGCGCGCCCAAAGCCGCGCCGAAAAAGCGCCGCGCACCGGCCAAATCTGCGGCCGCAAAAACCGCCCCCAAATCCGCTGCCCCAAAAGCTGCCGCCAAAACCGAAGCACCAGCCAAAGCCGCGACAAAGACCGCTGTGAAGACCCCGGCAAAAGCAGCGGCAAAAACCACAGCCAAAGCCACAACCAAAGCGCCCACAAAGGCCGCCGCCAAAACGCCCGCAAAAACACTGGCAAAAACACCGGCCAAAGCAGCCCCGAAAGCCGCCGCCAGGCCAACCGCCGCAAAAGGCTGACATCTTCCGGGTGAACGGCGCGATTTGCCGTTCACCACCCCCTTGATCCGGCGCGCGCGTCGGACTAATCTAACACGAACCCAATTCAGCGCAGGAGGGCATCATGGAAATTGTGTGCACCCTGCGGGTGGCGGTCTGATCCGCTGTCCGGGCCGAAATCATGCTTGAACCCCAAGCATTCGATCTTCCTGATACGGGACAAAACCATTGACAGTTAAAACCTTGCCTGACCTCGGATGGTCAGATCATTTCGCGCGGCAAATTGAAGAGGCCGACGCACATCTCCCCCCTGCCCGCGTGGCGGAAATCCACCGTGACCGGCTTGTTGCCCTGACCCCCGACGGTATGTTCGATCTTCACCCGCGCGAGGCCAGCGGCGCCTATGCGGTGGGCGATTGGATCTTGTCCGACGGCGTTTCGGCCCTGCGCCGTCTGGACCCGGTCACCGACCTGACCCGGCGCGCCGCAGGCCCCGGCGTCGCAGCCCAGCGCATTGCGGCGAATATCGACACCATTGCAATTGTCACCAGCTGCAATGACGATTTCAACGTTGCGCGACTGGAACGTTATTTGGCGCTGGTGTCTTCGGCCGGTTGTTTGCCATTGGTTGTGTTGACCAAATCCGACATGGCGGACACCCCCCATGACTATCTGCGTCAGGCCGAACGTTTGTCGCCGCTGGTCACCGCGCTGACGGTCAATGCCAAAGATCCGGAAGAGGCCAATCGCCTCGCGCCGTGGTGCTCGAAGAACCAAACGCTTGCGCTGATTGGATCTTCCGGTGTGGGCAAGACCACCCTGCGCAATGCTTTGACCGGGGAAAACGCCGAAACCCGCGATATTCGCGACGATGATGCGCGCGGCCGCCACACCACGACCTTTCGCGCCCTGCGGCCAACCCTTGCGGGGGGCTGGTTGATCGACACCCCCGGCATGCGGGAGCTGCAATTAAAAGATGCGGCGGATGGCATTGGCGCGGTCTTTGATGACCTTGAGCAATTGGCAACCCAATGCCGGTTCAACAACTGTGGCCACGACAGCGAACCGGGATGTGCCATCACGGCGGCAATCAAATCGGGTCAGGTCGACCGCGAGCGGATTGCCCGTTGGCAAAAACTGTTGCGCGAAGACCGGCACAATTCCGAAACGCTGGCGCAATCGCGCGCCCGGGGCAAGGCCTTTGCCAAGTCGATCAAGGGCGCACAGGCCAAAGGCCGACACAAGCGCGACATCGAACGCGAGTAAGGGGTTCGCTTGATGTGCCCGCCCCCGTCAACCGCGCCTGATCTTTGATCTGGGGTCGCGTTGCATGGGCCAAATGCATTGATCAGAAAACGGGGTGCGCGTGACTTGCGCACCCCACCTCACGCGCCCGCTAGGCCGCAGGCATCCGGTTTTCGACAATCTCGGCCCACCAGGAACAGCCGGCGGGGATCGCCTCGTCGTTGAAATTGTATTTCGGGTGATGCAGATCGGCGCTGTCGCCATTGCCGACCAGGATATAGGCGCCGGGCCGTTCCTCTAGCATATAGGCAAAATCTTCGCCGCCCATGGTAATCTGGGCCAGATCACATGCGCCGGCGACCTTTGTGGCGACCTCCGCCGCAAAGGCGGTCTGTTCCTCTTGGTTGACCATGCACGGGTAGCCATGATGATAGGTCACATCCGCCGACCCGCCAAAACTGGCCGCGATCCCGTCACAGATTGCCTTTACCCGCGTTTCGGCCTGGGCACGCAATTCGGCGCTCATGGTGCGCACCGTGCCCTTCAGCTCGACTTTCGCCGGTATGACGTTGAACGCGTTGGAAGAGGTCTCAAAAGAGGTGACAGAAACCACGATCTGATCTGCCGGATTGGCGTTGCGGCTGGCAATCGTCTGTAGCGCCGTCACCGCATGGGCGGCCATCACCACGGTATCGACGCCCAAATGTGGCATGGCGGCATGGCCCCCCAAACCCTCAAAGGTGATCTCGAATTGATCGGTGGCAGCGAAAAACGCACCGGGGCGAATGGCAAAAGACCCCAATGGCAAACCGGGCCAATTGTGCATGCCATAGACCTCCTGGATGCCCCAACGATCCATCAGACCATCTTCGCACATCTCACGGCCACCGCCGCCGCCCTCTTCTGCCGGTTGAAAGATCACCACAACCGTGCCGTCGAAATTCCGGGTTTCGCTCAGGTATTTTGCCGCCCCCAACAACATCGCTGTATGGCCATCATGGCCGCAGGCGTGCATGGCGCCATCGGTTTTCGAGGCATATTCTACCCCGGTCTGTTCAAGGATCGGCAGCGCATCCATATCGGCGCGCAGGCCAATCACCTTGCCGCTGTCCGCAGAGTTGCCCTTGATCACCCCGACAACGCCGGTGCGCCCCAGCCCGGTCACCACCTCGTCACAGCCAAAGTCCCGCAGCCGGTCCGCCACGATTCCCGCCGTGCGATGGGTATCAAACAGGATTTCGGGGTTTTCATGCAGATCCCGCCGCCAAGCGGTGATTTCCCCCTGCAATTCGGCAAATCGGTTCTTCACGGGCATGGCGAAACTCCTTGAACGTCTGATGATCTGTAGACTGGTCTGGCGCAGCGGGCATGTATGCCCCTGACGCGACCGATCCCCGGCCTTTGCATCAACAGGTGGCCCCACAGCACCGCAACGTCAATACCCGCCGGGGCCGCCGGGCCGCAAATCCGCCACCTGCCCCTTGATCGCTCTGCAAATAGCCTGCATGTGAGTTCAAACAGAACCAACGAGGCGGCCATGTTCGAATATTTCAGCTTTGAAGACACCAGTGCAAAACAGGCCAGTGTCATAATGGCCCTGATCCTTGGCATGCTGTTCGGCGTGCTGGCCGAGCGGACGAAATTCTGTTTTCGGCGCGCGTTGGTCGGCGATGATCGCAAACAGGCGGCGGGCATTTGGGCCATGGCATTGGCCACTGCGGTGCTTGGCACCCAGGGCGCGGTGGCCGCAGGCTGGATCGACTTTGACGGCCACCGTTTCATGACGCCGGATCTGGCCTGGCTCGCTATTGGCCTGGGCGGGGCGCTGTTTGGGGCCGGCATGGTGCTGACCCGTGGATGCGTGTCGCGGCTGGCGGTGCTGGGCGGTACGGGAAACCTGCGCGCCTTGACCGTCATTCTTGTGTTCTCGGTTGTCGCCCATGCCACGCTCAAGGGCGTCTTGGCCGCCCCCCGCACCGCGCTGGCCAGCGTGAGCCTTCCGCTGGGCGAACATATCTCGCTGGCGGCCCTGCCCGGCGGCGCATTGCTGTGGACCGCGGTGATTGCCTTGCTGGCGCTGTTCCTGGCTGTGCGCTCTGGCAACACGATCCGGCATTTGGTCATGGCCGGCCTGCTGGGCCTGCTTGTGCCTGCGGCCTGGGTTGGAACCGGATTTGTGTTGTTCGACGACTTCGACCCGATCACAATGGAAAGCCTGTCCTTCACCGCGCCGGCCACCGAAACCCTGTTCTGGGCCATCGCCAGCACCGCGATCACCCCGGGGTTTGGCGTCGGCCTGTTTGGCGGCGTCCTGACCGGGGCGCTGCTGGCCTCGCTCAGTTGCAAGACCTTCCGCTGGCAGAGCTTCACCAGCCCGCGCGAAACCGGGCGCTACATGTTCGGCGCGGCGCTGATGGGGGTTGGCGGCGTCCTGGCGGGCGGCTGCACCGTTGGCGCGGGGCTGGGCGGCATTCCCACCCTTTCGGTCGCGGCGTTGCTGGCGCTTTGCTTCATGGCGATCGGCGGGCTGACCACACATGCCCTGACTAAGGTTTCGCGCTAAGCCGCTTTTTCATCCGGTGCAGGAACCAGGCCACCGCCCCGACAACCGGCAGCGTCAATCCCGCCAGCACCCATTCCTTGCTTATCCCCACGGCCTTGCCAAAGGGATAGGCAAGATACCCCGCCAGCGACACCGCGTAATAGCTGATCGCCACAACCGACAGCCCCTCAACCGTCTCTTGCAGACGCAGTTGCAATTCCGCCCGTCGGTTCATCGCCTCCAGCTGCGACTGGTTTTGGGCAGAGCGCTCGACCTCGATCCTGGTACGCAAAAGCTCGCTGGCCCGCATCGCCCGCTCCGCCATGGTGGCCAGCCGCCGCTCGGTTGATTTCACCGTGCGCATCGCCGGATCATACCGGCGGACCATGAATTCATGCCAGCTTTGCCGACCGTTGAAATGGCTTTCGCGCAGCATCTCGATCCGTTGCAGCACAATCGCCTCATAGGCACCGGTCGCACCGAACCGAAACGACGATTTGGCCGATTGCGCCTCAAGCTCCGCCGATATCGCCAACAGGGCCTGAAGCGTTTCCTCGGCCTGTTGTTTTTCATCCGTCATCCGGGTCATCAAATCGGTCAACTGATCATCCAGCGCCCCCAGGACCGGTCCCAGCTCGCCAGACTTGGAAAACCCGAGCATCGAAAGCGATTTGTACAACTCGATTTCGCAGATCCGTTGCAGGATACGCCCCACCCGGCTTTCGCCGGTGCCATCGGCAGGAAACACCGCGAACCGCACATGTCCCGCCGGATCAATTCGGAAATCACCGGCCACAATCGCCGCCTCTTCCAGAACATGGCTGACCGCCAGGCTTTCCGGCACAAACCAACTGACCAGATCCTCGGCCAGACGGGCCTGATCGGGCTGCGCGCCAATCCGGATCATCGCCGATGTCACCCGCTGCCCCGGCGCACGCGCCAGCCAATCTTGCGGAAACACATCAAAATCCGCCGGGTCAAACGGACGCTCGCCCGCGCCATCCATGAACACCGAATATGTCACCACCTCGGTATGGCTTTCCCATTTCAGATTGTGCTTGCCGATCTGCGCCGAATAATGCGTCGCCCCCGGCTGGGGATGCGGCGCGCCATAGCGGTTCAGCAAATCAATCAGATGGGCTAGATCTTCGGATTTGTCGCGCGATGCCGCGTGATCTTCTTTGCGCACAACCAGATAAACCGCCCGCCCCGGGGTGCCCACCGTCGGAAAGGGCCGTGCATGCAGCTCGTTTGACAGCTGATAGCGCAGAGGATGGTCAGAGAACTGGGTCATGAATGCGGCCTTGTATTTTGCCGCAACTTATCCTGATCCAACACAGGATAAACCAAAAAATTCAATTTCTTTCAATACGTTACAGGAATACAATTGCATACCATTCACCGACATCGCGCGCCCCGTCGGCTAACCCCGCAAGAAGAAACAAAAACACCGGATTTGCCGCCCCGGCGAATTTCGCGCACCAGATCGCTTTCGTGTCAGGAATGCAACAAAGCAAACCACCGCCTGCAACCGGGTGCCCGGCTTCTTCTGTTCAAAAATATCCCGGGGGAAATTGTGGCCTGCCACAATTGGGGGCAGCGCCCCCGTTTGACCTGCGCAAGAAAAAGCCTCCCCGAATTGCTCCGGGAAGGCCATTGTGACTGTCAACAGCGGCGTATGTGCCGCCGTCAATCTCACTCGATCATTGGCAGCAGTTTGTTGAGGCTGTCTTTGGCGTCGCCATAGAACATGCGGGTGTTCTCCTTGAAGAACAGCGGGTTCTCGATGCCGGAATAGCCGGTGCCCTGGCCGCGTTTCGACACAAAGACCTGTTTCGCCTTCCAGCATTCCAGAACCGGCATGCCGGCGATGGGGCTGTTGGGGTCGTCCTGGGCGGCGGGGTTCACGATGTCGTTCGACCCGATCACGATGGCGACGTCCGTTTCGGGGAAGTCCTCGTTGATCTCGTCCATCTCCATCACGATGTCATAGGGCACCTTGGCCTCGGCCAGCAGCACGTTCATGTGCCCCGGCAGACGCCCGGCAACCGGGTGAATGGCGAAACGCACGTTCTTGCCCTTAGCGCGCAGCTTGGTCACCAGCTCGCTGACCGCGTTCTGCGCCTGGGCCACCGCCATGCCGTAGCCTGGGATGATGATCACGCTGTCGGCCTCGTT
>NZ_JAUOSD010000028.1:0-46692 GCF_030548265.1 Marinovum sp. 2_MG-2023 | reverse complement strand
TGATGAATGAGACCACCTTTGTGAACGGGGCGGCGATCATGCAGCGCCTGCTCCAGCGCATCGAGTACAAAATCTGTTTTTGGTGAGCTGGAAACACGCCAGCCCACGATCTTATCGGCGAAGGTATCGATGATAAAAGCGACATAGACGAAGCCCTGCCACGTTGAGACGTAAGTGAAATCGCTTACCCAAAGCATGTTTGGTGCCGGGGCTCGGAACTTGCGGTTCACCTTGTCTTTTGGACATGGTTGGCTCTTATCCGGTACGGTTGTCTTTTGCACCTTTCCGCGAATAACACCCTGAATATCAAGCCGTTTCATCAGCCTGGCCACAGTACAGCGTGCGATAGTGAACTTCTCACGCTGTAGTTGATGCCAGACCTTCCGGATGCCGTAGACTTCATTGTTCTCTTCCCAAACACGTTTAATCTCAGGGCTAAGATCGGCGTCCCGCTTGGCACGATCCGAGGCCAAGTCTGGGTTTTTGATGATCGCTGCATGCGCATAAAATGTGGACTGGGCGATTGGCAAAACCTTGCAAATCGGCTCGACACCCAGGTCATTGCGGTGCTCCTCTATGAAGGTAATCATCGTTTGAACGGGCGGGCGAGCTCCGCCTGTGCAAAATACGCTGAGGCCTTTCTCAGGATCTCATTGGCTTGGCGCAGCTCTCGGATCTCGCGTTCCATCGCCTTGATCTGGGCGCGCTCATCAGAGGTCTGCCCGTCTTTGCGGCCGTTATCGATGTCGGATTGTTTGACCCAACGCCGCAACGTGTCCCTGCCACATCCGATCTTTGGTGCGATTGCCATGATCGCAGCAGATTGATTGGCGTATTCATGCTCGTGTTCCAAAATCATCCGAACCGCGCGGGCACGCACCTCAGTCGAAAATCTGTTGGCTCTGCTACTTTTTTCCATGGGCTCCATCCATACTTACTTTGGAGCCTCCGGCAAACTGGGGGCGGTTTACTCGTCACCGTGGCACGATTGCTGATAATTCCATTTGGCAGATAAGCGCGGTTCTCCGAAGAAGTGCGCGGCACTGTTATCGTCCAGTGTTTTCCTATCCGCATCTCTCGCATTTGATGAGATCGCGACGCCATTTCGTTTGCGCTTTTATCGCGGCTGCCGAGACGCATAACCCTCACCGCCTCAATTCTCTGTCGAATTTGCGGGATTTCTATTGCTTCCGCCGAGTGGCGGTCTTCAATCCAGAGCACATAACGTTCTTTGCCCTGAATGAATTCAGCCGAGCCGTAAATCCGACGGATGAAGCGTTCCCGTTGCGTCTCGGTCAGACCGAGCATCCTTACCTCATCAGCGTTCAACAGCAAGCTGCCGCCATCTACAGGCTTATTCCCAAATTTCATCGCGGGAACCTCGGTCAGGGGGCGACTTGCTTTTGTGACCACAACATTTGGTGCCGCTATGAGATAGGCATTAATATTGTCGGTGCCCTTGATGACCGTCTCGCCGGCATCGTTCAGCGCATACAGCTTACGAACTGGGGCCGCGTGGTTCGACATCCCGATGATCGCCACCGTCACGCCCGCATTGTGACTGGCAAGATTTGCCCACTTGAAACTGGTATGTGCAAAGGTGATCCGATGGCCTGTGTCAAAAATCGGCGGCCACAGTATAGGAACCTGCTGTCCTTGACAGATCGAGTTGGTGGATACGAATGCTGACACAGTTCGAACGTGAGGCCCGTAATTCGCAGCTTGCATGAACCAGCCCGCAACGTAGTCGAGTGACTTCCAGCTCTTCGTTATCCTCCCGAATATGCTTTGTAGATCGGCCTTCTGTTCAACGTTTTGCCACGTGCTGCCAAGGTAAGGTGGATTCCCGCAGATATACGTCTCGAATCCCTCGCCACTTCCCTCCAGGTTCAACCGCCCCGTCGGCCCGCCCAGATCCTGCTCCTCCGGTGAGACCGTCACCGGCGGGCAAACCTCCTCCCAATCGATCCGAAGCGCGTTGCCCGTCACGATGTTGCCCGTCGCATGGAGCGGCAAGACCAGCGCCCGGGCCTCCTGCTGGCCGATGAAACGCACGTCGCACTGGAACTCGGCAATCAGCAGCGACAGGCGGGCGATCTCGGCCGCGAAGCTCTTGATCTCGATCCCGTAGAACTGGGTGAGGGAGATGGCCGAGCGCTCCAGCGCCTCGCCCCGGCGGCGCATGATCTCATCCTCGATCTCGCGCATGCGGATGTAGGCGATGACGAGAAAGTTGCCCGATCCGCAGGCCGGGTCGAACACCCGGATGCGCGACAGGCGCTGGCGTAGATTGAAAAGTTTACGCTTGTTCGTGCCCGCCGCCTCGAGCTGCTCGCGCAGATCGTCGAGGAAGAGCGGGTCCAGCACCTTCTGGATGTTCGGCACCGAGGTGTAGTGCATCCCCAGCTCGCCACGCTCATCATCGTCGGCGACGGCCTGGATCATCGAGCCGAAGATGTCGGGATTGATCGTCTTCCAGTCAAGCTCCCCCGCCCGCAGCAGGTAGGCGCGCGAGGTGCGGGTGAAGGTCGGGCAGCCGATGTCGTCCTTGAAGAGCCCGCCGTTCACGTAGGGAAAGACGTCGGCCCAGGATTTCACCCCGGCGCGCGCGCCCTTGCGCGGGTCGTGGTTCATTGAGCGGAACAGCTCCAGCAGCACGTCGTGGGTGTTTGAACCGTCGGCCTCGGTCATCTGGCGCACAGTGGCCGTAAAGAGGTCGTCGCCGTTGAAGATGCCGGTGTCCTCGGCGAAGAAGCAGAAGATCATACGTGCCATGAAGCGGTTCAGATCGCTGCGCTTACCCGCTGACTGCCAATCGGGGTTGTCTTTGAGGATCTGGATGTAGAGACGGTTGAGCCGTCCGGTCGCCTTGATGTCGATCGGGTTGTTCTTGACCTCCTTGACGGTGGAGATGCCTGCGAGCGGGAGGAAGAACCCGAAGTGGTTGCCGAGGTCGGCCAAGGGGCCGGAGGCGACGTCGCCCGAGATAATTTCCTCGGCCTCGAAATGGGCACCATCGGCGGCCAGGATGAACTTGGCCTTCTGGCGTTGGGTCTGTGCGCTGGCGCGCAGATTTGCCAGGGTTTCGACCGTCTGGCCCTCGGGGGCGACAGCGATATGAATGTTGTTGCGCTGAAGGACGCCGCCGACGTCGGACTTGTTGGTGTTGCCGGTCCGGAGACGCTTGATCGTCGCCTCTTTGTTGCCGAAGGCTGCGAGGAAGCTGAACGGGAACTCAGCGGCATCGAAAGGGGCCTCAGCCAGCGCGGATACGGCTTCTTCGATCTCGACGGCATTCATAAGCGCGATTCCTCCCTGCTCTCGTTTTCGGCAAGGATTGCATGATTTTGCAGGAGGATACCACGTCTCATGCGCGTTCAATCTTGGGGCGTATGAGGTTGATGCGCACAGCCGCCCCTTTGGCTCCTCATTTTGCAAAGTTGACCTGAGCTTTCCCTCTGGGGTTCTACCCTTTTTCGTAGGTTCCCTCAGGTTCCCGATAGGAATTCGGATAAGTTCACAAAGGGTTAAGTGAGGTCGCTGGAGAATACGACGGAATTTAATCGGGAATGACGGGTAATTCGGGCGCGCACGGGGATTTCTTTCGCAATTTTCACGGATTTGCATGACGGGATTCACGGCCGTCCCTGCGCAGACTACGGCAGTCCAAGCGGATACCACGGATATACAGGCAGAAAGTTTGGGTGGTCCTGCATTTTGCGCGGGTCTCTCTGGGGCATAGATCCTCTTCGGATCAACCGAAGGAGATGCTGATGTCCAGTCCGCGCCACTACAGATGCGAAGAGAAGGTAGTGCAACTTCTCGAAAAAAGGAAACTGAGCCTGAACGCACTTCGCCTCGTTCATGCGACCTATCACCATCTCGACAACCACCCTGGATGGACGCCCTCTCATATGAAATTGACCGACAAGTTCGGCAATGAGCGGATTTGCACCGCGCTCTGCTCGATCCTCTGTGCGACGACAGGATCACCGGGCGCGAACGACATCAGCATGATCCGTCAAGGGATGCGGGACGTGGAGAACGCAGACCTGTTTCGCGTATTGGAGTTGAATGGTCGCCGGGTGAGGTTCAGGTATAGCTCTGCACTCGCCGACGCGACGACACCCTATACAAAGGCGAAATTTGCTATTCTGGATTGCGGGATCATCGCGCAACTCCGGTCCCCTTGGCAGATCGAATTCTACACCCGCGCAGAGATGGTCCAGCGCCAGCGACACCCAATGTTCTACCTGCCTCGGGTCTGTCCGGAAAAAGAGCCTTGGAGCGAGACAAAGCGCAGGTGGTTTTCTGCGGCCAGCCGCGTCGGCGACATTCTCGGGCATCACTACGTCTTCATCCCCGAACTCGACGAACTCTGCGAACATGTAGCGCGGGTAAAGGTGAAGATCGTCCATCAGCGGACGCAATGGTCGGAAGGCCGCCTGTTTCCTCGCCGAGCCGCCGAGCCTGTCAGCATCGTTGCCAACGGGAAGAGCCAGACACTTACACGACAAGATCTCACCAGGAGGAAAAACTGGACCCGGGTAGCGGGACCGGTTCCGGATGCAGCGGGTCCAGTGCAGTAGATGCGTGGCAGAAAGGCGCGGTTGGGATCGAGCGTCCAGACGCAGGTGTCGAACTCGAGCATGGCGCGGTCGTGGCAAGTCGACAGATCGACGGGCGGCCTGCACTGAAGCCTTGATCAAAGCTGTTTCATGATATGGCCGGTCCGCGCACCGTCGAACAACAATGCCTTGCCCCCATTACTCGGAGGGTCCGCATTCTGAGAAGCCGTGGGACACCCTGACGCTAAGTCGTTGGTCCGTAAAGCGACAGTTTCTGCCCCGCGTGGGACACCTCGCCCTTTATTCCTTGGGCTTTTGGGGCGGGTGGCATTCCCTTACGGGCTGCCACTTCCCCATGTAAGCCATTGATCTTACTGCGGAAACTTTAGGCGCCAAAAACCTACTACAGAACTACTACAGCAAACAGATCGCCCTTTTGACCCGTCGAAGCCTCTGCGAAGCGATCACGCATTCGTGAACGCCTTGCTTGCGTCAAGCGTCGGCAAGTCTGCATAGTGAGGCAAAGCATTGGTCGAAGGGCGTCGGAATGAGCGATGAAGGTCAACCCGAAGGTTTCTACCTTCCAACGGCATCTAGCACATGCACCCAAACCTATTGGCAATTTTTGTCCGCATATAAGGAAGCGATTGATTTCTTCTTCTTTACGCTCAACCTAGCACATAGGGCAGATGATGTTGCTCTTACGGCTGCGAAGGCGCTAATCGACCTTGAAACGGACGAAGAAAAGAAAGCGCGTCTTCAAACCCACATCGAAAACCCAGTTCGCGTAGCGAAAGAACTACATCGCTTTAGTGAAATTAGTTCGAAGAACATTTCAACAAGCATCGCTGACAGCTTCCTTTGGTATATCTCAAATATCATACAGCAAGCTATGAAGAGAAAGCCAGAGATCATAAAATCTGGAGAAACCGTTAAGATAGAGGAAATCTTCAACTATCCAAGCCGTCGAGAACTACTCAACTACCTGATAGACAGAAAAATAAATACATTGTCCTACGGCGGTCTTAAGCAAATCGAAAAGTTTATTTCTGAGGCGCTAAACATTGATCTATTCAGCACAGAGAAGGACAGAAACCTTCTCAGAATTTTCATCGAAGTTAGAAATATTCAAACCCACAATCGGGGATATGTTAACCGAATTTTTCTTGATCGCGTCGAAGATTTGCTTCCGAGTTCCCATTTCAAATTCAAAGAAGGGAAGAAGGCGCATCTAGACTTTGACGACCTTAGCATGATTTCGAAAGTTTGCGTCACTACTTCGCTGGACCTAGACGCGAAAACTGCACAAAAGTTTGGAATAAAACGAAAGAGAATTTCAACGTGGTTGAAAGATAAAACGAGCCCCCCGAAACCTTGCAGTAACGGGGGGCAGGCAGCTTCCAAGTTGGCCCAAGGAAGATCTTCAGAAACAGGCGGCTGGGATGCCCACAAGTAGCGCGTCGGGGTTGTCAAAATAGACGCCCGCAGAAACAGCCGCTTGGCGCAAGGTCTGCCCTTCGGCGACCCTGACAACCTGACAGGCCGGGAAACCCCGCATTGGGTCGGTTTTCGCGGCCCCTGCAAGCCATTCGATATGCGCCGCCCGGTCGGACAACAGGGGTTGCCCTTCTGGCGTTGCAAAGGCGGCTACGGGCGCATCATGGTCCACAAGCAAGGGCAAACAGCCCAAGGCGATAGCCGCCGACAGGTCGGGCAACACGTCGTCTAGGGTGACGGTTACGAACTCGCTGTAAGGGCTGCGCTTGATCGTATCGCCCATCGGGCTGCGGCTGTCTTGCGACGAAGCCGACAGCCATGCCGACAGTTCTTGCAATTGAATTTCGGCCAAAGTCGGCATGATTATTCCGCCGCTACTTCGGGCGCAATCAACGGCGCATTTACGTCAACGCGCGAAGCTGTTGCGCGGTCGGCAAGGCTGGACGTGAATATTGCTTGACCCAACTTACGAAGGCCGGTTTCCATGCGGTCGGCTACTTTACCTACAGCAAGCGCGTGGTTCATGTGGGCAATGTCGTCAGGCGCGAACGTTTCAAGCGCCCGTGTCACATGCCCCGTTCGCCGCACAAAGCACGTTCCAGGTATGCACGTTGCGCCGGATAGTCGCGGTGCAATGACAAGGCAAATTGCATTTTGACATAGGCCATTTCCAACGTCGTATCGCGCCCGTCGATCACATCGCAATCGGGCAAGATCTGGCCCGAGGCATAGGTGCCAAACCGCATGCCGCCTTCGGGGCATTGGCTGATCGCGATTACAGGGATCTTTCGGGATTGGGCTGTGGCCAAGGCGCGGCGCAGCGCCGCTGTGTCGGGCGCGGTGCCAGAGCCATAGACCCGCAGGACAATGCCGTCACATTGGCTACAGCCATAGTCCATCAGGGCGCTGCTGCCCCCCGGTGTCACCGTCAGAACCGCGACATTGCATTGGTCAACACGCTGAAGCACCGGTGCCGCCGCGGCAATTCGCGGGGCCACATCGCTGGACGCCGCACAAAAGGCATTTGGCGCCGTTGAATGCGCCTTTCGCACCCGCCCGCCATGCAACAGCTGACCGGCGAATTGCACCCAGATACCGGGCTCGGCATGTTCCGCCGCGTGCAGTGCATCCGCAAGATTGCCCCAACCGTCGCTGTCGGGCACGGTCAATGGCACCATCGACCCGGTCACGATCACCGGAAGTGTCACACCCGGCAAAGACAGGCACAGCGCGGCGGCCGAAAACGCCAGCGTATCGGTGCCATGGGTCACCACCACCGCGTCATATTTGCCCTCTGCGTCAAACACCTGTGCGGCGATGGCGGCCCAGTCTTTGGGGGTCGCTTCGGAACTGTCGATCAACGGGTCCATCGTCACAAGCTCGACCAAGGCGGTGACCCGGCCATCCGCGACCATGCTGGCCACTGCCGCCTCGACCACGCCCGCCTTGGGGGCGAAGCCGGCCTCGGTGGCGGCCATGCCAATGGTGCCACCGGTATGGATCAACAAGATGCGCATGTTCTTCCCCTGGATGTCGTCCCGGTCGCACCCGGCATTGCCGCGAACCCTAGCCACAGACCCCAAGACGGTCAAACCCGAACCATCCGATCAGGCCGACCGCCCTACAGACCGTCCCACAGACCGCCCTGCCCCGCCGAGCGCACCAACCAAATCCAAGCGGCATTGCATCGGTGTCTGACCGGTCCAGCCGCGAAACGCCCGAAAGAAAGAATTCGGGTCCGCAAACCCCAGAAGAAAGGAAATTTCGTCAAAACTGATGTCGGCCCGCGCCAGGTAATGCAGGGCCAATTCCCGCCGCGTGTTGTTCAGAATGGATTGAAACGGAATGCCAATTTCGGACAATCGCCGATGCAAGCTGCGTTTTGACAGGTTCAGCCGGGTCGCGACCACATCGGCATTGGATTGGCCGCTGGGCAACAGTTCCAAAAGCACCTGACGCACGCGGGTGTCCAGGGTCTGAACAGAGCCAAGATCCCCCAATTGCCGCCGCAAATCAGGCTCGAACACCGCCCAAAGCGCCGGATCACGCGACAACAACGCCAGCCCCGCCACATCGGGTGGCAAAAGCAGCTCTGCGAATGGTCCCGCATCTACAGGGCATCCCAGATACCCGGACAGCGCGGTTTGCAATCCATGCCCCGCCGGCAATCGCGCGGCCAGGGCGGTGATGTCCTGGCCGGTATGATTGCGCAGCAACTCCATGACATAGACAATTTCGAACGCCGCCATGGCGGGGGGATGCGGCAAATCGGGATCAGGCGAGCGCAGGGTGACCGTAAACCCGTCTGGCACGTGGCCACTGTCCAACAGCACCGGCCCCACCAGCGGTTTGAACTTGGCCAGCCGTTCCAACCCGGTCCCGACATCGGGACTACAGGCAAAGGCAAAACAGGCCGGCGCAAACCCGATGCGCGCCGCGAACCGCGCCAGATCCAGCGGCATGTCGGGTTTGTCCACCTCGACCTCGACCGCAGCCCAAAGCGCAAACACCTGCTCTATGGTGGCGCCCCTGTCTTCGCCGGAAAACATGTCAGGCGACAGGCCCGCCCGCAGGCAAATCCGCTCTGGCGGCAGATCCAGATACTGGCACAGCCGCAGGACGGTTTGGCCAACCTGATACCGCGCGCGCGAAATTGGGGGGGACATCATCATGGCCAGAAGGATTGCACCGCCGCCCGCGCGGGGGAAAGACTGCAAACCGCCCCTGGCACGATTTGTTTGTCGATTGGCACGATTGGTCACTCGTCGTCGCGGCTTTGCCTGCTATCTATCCCTTAGCGAATGATTGAAATTCAGCCAAGGGGCAGCGTCGGACATGAAGCTTACGGTAGATGGTGTGGCACATGAAGTGGATGTCGAAGACGACATGCCGCTGCTTTGGGTGCTGCGTGATGAATTGAAACTCACCGGCGTGAAATACGGCTGTGGCATTGCGCAATGCGGCGCGTGCACGGTGCATCTGGATGGCGCGGCGGTGCGGTCCTGTCAGATTGCGGCCGGGGATGCCGAGGGCGCAGAGGTGTTGACCATTACCGGGCTGGGCCAGCCGAACGCGCTGCATGCGGTGCAGGCCGCCTGGGTCGAACATCAGGTGGCGCAATGCGGCTATTGCCAGTCCGGTCAGATCATGCAGGCCGCCGCCCTTCTGGAAAATGATCCAGCCCCCACAGACGAGGTGATCGACATAGTGATGTCCGGCAATCTTTGCCGGTGTGGCACCTATCCCCGCATTCGGGCTGCGATCCATACCGCCGCCGCACAAATGAAAGAGGCATGAGATGGGCCGTCTAAAGACCTTGACCCGCCGCGCTTTTCTGGTTGGCACTGCGGCGGTTGCCGGCGGTGTGGCCTTTGGCGTCTATACCGTGCGCCGCCCGCATGAAAACCCGCTGCTGGGCGATCTGGAGCCGGGACAAGCGGCGCTGACGCCCTATGTGCGGATTGACGGCGATGGCGTGACGCTGATCACCCCGCGCGCGGACAAGGGTCAGGGCGCCTATCATGTCCAGGCGGTCTTGCTGGCCGAAGAGCTGGACCTTGATCTGGCGGAGGTGCGTGTCGACCCCGGCCCGCCCAGCGCGGCCTATTGGAACACGGCGCTGGCCCCCGAAGCGGCGGAATTCACCATTCCGGCCCAGGGAATGATGCGGGACATGGTCGAAGGCGGCCTTGGCGCGGTGATGAAGGTGATGGGCATGCAGATCACCGGCGGCTCCACCACCGTGGCAGATCAATTCGACAAACTGCGCGCAGCCGCTGCTTCGGCGCGCGAAACGCTCAAACTGGCGGCGGCGGATCAGACAGGGATCGCGGTCAGTGACATCAGAACCGAAAACGGCGCGGTGATCCTGCCCGATGGGCGCGCCATTGCCTATGGCGATCTGGCCGGGGTTGTGGCCGGGATGGACGTGGTCCAGGATGTACCGCTGCGCGCCCCCGCGCAGTGGCGCTATATCGGCAAACCGATGCAGCGGATCGACATGCTGGGCAAATGCACCGGCACGCTCGACTATGGGATTGATCTGGACGTTCCCGGCATGTTGCAGGCCACGGTTGTGTTGAACCCGGCGCAGGGCGGCGCATTGAACCGCTTTGATGCGACCGAGGCCGAAAAGATGCGCGGCGTAAAGGCGGTGCTGCCGGTGACGGGCGGCTTTGCGGTGGTGGCCGACAATACCTGGCGCGCCTTTCAGGCGGCGCAGATGGTTGTGCCGGACTGGGGTGACACATCGAACATGCCCGCCACAATGGCGGGCCATTGGCAGGCGCTGTCAGATGCGTTTACCGACGACCATCAGGACAGCCGCCAGCGCGACGATGGCGATGTCGACAGCGCCCTGTCGGGTGGCAAGATCATCGAAGCCGAATACCGCGCGCCCTATCTGGCACATGCGCCGCTGGAACCGATCAGCGCCATTGTCCGCGTCGATGACACCACCGCAGAGGTCTGGACCGGCACGCAGATCCCGCGCTTTGTGCAAACCAATGTCGCCCGGATCGCCGGGATCGAGGCCGACGCCGTCACCCTGCATGTGCAGATGATGGGCGGCTCTTTCGGGCACCGATTGGAAGATGAGGTGGTGAAACAGGCGACGGAAATCGCGGTACAGTTGAAGGGCGTTCCGATCAAGCTGACCTATGCCCGCGAAGAAGACATGACCCACGACTTCCCCCGCCAGATCGCCATGGCCCGGCTGCGCGGCAAGGTGACAAATGGCCAGGTCGAGGCGATGGATCTGTCGATCGCCTGTCCCTCTGTCATCGTTTCACAAATGGGCCGTCAGGGCATTTCGATGCCCGGCCCGGACAGCCAGATTGTCGCTGGCGCATGGAACGCGCCCTTTGCCATCCCGCACCATCGCGTCACCGGATACCGTGCCGCGCCGCTGGCACCGATTTCGTCTTGGCGGTCGGTGGGCGCATCCCATGCCGGGTTCTTTCAGAACGCCGCGCTGGACGAATTGATTTTTGCCGCCGGGGCAGATCCGCTCGAAGAACGGTTGCGGCTGGTGAATGACGATCTGGCGCAAAAAGCGCTGGAGGCAGTGGCAGACATGTCGTCCTGGGACGGTCCGCTTGGCAACGGGCGCGGGCGTGGCGTGGCGCTGACCACCAGTTTCGGCGTGCCCTGCGCCGAGGTGATCGAGGTCAGCCAAACCGAGGCCGGCCTCAAGCTGGACAAGGTCTGGGTCGCGGCCGAGGTCGGTCGCGTGGTCGATCCGGTGAACTTTGAAAATCTGGTTCAGGGTGGGGTCATCTTTGCCCTTGGTCATGCCATGAACTGTGAAATCACCTATGCGGACGGCATTGCCGAACAGAGTAATTACCACGCCTATGAAGGCATGCGGCTCTATCAATGCCCGGACATCATGGTGCGCGGTCTGGAAAACGGTGATCAGGTCCGCGGTATTGGCGAGCCACCAGTGCCGCCCGCCGCTGCGGCGCTGGCGGGGGCGATCTTTGCCGCCACGGGCACGCGTCTGCGGGAAATGCCTTTCAACAAATTCGTCGATTTCGCATGAGAGCGCCCATGAAACATCTTGTCCTTTGTGCCGCCGGTCTGCTGGCCCTGCCCGTCTTTGCCGAGGGCGAAAACGTCACTATCACGCCGCCCGCCTCTGTCAGCCGCGCCGACGGTCTTGCGGCCTGGTCGCGGATTTATCAGGTCACCTCGCACCCGCGCTGTTCCAATTGCCATGTCGGACCGGACAATATTCCGATGTGGTCCGGCCCCAGCTATGGCCGCCCCCGCCCGCATGGGATGAACATCAATGGCGGCGAGAGCCGGATCGGCGCGGAGTTTCTGGCCTGTAGCACCTGCCACGCCACAACCGGCACCCGCGCCAATGACGCGCCGCATATGGCGCCGCAGGTGACTTCGGACTGGCAATTGCCGCCGGTTGAGGCCCATTGGTTTGGCAAATCCTCGGAAGACATCTGTCACCAGCTGCGCAACCGCGATCTGAACGGTGACCGCAGCTATCGCGAGATTGCCGAGCATCTGGATCATGATGTGATCCTGCATTGGGCCTGGTCACCGGGTGGTGGACGCGAACCGGCCCCCTATTCGCTTCAGGAGCATATCAACGACGTGCTGGCCTGGGGTGTGGCCGGGATGCCCTGCAGCGACGATTGAACGAAGCCTAGCCGCTGCGCCGGAACGCCGCGCTGGAGCGATCAAGGTGCTGCCCCATGATCGCAACCGCGCCGTCCACATCGTGGGCTTCGATACAGTCGGTGACCTTGCTGTGTTCGTCCAGGGTGACCTTTTCATTGCCCTGCCAATGCAGGACGCCGTCGTGGTATTCAAACAGCCAGCCCAACATCGCATTGGACACCGACAGAACAATCGGATTGTCGGAAATCGCCGCAATCCGCGCGTGAAACCGCACATCGGTCTGCACAAAGGCCGCCATGTCGTTTTTCAGAAAGCTGCGCTGCAATTCGATCAAGGCGCGCAGATCCGCCACATCCTTGGCCGAGGCCCGCGCCGCCGCATTGCGCACCATGCCCAATTCGAACATGCGACGCGCCTCTTTCAGGTGATCCAGATTGCCCGGCGCGGCAGACAGAACCAACCGCGCGATGTCGTCAGATTGGCTCAGCACCGTGCCGGCATCAATCTCGTTCACCCGCGACCGTTCGCCGTGGCTGATGGTGATCAGCCCGCTGTTGTGCAACGATTGCAGCGCCTCGCGCACCGCGGGACGCCCCACGCCGAACCGTTCCATCAAGGCCCGTTCCGATGGCATCGCATCGCCCGGCATCAATTCGTTGCTGGTGATCATATCGCGCAAACGATCCAGAACCTGGTCCGACAATTTGCGTCGGGTGATCTTTTCCGGGACCGCATTGTCTTTGCCCGCCTTTGACACGCCGGAAACTCCTGCAATATTGTGTGTTTGTCGAATGATACACCAATTTGGACGGCCGCCAACAGGGACAATGAGCATACTTGTTGCCGAAAGCCGTTATCGGCAAGCCCTGCGTGCCTTACGCGCCTCTCTCGGATGAAATCGCCTAGGTTTCAGGACAGGATTGCGGCTTGGCCAAGATGGAATGTGGTTGGGTTCATGCCGCCTTACGGGATTTTCTGTGACAAAGACTGCGCCGTCGGAGGGCGATTGTCGAGGGCCGCGAAGCGCCGCGCCAACAGGTTCGGCGCGATGCTGAAGGCCGGGATGCCGTCGGTTGTCACCTTGCAACTCCTCCACCGCTCAACACCGATACCGGTTTCCGCCATCAGTCAACCAACGCGGCGATGGCCAAAGTTCAGATCCAGCACTTGATCCGCACTCGGGCTTCATGCCTGCAAATCATAACCGACCTTGCGCGGCCGATTGAGATGACCGAACAAAAGCTTGCGGTATCGTTCCGCATAATGGATGCGGCTGGGTCTTTTGGGGTTTTGATATGTCATGCCGTGGCGCGGGGGTGTTGAACAAAACTGCGATCCTACGCGCGGCCTTGACAGACGACATCCTCCATTATTCGACTAGCACTTCTGGCTCGCTAAACCCGGATCATTGCTGACGGTTTTCATGACCAACCCGCCCTGCAAAAAGAAAACCGGTTCGCGCCTGCGTAGATCGAAACGCCTTTTGATCCCTTGCCCTCGCGCGCCGCGATGCCTGCGCACACTCACCTTGACGCAGTTCAAGGCGCTTTACCTGTCAGGGAAATTGACCCAATATTCCCCAAACCCCGCGCCATTCAGTGCCACTAAGAGCCATTTTGACGCCTGTCATGCCCAAATAGGAAAATTTCAAAAACGGGAATTTTCGCCTTGTACCCCCTATGTTTCCTTGGCTATACGCGTCGGTGGAGACGTGGCCGAGTGGTCGAAGGCGCTCCCCTGCTAAGGGAGCGACACATTCGGGAAAAGGCTCTATAATCAGAGCCATAGAACCTTTCCCCCTTTCAGTTGTCCAAATCATTCCCAAAGTCCCAGCCGTAGGATTTCAGTCGCATCGGTAGGTCCGAAGGCGCCAGTTTGGTGTAGCGGAGCGCAGTATCGTGCTTTGCCCAGCCTCCACGGCTCATCAGAAGTTTCATGTCTTTCGTGACGGCATAAGTCCATGTGGCATACGAATGTCGCAATGAATGGGGCGTGCATTCCTTCGGGAGGTCCGCCGCCTCTCGCAGTTTTTGGAACTCCCTTCGGATCTGACCGCCGCCCTTGTACCGGAGCGTGAAAGGTTGACCTTTGCGATTGAGGATGATCGGCCCTTTGGCGGGCAAGCATTCCATGTAGTCGGTCGCCTTCGACGGAAGATAAACGAGGCGCGTGCTTGCCTTAGTCTTTCCGGCCCCCTCCCGCTCGCCACGGACCAAGCATTCACGCGTGTTCCAGTTGATGTCCTCGGCATCAACGACGAAGGCCTCGCCTGTCCGGCAGCCAGTCCCGAGCAGGAACGCCATGGCAGTGCGTATCCGCCGCTGTGGGTCCTTGACCCCATAGCGCTCCGGCGTGCCAGCGACAGCCAGCAGATCTTCTGCCTGCTCTGGCGTGAGCCAGAACATTCGACGCGTGTCACAGCCATTCTTGCGTCTCTGATTGATCAGGTGCCTTTCAAGCGACCCCAAAGGGCCGAGAAAATTGCGCTGGATCGTGCTGGGCTTGCAGCCCGGATGCAGCACTTCAACAGCTCGAGCACGCCACTCTCGATCGAGCGTTTGACGAAATGAGATCGAAGGCCCTGCATATTCGATTAGCCGGTCGAACGGACGAGGGTCCTCGGTGACCTGTTGGAATTCTCTGGCAGCGATAAAAAACAGCTCGTCTCTGCGGTCTTCGTCAGAGAATCCGTGAGTAAAATCAAGCATGCCGACCTCCTTTCCGCTTCTTCCTCAGCTCGGCCACGAACCGTTCGTACTCCACATTAACGGCGGTCCTTGGCGAGTTCTTCAGATTAAGGGAATTGTCCGACGCGCTCTGGCGACGAAGGGCCCTGATCATCTCGATGTTCTCGCGATAGAACAGGTTCTTCCGGCCATGTTTCTCAACGATGCCTCTTACGTGTGCATAGCGAGCGAGCGTGTTGAACAGTTCGCGCCGCGAGATGCCCAACTCATCTGCAGCTCCCGCGGTCGTTAACGGATATTTGGGTGGCTCTTGGATGAAAGCACTTCGGTATCGAGGTGGGTGACAGCTGCCGGACGAAGTCTCGGCGATTGGTACGAGGTAGTCGTATTCCATGGCAATGCTCCTTTGTTGCGATTGGCGTGACGAAAGGAGCCTCTCTCGCTCGCCCCTGTAAAGACGGCGCATGACGATTTTTGAGCGACCGATATCTCCATCCGAGAACGCAAAGCTCGAGTACTTACCCATTGAAGGGCCGTTCGCGTCCAAGCGGAAGCACTTGCCAAATCTGTCGCTCCAAGGGGGCTCATGTGAACTATGGACGGGGCCACCAGGAAACCGCTTCTCTTGACACCAAGTTGGAAAAAAGACCACGAAATTCCGCCCGCAGGTCAGCGCAGGACGAGACGTTCCATGTAGTGCTCGATGAAACATCGGCCGCGGGACGCGGTACAGATTAGCCGGCAGGATGAACCGTATCCTACGAGCGGCGACGAGCCCCGAATTTCCGTGCTGGCAACGGACAAAAACTCCGTTCTTAGGCCGATGATCAATCGAACCCAGCATGAGTTGATCTGCGAGAAGTTGCATTCACTGCTTGACGTTGTTTGGCCCGGATTTTCCGACTTGAGGCTCCTCGCAGAGGCCTTCTATTTAGGAGAATTTTCCGGCGCGGGTGGTCTCGTTCTTCTACAGCTAAGAACAAGTGGTCGTCGTGTTTGGGCCAATGGCAGCCACGCAGTCTCAGCGTCGACGGTGATGGAGGGGTTCTGTGGCTTGTGCGGTTCTATAGTGCGAAAACGCGATCCGTGCTTACGATCGGCCAACCGCCCCCCGGCACGGAATGGGAATCCGAAACCCTCGTGCAAGGTTGTCATGACACCGATCCCGTTCACCAATGAAAGTCCGCGCGGGCACGGAAAATAGGTATTCCCTTTTCCAAGCGTCGGCAGTGACGTCAGGAAGCCAACCTTCAGCGGATTGAACGTTTCCCTCGATTTCAAATGCATCAGCCGGGGGGCGAGTTAAGCTGGCGCGCGGACCTCGCTTTGGACACGCTTTCTCCCTTGCAATTCGATGCTTTCGCACGCAGCGAAGCGGGATTTTTCCAACGCGTTGGATACTTTTTTCTTGCGGGCGCTGCGCGGGTTCTTTGGCCCTGAATGACGCAGCTTCTGACATCGTCAGCAAGGGTCGAGAACGTTGCAAAGGCCATCCGAAGAATTGGAATCTAAGGAGGACAAATCTACCGTTGATCTTCACCATGCTGCGCCTCTTCCCCGGAGAAAAGACCCGCACGCGACACAGCCGGCCAAGGCTAATCAGAAACCCAGTTCGGAATTGCCCAACTTGGGTGTGAGGTGCCGTTCTTCAAATGCCCCGGAGCATTTCCCGAAGAGGCCACACATGAGCGCAGCCGATGGAAAAAAGTGATCCTAAACAGACCATGCCGAAAAGGATCCTCAGGAAGCTGAGAGCACCAGCCACTAACCCCTGCTGTAGACGGCCGCTCAGTTCACCAGATGCAACGAACTGTTTTCTGTCAGAAGTTGCATCGTCGAAAAAGGGCAAAAGGGAGATCTCCCAGGCGTCAAAGGTTTTTTCCCGTTGCTACCAGTTTCTTCGACGTGGCTCCTGTGGAAAACGGAGGAAGTGCGGTTCTGGCCCGAGAATTCTCTTACAATTTTTCCGGATGCGTCGCGGAAAATTTGGTTGCGCGCTGAGAAGCACGCCCCAGCTACAGGTCCAGAGTCCGCGAACTTTTCAGGAGGGCGATCGTCGATCTTTGATCCAGAAAATCAATAAAAAAAGGGGTTTCTGTTGGAGAATCCCTTCCTCTGTGCAGCCGACGGCATTGCACTCTGGTGCACTTGCGTGCACACCCGCTAAGCGGGTGCCATTGCCCTTTATCGCGCGCAAATGGCGAGCTCTGAGGGCGATCGGCATGATTCGAGGTGAACAGGAGTGTTTTAATTTTGCTACACTCAAAAATAATATACATCTCCGATCACGCTCCCGATACGCCTGACCGTCACGAAGATGTCGTCGCCTTAGAATCGCGGACGTACAGACAGGACTCCGTGCGTCAGTCTTAGTCCGTCGTCGACAGCGTCAAGTTGGTTGGCGCTTCCCAGCTGAGCACGCTGATGGTGCCGACGATCAGAAATCGGCGGATGCCGATCTGACCCATCTTACTGACCGAACCCAGTCTGGCCTTGCCATCCGTCAACCGCTTTTGCGGCATCAGGCCAGGCGGCAAAGCCGCGCCCGATGTCGAACGTATCGAGCTCCGGTGCGAACGCCCAGCGGCGTCGGCGGTGACGGGACCGATCTCAGGAATGGTGCCAAGTCGTCGCAACCTTTCATCAGGCTTCAGCTTGTACAACGTGGCGGTGCTGAGGCCATGCCTCCGGCACACCTCAGTGGTCGGCATCCGGGCCTCCTGCTCCTTGATCATTCCGATGATTTGCGCCTCGGTGAAACGGCTCTTTCGCATTGGTCTGCTCCTTCAGAGTTGGCGCAGACTCTAAATTACGGTGAGGGATTTCGCGGGGGACAGGTCATTGGCCTTGGCGCGTCGCGCCGCCAAGGCAGACAAGACGACTGAACCAGGAACCAAGCCCAGACATTGCCGAACCTTAGTCATGACCCAGAAATGCCTCGAGAGCCTTGGATAGCATTGAAGGTATCACGGTAATTCGTCTTGCGAGATCAGGTCGCTTCCTTGACCAGATTCATGAGGTCAGCATAGCTCGTCGCGACGTCGTATTTTACCTTATCCTGCGCGATTCTCTCTCCAATTTCGGAAAAGAATTTTCGGGCGCATTCGATCTTTGTTTTCTCAAGTTCGCGCATTTTCATCGAGGGATACTCGGACTTTGTTTCCGCGACAAAATATAGGTGCTTCACCTCGTCCTTCTTGAAGGCGATCGCCCAATCCGGATTGTAGTCACCAACCGGAGTGGGAATAAGGAAACCTCTTGGCAGTTTTGAGTAGACCACAACCTCACTGCTCGTATCCAAGTCCTTGACGAAACGTCGCTCCACGTCGGAGTCGACGATCGCATAGTCGTAGACATGGTGATTCAACTTGTCTGTCGCTTTCTTGAAGTCGTTTCCGGTTTCGCCCGCTGTGAAGATCGTAGAGTCATACTCATCTTCAATCGCGCTATATGTGAGCTGCTCGACGATGGCGCCCGCCTTCTGCTCATTGATTCGATGCGCGGCTTCGGCAATAAACTGTTCCGGGTTGCGATTGAATTGGCCGAAGATTGCCGGTTCGATACGGGACAGGATGGTTCCAATCGTCCGTCTCGTCAGGTTCGTGGCCTCGGAAATACTTCCGACCACGTCATAGCTTACTCTTGAATGAGCGCTTTGCCCCAGCTCGGACTTGACCCTGCCTTGCGCGAATGCCTGACCACTGCGGAGATCCTCGTCGGTCACCCCGTCATTCAAGGTACCTTCGGTGACCAGGTATTGAAGCGCCGGTATGTTTCTGAGGTTCTTATCCAGGCTTGTGACGCAACTTTGGACGAGTTTTTCGGTCTCGAACTCGACTTGATATACGGCTTTTCGGTTGATGCGTCTCCAGAGTTCCTGAAACTCCTGCTTGTGAAAGTTGGCGTTCAGTGGGTTCTTTTTCGGCGCGCGACCATCATTGAACATGTCGGCCACCTTCTGGCCGTTGAAGACCGTGTCCACGAGCTTGAAGGCCTCCTCCTCGTGCCCCGCGAACGCCTCGGGCAACTGCGCCAGTGTCTCGGCTTTCCGAGCGTCATGATACTTCGCGGTGATGGCTCGGTCTTCGTCGACATAGCCGTTCGCGATCAGGTAAAACTCGAGCTTGCCGGCCAACGCCTTGTCGACCTTCAGTTCCGAGTCTTCCGACTTGAGCAATTTCCCTTCGAAATACTCGGCATTCGCAGCTCTCGGGCGCTCCGACAGGTTCTCGACGATTTCCTGTTGGAGACCGGACACGAAGCCCTTGTAGCTCTCGCTCGCAACCACCGTAAGCACGTTGATGTCATGAACCGTGGCGGGCAAGTCCATGCGTTCGCCAACCTTATTGACCGATATGCGGAGGCCGCGCCCAACCTCCTGCCGGCGAGAAATTGTGTTCTGGCTCTCGTTGTGCTTGAGCATGCACATGACGAAGACGTTCGGGTTGTCCCAACCCTCGCGCAAGGCGGAGTGAGAAAAGATGAAGCGTGTCGGTTCGTCGAACGACAGCAGGCGCTCCTTGTCTTTCAGGATCAGATCATAGTCGCTGGGTTCCGTCGACTGCCCCTGCAACTCGCCCCTCGCAGCGGCCTTGGGGTCTGTCATGCGTCCCTTCTTGTCGATGGAGAAGTAGCCGCGATGGGTCTTGGCATGGTCAATGTCAGCCAGGTATTTGCGGTAGTCCTCGTTCTCCAGAGGCAGCTCGTCGAGGATCTCGTCCCTTGCGTTCGCATACTCCTCTTCGAAGATCCGCGCGTATTCGCCTTTTTCGTCCGCCCGCTTATAGTCGCGATACTTGACGACTTCGTCGATGAAAAAGAGGGAGAGAACCTTTATCCCCCGGGCGAAGAGCGCCTGCTCCCGCCGCAAGTGGGCCGCGATGGTTTCCCGGATCTGGATCCTGCGCTTGTCATCTTCTGTCACGTCGTTTGAGGCTTGTCCGGCCGACAGGACATCACCGTTGGTGAAGTGGAGCGTATCGTCCCTGGCATCGATGTCAGAGATGACGAAGCCGCGGTATTGCTCGAGCCCCTTTGAGACGTTGAACAGGTCGCGTCCCCTCTCAAGCTTGCGAAGGACCCGCTTGATGCCGCTTCCCGTTTTCACCTCCAGCTCGACCCGCGCCACAGGAGCCGACTTCGAGATGTCGATACCTTCGAGATAAAGGTAGGCGTTCGTGCCGGTCAGGCCCTTGGTCTCGATTCCGCGGACCTCGATCTTCTTGACCAGCTTCTGGTTAAAGGCGTCAACGGCATCCAGGCGATGGACCTTGTTGTGCATGGTCTTATGCGTTGCTGAGTAGCGCAGGATGAAAAGCGGACTGAACTTGGGCAGGGCTTTCTGCGTCGCCGGCCCCTCCATCTTTTGCGGCTCATCGATGATCAGGATCGGGCGGTTCTTCGCAATCACGTCGATCGGGCGGCGGGACTGGAAATCGTCCAGCTCGTCATAGATCCGCCGGTTGTCCGCGCCTGTGGCGTTGAACGCCTGCACGTTGATCACCATCACATTGATCCCGGCGTCGGAAGAGAAGCTCTCCAGTTCGTGCAGGCGCTTGGAGTTGTAGGTGAACGCCCGGATCTTCTTGCCGAACTCCTGTTGGAAGTGTTCAGCCGTCATCTGCAGGGACTTGGCGACCCCCTCGCGGATCGCCACGCTGGGCACCATGATGATGAACTTGGACCAGCCATAGCGTTTGTACAGCTCGAACATCGTGCGGATGTAGACGTACGTCTTGCCGGTGCCGGTCTCCATCTCGACATCAAGGTTTAGCTTGGCACCCGGCTTGTAGGTGGCCGGCTTGGCCCTGCCATTCGCATCGATGTAATGCGTCAGTGACTGCGATTGCGGCAGCATGGCGCCACGCTGCACCGCCACGACGTTCTCGAGCAGCACGTCGTCGGGCAGCTTGATGTCGGCGTTGCCGAAGCCATCCTCGGTCGACCGCATCTGGCGGGTGTTGCCGGGGTCGATGGTGTATTTCAGGTTGTCCTGGCGCGGTTGCCCCTTGAAGCAATCGACCACGGCGTTCACGGCGTCGAGCTGATAAGGCTGAGACTTGAACTTGATCTTCATCTCAGATCGCCTTCACTTCGGTGTCGGGCGAGAGGGATTTGAAGATCTGGCGCACGTTGATCTTGGTCGCGTCGTCCTTGAAGCCGGTGTCCTTGAACACCACTCGCATCGGCTCGCGCTCCGCGAGCTTCTTGACCAGTGCTTCGTCCACACCGTCATCAAAACAGGCCATCAGGGCGGTGCCGGCAACGCTGAAGACGGTCTTGCCATCAATGGTCTCACTGCTGATCGGCAGGGTCAGGTCGACGCCCCAATCGACCAGCACCTGGAAGAGTAGGTCTTCCGGCGTGCGGTCGGGCTTGATGTTGTCGACGCTGGCGAGGAGGTCTTTCTGCGAGGTCGCGTCCGGTGTGTAGAAAACGTCAGCCATGTTGGAACTGTCGATTTTCAGGACGCGGAAGCCGATATCTTTGTTCCAATCGGGATGAAACTTGCCTTCGAGGATTTTCTGACCCGCGCGGCGGATGCGTTCCTTGGAAATTTCGGCGATAGTTGCATAGCCTTCTTTTGCGGCATCAGACTTTGGATCGCACTCCTCTGGAATTTGTACCGAAATAATCTGGCGATTTCGACCATCCTCAGAGTTGGCCTTAAAGGTGGCGTGGGCGCTCGAGCCGGATCCTGCAAAAAAGTCCAGAATGATCTGATTGGGAGCAGATTGCGTTCCAAATTCAATCAGGGCCCTGATGAAGTCAGATGGTTTTGGGTATGGGAACACGCGCGAATTGCCGAAGAGCTCCTCGATCTCCTTGCTTCCATGCTGGTTGAATATTCCCTCCACGACCGAGAGAGGTTTGCCTTGCCGCATTTCTCCGGACTTGTCCTTCAGGTATTGCTTGGAGTGAATCGTGTATTCACCATCTACTGATTTATTGAACTCCAGTTCACCATCGAGAATAGCTTTTTCTACACGATCCCTTGCCCATAGCCATTGTCGTTTTGGCCAGACTTCGGTTCCGTCTGGAGCAGTCACTGGGAAGACAAGGTTCTTTCGCTCACCCATACTTTTCGCAGCTTCCAGTGGTTGAAGACGGTAGGGACCGCGAACAGAATGTTGTTCGTCTTGTTGGGTGTAGTATCGCTTGATGGTTTCATCTGTCAGAGGAACAAAGAAAGGATCCAAATTCGAGATGTCTCTCGCGTAGACAAAAACATATTCATGTAATCCCACGATAAACTTTTCTTTTGCGCCGCCGCCATATCTTTTTTTCCAAACGAGGCAATCGACAAAGTTCTCCGCACCGAACACTTCTTCGAGAACTTTTCCAAGGCTGGTTGCTTCGTTGTCATCAATGGAAACGGCGATAATGCCGTCAGACGCCATAAGGCTCCGGGCGAGCTTTAGTCTCGGAAATAGCATACTTAGCCAATCAGAGTGGAAGCGTCCATTGGCCGTTGTATTTGCAACTAAACGCGAACCTTCGTCGTTCCGCTCACCTGAAGAAGACTCGAAAGCGTGAAGGCCTACATTGAAATCGTCTTCATAAACAAAGTCACTGCCCGTGTTATATGGCGGGTCAATGTAGATCATCTTGACCTTGCCCAGGTAGGTCTCCTGCAAAAGCTTCAAAGCCTCGAGGTTATCCCCCTCGATGAACAGGTTCTGGGTGGTGTCGAAATCCACGCTTTCCTCGCGTACAGGGCGCAGGGTTTTGGCGATGGGGGCGTTGGCGGTGATCAGCGCCTCGCGCTTGCCCGGCCAGTTCAGGTGATAACGTTCCTGCGGTCCTTCAACGAGGGTGTCAGACAGCTCCTGCCGCAGCTGATCGAAATCTACCTTCAACGCCAGCTTGCCATCTTCGTCCCGCGCCTCGGTCACACATCCGGGGAACAGCGCCTTGATCTTCGCGATGTTGTCCTGTGTCAGGTCAGGGCTGTGCATTTTCAGCTTTTCGATCTCGTCACTCATGCTCGTTCCTCCACCCTGTTCACTCGGGCTTTTTCAAATGGTCAAAGGCCTTCTGCGCCTCTTGCAGCTGGCCGTGCAAGGTCATTTTGATGTTGAATTGCGTCTCGCGTTTCAGCCTGGATTTCAACTGGCTGATTTCGCGTTCCTTGGCCTTGATCGCCTCCAGCCGCTCCAGTCTCGCATCGATGTCCTCTTCCGCGACCGGCGCAATCGGCATCAGGGCCGTGAGCAGCTGATCGTAGAGTCCGCCGAGGTTCAGCGACACCGGCAGGGCCGCGCGCTCTGTCTCTTCCGGGCACCATTCGCTGCGCAGATGGTCCCCAACCAGCACCCACTTGGTGCTGTCTGCCTCAGACGGGCGCTTGCGCGCCGCGGCGACCTGTATCTGACCATCCCGGCGAATTTCGAAAACCAGCGGGAACGGGATCGCACGATCTATCGCGCGCAGGACGTCCTGGTGCAACTCTGCGGTCTTGAGCGTCAGCCGGAACACTTGGATCTCCGGCACCTGCTTGGTTGCAGGCAATCGGATCGTCTCTGGCGCGAGCTTGTAGGCCCAGATGATCTGGTCCAGCTCTTTCACAAAACGGTCTTTCAGCGCCGTGCTCGCGCCCACAGCGTCATAGATGCGGGCCTTCGGCACCACGCGCTTCAGCTGAGCCTGGTCGGGATATCGGAAGAGCGCAGTCAAAGCTGGTCTCTCACGACGATGAAGGCAATCAGCTCGAAGTCGTCGATGCCCGCGATGGTATGCGTCAGGGCCGAGGTGTGGCCGCCCGCGAACAGGCTGTCGATGTCGCGCTCCTCCTTCACCTCGATCATCGAGCGAATGGCATCGCTTAGGAGCGCGGAGTATTTCTCCATGCTCCGGCCATCCTTGGTCTCGGCATTGAAGGCTTCGCACAGATCCTTCACAGGGACAGGGTGTGATTTGCAGCTTGCCCGCACCAGGTCGAGCAGGCGCTTCACCTGCGTCTGATCCACCACCACATCCCCGTTTTCCGAGATGTAGACCAGATAGTATGGGTGGAGCCTGTTCTGCTGGTTGATGTTCACCGTGTCGTGGATGTTGCGCAGGGCAAAGATGACCCCGGGAACCAGCCCGCGCTTCGCGTCGGAAGGCACCACGGCATGCAGCCCGTTCGGCACTGATGCGAGGTCGCCGTTCTCTTTGATGTAATTGAGTAGGTCCATGCGGAAGTCGTTGAGGCCAAGATCCGTGATCGAGATCCCGGTCTTCACGTCTTCCAGCTCGATCACTTCGTTCTGGAGGCGCTGAAGCTGCTCCTTGCGGTATGCTGTCTCCGAGCTCTTGGCCGTCAGAACGTTATCCTCCCCGGTGCCGGTCACATCGACAATGTGCATCCGGTTCTCAACCCGTTCCTTCAGGTTGATATACTCGTCCAACGAGATGTCCGGCCAGTAGTTCGACAGCTGAATCGATGTGTTCGGGGAGCCGATGCGGTCGATCCGTCCGAACCGTTGAACGATGCGAACCGGGTTCCAGTGGATATCGTAGTTTATCAGATAGTCGCAGTCCTGAAGGTTCTGACCTTCGGAGATGCAGTCGGTCGCGATCAGAATGTCCAGCTCGGTCGGCTCATCTGGGAGAATCTTATCCTTCTCCTTGGCGATCGGTGAAAACAGAGTCAGAACTGACTGAAAATCATAAGGCTTTCCGAGGGTCGTCTTCGGGTTGCCCGTGCCCGTGACGATTCCAGAATGAACCCCAGCTGCCTTTTCAAAATGGGGGGCCAGTTGAGCATAGAGATACTTCGCCGTATCCGCGAAAGCTGTAAATACTATGATTTTGCGGTTCCCAGGATTGAGCGGCTCAGCCATTTTTCCCGAGATCTCGTTGATCAAATGCTGCAGCTTCGCGTCGTCCTCCGGCTCGACTTGGTTCATTTCAGTGATCAAACCATCGATGATGGTCAGGTCAGCGGAAAGCTCCTGCTTCCAAGCTTTGACATCCATGTCCGCGAGTGCGATCTTCACGTTCTTTCCGACTGACAGGCCTGAGAGATCATCGTCCTCGTCGGCAAGTGCTTCGTCGATTTCAAGATCCATGATGGCGTCGGAACCACCAGAGGCCTCAAAGCGAGCGATAGCGGCCAAGGTGCTCTTGATATTGCTCGAAAGCGATCCGAGCGTCATGCGAAAGGCGTGAACTGAACTTTCGAGCCGCTTCAATAGGTTGGTGGTCATGAGGGCTTGCAGGCTTCGCTCTCGGTCAGCCTGCCTGAGTGTGCCCTTCCCGCCTTCGGTCTTGGTGTCGTAGAGTTCTTCGTATTTCCTGACACGGCTTGGATAAATATAATTGACAGGAGCGTAGACTGCCATTTTTAGCGCTGTCAGCTGGCTATAGATGTCGTCGAAGCCAATAATATCTTGGCGTGCCGTGATGGGCAGGTGATGCGACAAGGGTGTCCGGCGATCCGGAAACGTTCCGATATCAGCAGTATCATAAAAGGTTTCGATATGCTTGCGAGATCGGGCGATTGTGACGGCATCCAGAAGCTCAAAAAAGTCGAAGTCCAACTTCCGCAGGATAGTTGCAGCTGTTCGCTGCTCTGGGGGCAACTCCGACCAAGCATTGAATGCCGTCTGCGCGCGTCGGAAAATCTCCTCGACACTTGTCTTTGTCCGCAGGTTTTTGCTCAAGTCGTCCGACTGCCCTTCGTAGGCCAGAGCAAGCTGGTTGCGAAGGTCGGTGAAGCGATTGTTGACCGGTGTGGCGGACAACATCAGGACCTTGGTCTTGACCCCAGAGCGGATCACCTTGTTCATCAAGCGCTGGTATCGGGTTTCCCGATCCTTGTAGACATCATTATTTCGAAAGTTATGAGATTCATCAATTACAACAAGGTCGTAGTTTCCCCAGTTTATCCGATCGAGACGCATGCCAAACGATTCACCGGATGTTCGCGACAAATCGGTATGGCAGAGCACGTCGTATCGAAAACGGTCCTTCGCAAAGATGTTTGTGGTGAGATTTGCGTTATAGTTCCGCCAATTGTCCGCAAGTTTTTTAGGGCACAGAACCAGAACATCTCGATTTCGAAGTTCATAGTATTTTACGACCGCCAGAGCGGTGAAAGTCTTACCGAGCCCAACGCTGTCGGCAAGGATGCAACCATTATAGGTTTCCAATTTGTTAATAATACCTACCGCAGCATCTTTCTGGTAATTAAAGAGCTTTTTCCAAACCAAGCTATCCTGATATCCTGTCTTGTCATTCGGCAAGACATCCTCGTCCACCTCTGAGAGGAAGTCTGAAAACAAGTTGTAGAGGATTACAAAGTAAATTCTTTCGGGACTGTTCTCCTGATAGACAGACTCGATATGATCCAAAACCTGCGAAGTCACATCACTAAGCTTCTCGCCATCGGACCACAATTGATCGAATAGGCTGAGGTAAGTCTTTGTGAACTGGGGTTCGTCGATAGCTTGCGAAAGGCTCGAAAGGGCATCCCCGGCTTGGTAACCGAGGTCCACTGCGGTGAAGCCAGAAAGAGGCGTGTAGGCGGTGTCGCTCGCCGGCTTTTCAACATGAGCAAACTGCTGCATGGGCGCGCTGGTGGCGTTAGACCGGAAACGGGCTTTCCTTCGAATCCAATTCGCGCATTCGCGAGCGACCGCCCGCTGTGTCATTTTGTTACGAAGCTTTATTTCAAACTCACCGCCGGATACTGCTCCCTCTCTTATCTCACTTGGAATAAAAAACTGACGACGCTCTTTTCTAATCTTATCCACCGCGCCGTTTGGAACAAACGTTGGAGATGTAAAGATAAACCGAAACTCATCGATTTCTTCGAGTTGGTCTCTTAGCGCTTCGTATGCATAAATTGAAAAGTAGGCCGCGGCGATCGATAGACGATCGGCACCTTTGAGCGAAGATTTTAGGTCGTCGCCAAGCAAGGTCGTCACGTTATCCACGATCCGCACGTTCTACCTCATGTTTTCAAGTCTTTTCATTTGCCGATAGACTATAGCCTGTGCTGGCGAGCGCAATGTCTCGATGGGGCAGTGTTCTGGTCAGCCTCGCAAGACGCGCGCTTCTTCGATCCCGCCAGCGCCGAAGTCGCGGTCCTATGCATGCTTGCCGAAGAGCATTACGGTCTGGTGATCGAGAACGGGAAACTGGTCGACGAGAGGGAGGATGCGGAATTCGCCCTGCAGGCGAGGGATGTTGCCTAATACCGGGCGTGTGCGCGTGACCAGAGTATGAGTCCGGCTTCGGCAACCGGACCGCCTAATTCTGAGAGGGCATATACCCGCTGGCGACCGTTCCGGCATGAGGCCGCCCCGGGTTGTTTCGGGGAAGTTCAACCGATTGTCCGATCGACAAGACTATTTCCTCAATGGGGCTCAACGTGACGTGGAGTTCCGCTTCCCGAAGTTTCTTCTTCGTGCCCAAGCGAAGTAGCCAACCTCATCTTTGTAAGACCGACACTCTGGGCGCATCACAACGGCGCCGAGGGTCGTTCACGACAAAATGGAGGGCACAAACGCTTGGCAAATCCATGGACCCCAGTCTGGAACGAGAGACACGCGGCCTGGAGCATCGACTTTCGGGTAGGCTCACGTCGCATCCGCAGAAGGCTTCCGGTAGGCGATAAGACCCAACGTAAGATCGCCGAGAAGCTGGCAGAGAGAATTTATCATTCAGCTTGGCAGGACGAGCTCCAGACGGAACAAAAGCCGAGGAAGACATCCTTCGTAAGGGCAGCGGAGTTGTACGAGGCAGGTGGGGGAGAAGCCCGGTTCCTTCCTAAGCTCAAGCGGTATTTTGGACGCGATTCATTCATCGAGGACATCGACGAAGTCCGCATCATGGAGGCTGCCGCAGATCTATACCCCGAAGCGCGGCCCGATACGATCCGGCGTCAGGTTCGCGTTCCCATACGTTCAATACAAAATTTCACCGCTGGTAAGCGTCGACAGAAGTCTACCGACACGCGGAGGGTTCGTTGGCTTAGCCCAGGAGAGGCGGAGACGATGCTTCAGGTTGCCAGCGACCCCGAAGCGATTGGTCTGCGTGACCCCAGACGCGAGACCCTACGCAAGATCGCCTTCATGCTCGGCACCGGTGCAGGGCCAGGCGAGACGATGGCGCTTGATGGGAAAGGTTGGGATCCCGCCACGCGGGAGTGGTGGTTGCCGGGTACCAAGACTACTTTTCGACCGCGCTTCGTCGTCCTGCCAAGGCGCGCGATTGAGCTGGTCGGCGAGATACCTGCCTACGGTCCGGCCTTCCCGGCTCCGAATGGCCGCCCCTACAAAATCCATCCAAATCGGGGCGCGCAGATGGCGGTCGCCTTCGGAAAGGTGCGTGATGGAGCCGGGTTCGGCCCGGACGTCGTCCCTTACACGCTGCGCCATACTTGGGCGACCTGGTTCTACGCTCAGACCAAGGACTGGGCCGCTTTGCTCGATCAAGGTGGGTGGGGGCGCTCGGACACTGCAAATCGCTACAGAAAGATCGCGCCAAAGGACCTTGCTAACCAGCTTCTTGCCTATGGCTGGGATTTTAGGCCCGAGGAAGGTGAGCCGGTTCGTTTCGGTGAGAAGGTATCGGTTCGATTGCGCTCAGACGAGCCGGACTGATCCTCTTTGCGCGCTTGATGGTCGAATCCGGCTCAATATTTTTTCTGTCAGTGACCTACATGCACTGGCGTTATGGCTATGAAATGGAAGCGCAAATGGTCTCGTCCAGAACCACCTTACTCACGGCCCCGATTCAGATTGCTATCTCAATCGAAATCGCACTGGATTGCCTGCATGGCTATCTGGACTGCGAATTGGGTAGCTTGGAGGATCTGCTCGACCTTACGGGTCACGAAGATGCGATTGATGACATATGCACACTTAGCAGTATAAATTTGGATCGCTATGGCGAGCCGCTTGATACAAGGCAAAAGCTTGAGCTCGCAAGGCCGTGTCTGATGCGATTAAATGAGAGGGTGCGGCATACATCACGGGAAGATCCGTTTGCCACCACTTCATCCACTGTGCTCGACAATTGGTTGAACCACGCGGAGGTCCTGTTGCAAGAAATAATCGACATAATCTACCATTCCCTTGCCTCATGAACTTAGCGCCGATCGGGGGAGTTAAAATTGCGAGCCGATTGACCAGCCACCGGCTTCAACCGCGGCATCCTCACTGGATAGCCCCTCTGCAACGGCCCGCAAGAACCGGCATAGATTCTAACGTTGCCAGACTGGCGGCCTTCCTGGAGAGTTTAATTGGTCCCGGGTCGAACGTTCGGACTTTCGTCTGCCTGGTTTTGTTATCTACACCTCCTAAAACGGGGTGTTGCGACAACCCGTTGAATCCGCCTTGCCCTCCGCGGTCTGAATGATGGGTCAGGCCCTTCCCGGGTCGGCGTTCGCACAGGGCCTGTTCGAGAGCATCCATTGCCCGGCAGGGTCATGCGCCGCATGATCCCGGGAGGGGAGGACGAACTGTGTCTGCTGGGACCGAGAGGCCAGCCAGCCCACGATCCTGTTGGCGAAGTTGTCGATTACGAACGCAAAATAGACGAAGCCCTGCCAGGTGGAGATATAGGTGAAATCGCTGACCCACAGGCAGTTCGGTGCGGGCGCTCGGAACTGCCGGTTCTTCTTGTCCAGCGGACAGGGCATGTCCGGGTCCGGGCTCGTCGTTTTTCGCGCCTTTCTCCGGGCAACGCCCTGGATCCCCAGCCGACTCATCTGGCGTTCCACCGTGCAGCGCGCCACATCGAAGCCTTCGCGGCGCAGCTGGCGCAAGACCTTGCGCACGCCGTAGAATTGGAAGTTTTCCTGCCAGACCCGCTGGACTTCCGGCATCACCCCCCCTGTCCGTTGCCGACAACCAGGTTGGCTGGTTCTGGTGGCTGCGATCGGTTCGGTTAGCCGCATAGTATTGCGCATTTCTTTTGAGGTGACTGCGTTGCCAGCGTTTATCTGCCGTCCGCCGACGGCGCAGCGAACAACCGCTTCCCGCCCGTCTTGGTAGAGAGAGCGCAGGCGCAGCGTCGATCAAGAGCGCGTGTCGAACGACGGATGGAATTCGCTTAACTGACCAACACGGTTCGCACGCACTTGGAAAATGCAAGGGCGACATATGCCGCCCTGTGCTGCAGGTTTTCGCGCTTGCTTACCGCTCGCGCCAACTTCGCAACGCTGCTTCGATGCGCGCATAGGCCTGCAGGGTCTCGTGTTGCGAATGCCTCCCGTCGCAGCATTGGTGGCCGTAAGTGTCCGCGCCGGGATGGTCGATCTCGTAGCCGAGCGCGAGGAAAGCGTCGCGTCCCGCCGGGGTCAGGGGATCGGGATGTCGCGGTGACGTCATGACCGTGATGTCGGCTATCTGGCGGCCGCTGTGCACGTAGTGCCGGTCGACCCAGACGAGGGCCGACGGCAAGCGGTACTTCTGGACGAGCCAGAGCGTGACGTCACAGATGTCTTGCTCGAGACCGAATTCCTCCGGATAGACATCGAGACGGCGCTGCCGCGCGAACTGCAGGGCACATCGCGGTGTGGGCTTACCCGGCATGGCGGAATCTCGCGATCAGGTCGCTGACACGGGCTCCATACCACCGCGCCATGTCGGGCGCGGGCAGGTTGCGCTCGTGGCCGATGCGGTCGAGCGCAGAGGGGGCCTGTTCCGATAGGACGCGGCGAATGTCGCGGAGGGCCTGCTCGACGGCGTCGGCATCCGGGAACCGGTCCGAGAACGCGCCGTGCAGATCGCAGAGGGCGTCGAAGCCGCTCCGGTCGTCGAGCGCGTCCAAGAGGTCGCAGAGGCCCGCGCCGTGCCGGCGCAGGTGTTTCTCTGTCCCTGCCACCGCGTCGAAGCGGGCTTGGCTGGTGTTGAGGGTGGTGGAGTTGAGCATGTTTTTTCTCCCTTTCATGCATGAACGAATGGTGCTGGTGGTGCCTGATTCATCGGCGTCATGGTCCGTGCATCGCGGAAGAGAGGTGGATCGGGCTGGCTCCTTTCGGCCGGCAAATTGGGCCGGTATCTTTTTCTGATGACGAAGAAATTGGCCATTCCTCGGGAACACGAAGGAAAAAGTGGCAGGGTGGCGGATTTTCCTTCGTGAGAGACTGCGTGACCCCGGCCGCCGCGCTGGACGCGTGGCGGCCGGGACAGGACATCAGATGATCCGCTCGTCTTCGGCTGGAGCGATCCCCGCGCTGCGCAGAGCATCGTCGAGGCCGTCGGCGAGCAGGCAGAGCTCGGGGACGATCGGGTCCTCGGGTTCGAGCAGGGCAAAACATCCTTCGCTCCCCCACTCCTCTTCATCGACCTGCTCGAGGAGCAGGATCGCGCGCAGCTGGAGAAGCAGGCGGCGGAGACGGCGCGTGAGCGACCCGGGCTGTTCCAGGCCGTCGCGGATCGTGTTGAGGAGCCGCGCGCCGCGCCGGTCTGCGAGCAGAACGGCAGCATGGTCGAGCGCGGTGTCGTGATGGGACAAAAACTCCCTCAGGGCCAGCTCGCCGGCCGACATGGAGCGGGCTTCCGTGCTTGTGGTTTCTCTCGAATGAAACATGGGGGTCCTCCTTGTGATTGTTTCGTCCGGGCTTCGTCCCGGGTCAGGAAGGATCGGAGGTCCGTTGCGCCGCCGGTCGCTGTGTCTCGAACCTCGCTTGGACGGCGCCGAGATCAGCGAAAGGTCAGCGGTTGCGTTTTTCTACTGGTAGGCGCCTCGCTCGTTTCGTCTGTCACAAGTGAGATTGGCCGGATGCGCTGGAGGCGAAGCATTTTTCCGGGTAGTAAGGAAAAAATTTTGCCTCCTTAACGCGACGACTTCTCGGGCGCGCGCAACAAAGAGAAGGTCGAAATCCGGGTGTCAAATGTCGCCCCGATTAATACGGAGATGACACCAACGTGCACGAGGTGTTCAAGGACAACACCTTAGGCGCGATGGTGTAAAAAGCCGAATAGCGTGGATTTGCAGGTTCAATCCGCTCGACCCGCTGCGCAGCGACTGGAAAGCAAGCAAATTGCAGCGCCGGCGAGTTCGCAGGTGCGCCTACACTGGCCGGCAAGTTCTCCAAGCCGGGTCATCGATTGGCTTATCAATCTCAGAGCGACAAGGCACGAGGACCGCTCTTACAAGGCGTCGCTCCTGTTAGGCCAGTTTCCGAACGAGGCTGAAATTTCCGCGCCGGAATCGCCAGCGCAGTGTTGAAGTCGCGATAGCGCATGGTCCTTCTGATGACTTCCGCCCGCGCGACGTTCGCGAACGACCAAAGCGACCGATCGCAGCACCGGATCAACACGAGTTGCACAGGCCAAGCTCGCTTCGCTACGGCGCAAGGCTGCCTTGCGACGCAGCTGTGCGAGCAGGTTGGCCGACCGCAGAAAATTTCCGCTCAACGGGCAAGACAACCAGCCTTGTCCTTCATGTCACTCGGGCGGACTGCCGACTTTCGCTGCGTCCCTCATGAATGACCAGCATGCGCCAATAAGCGCTTGTTCAGGCATGGACATACTGCACGCGCCACGGCAATCTTTGTGGTGGCGCGAATGGGGGGAGAGAATGGGTGAGGCTAAGCGGAAAGCGGCAGATCTTCAGAAATGGCTCGATGCGCTGACGGCGGAAGAGCGTGTCGTTTGCGACGCCTCCCGGGCCCTCTTTGATCGCTTCATCCATCCGGAACAAGTCAGCGGTGTGTTCTACCACTCGGCCTTTTTCCTCCATGAATACATCAAGAACAATCATGGAATTATCGTTGAAACGGTGGTTGGCTATGACATCGACGGCAACGATGAGGTGCTAATGTCACATGCTTGGTTCGAGCTAAGCGGTAAAAAGACCGATGTTAGCCTCGCTTCTACCGCCCGGCCGGAGATCAACACACCCGGCCAGTTGATCTATCTTGATCGCGCCTTCGGTAGGGGCCAAGTCTACAGCTACCATCAAGAAATGTCCGAGACAGGTAGTGCGGCACTTGAGAAGTTCCGCACTACCGGTAATGCTGCCATGAATAACTATAAGGAAAGAGAGCACACTCGGATGATCGCGATGGCTGCGGATCGCAGTGGGATTCGAGCCTATTTGGATTCCGCACCCAAAGGCATGACTTATGAGGAGATAGTTACAAGAATCAGTGATTGATGCACTGAGCCAGGGGATTGAGCCGCACTGGATTTGTCTGAGGCTAATCTCGGCCTGAGCCCACAATGAAGACAGTTTTATTCTGCGGTTCTACGTGTATTGGAACAGTCGCTCGACCGATGTCGAAGTAAATATCCCGCCACTCCGATATTGCTGACATTTAATAAATTGCACGTAGCGATTTGGGTCACTCGACGGGAATTTGGGTCACTTTTTAATCAATTAGGAACAGGGGACACGGGTGAAGATCAAGGAAGTTCAGATCGAGAATTTTCGACTCTTGCGCGATGTCGCGATAGGGTTTGAAAATCGCACCACATTGATTGTCGGCCGGAATAACAGTGGCAAGACGTCGATTGCGGAACTGTTTAGGAGGCTCCTCGGCGATAGGTTGCCAGCGTTTAGGATCGAGGATTTTTCCTTGGGATGTCACGAGTGCTTCTGGACTGCATTTGAAGCAAGCAACGCGGGGACGCCGGCGTCCGACGTCATCGCACTTCTGCCATCCATTAAGATCACCTTCGACATCACCTACGATATTGATGCCCCTGACCTCGGCCCCTTGAGCGAATGCATCGTCGATCTCGACCCAGATTGCAGTGACGCAAGACTTGTTCTTAGCTATAGCCCCAAGCCAACCGCGCCTGGAGCGCTTTTCGCTGATCTCCTTGTTGGCGATGAAGACGCGATCAACCGCCGGAACCTGTTCCGGGCGTTGGGCAACCGCATACAAGGCGCCTACGCGGCATCTCTGGAGGCAGTTGATCCAAATGATCCGACCAATCGAAAATCTCTGGAGCCGAAAACGCTTACAACATTGATCCGGGGCAGCTTCATCAATGCACAGCGAGGCTTGGACGACGACACGCATCGCGAGCGGGACGTTCTGGGGAAGATCATAGAGGTGCTCTTTCAGTCGGCGCTGACCGATCCCATCGATCCAGAGAAGCGAACAACAGCTGAGCAGCTGAACGACGCCGTGGAGCAAATCCAAAGCGACCTACATACCGGCTTCAACACCAAGCTCACCTCGCTCCTGCCGACGTTTGACCTGTTCGGATATCCCGGCCTCTCAGATCCGGGCCTCGTTACCGAGACCAGCTTCGACGTCGAAAAGCTGCTGAGCGATCACACCAAGGTTCGCTATGTCGGCGTCAATGGCATGACCTTGCCCGAAACCTACAATGGTCTCGGTGTGCGTAACCTTGTCTATATGCTGCTCCAGTTGTTGCGCTTTTTCCGCGAATATCAGGCCGAGCAGCCCGCGGCTGGGGTGCATCTAATCTTCATCGAAGAGCCGGAGGCGCATCTGCATCCCCAGATGCAGGAAGTATTCATCCGGCAGCTCGATCAGATCACTAACGCTTTCGTCGCCCAACTCAATGAGAACCGGCCGTGGCCGGTCCAGTTTGTCGTCACCACCCACTCTCCCCACATGGCGAACGAAGCGCGGTTCGAGGCCATGCGCTATTTCTTCTCGGTGCCAGATGGCGAGGGCATGCGGCGTTCACTCGTGAAGGATCTGCGCAAGGGTATGGGTAGCGCCCCGGAGCCCGATCGCGAGTTCCTGCATCAGTATCTAACCTTGACCCGTTGCGATCTGTTCTTCGCCGACAAGGCGGTCCTAATCGAGGGGACGGCGGAGCGCATTCTGCTTCCGGCCATGATCCGTAAGACCGATAGCGCAGCCGCTGGCCAACCGCAGCTCGGCAGACAGTATCTCACCGTGATGGAGGTTGGCGGCGCCTATGCCCACCGCTTCTTCGATCTTCTTTCGTTTCTCGAATTGCGCACTCTCATCATCACCGACATCGACACAGTGAAGCCCAACGATGCCGGGAAGCGTGTTGCCGTGCCGGTCGCAGATGGTGTGTTTACCAGCAACGGATGCTTGAAAGCTTGGTTTGCGGACGATGTTTCGCCCGAGGTGCTGTTGGGAAAGAACGCAACTGATAAAATGATCGGCGTTCGCCGAGTCGCCTTCCAGATACCCGAAGCGGCCGAAGGACCGTGCGGCCGAAGCTTTGAGGACGCCTTCATTCTGGCCAATCCCGCGCGCTTCCCCCTGGAGGGCGACCGAGCGCTTGCCGCCTATACCCTGGCCGGAGATCAGAAGAAGTCTACCTTCGCCCTTCAGCACGCAATCGAGCATACGGACTGGAACGTCCCTCGATATATCGCAGAGGGGCTGCGATGGCTGGCGGAGGGCAATCCTGCACCGGTGACCCCAGCTCCGGCTGTCGCGGTTGAGATCGTGGCAGATGCCGCCGGCGTAGCAGTGAACTTGGCCGAGGATGGCGACAATGGCTGAGGAAGCGGAAAATCCCGCAGATGCCGCCGGACGCGTCGCCCTTGAGCGACTGTTCGCTTGTCTCGACGAGGGACACAGCTTTCGTCTGGAGGCAGGTGCTGGCGCTGGAAAGACCTACTCGCTCGACAAGGCACTTCGTCGCCTGATCGACCGCCGGGGCGCTGAGCTTCTTCGTCGCGGCCAGCAAGTCGGCTGCATCACTTACACCAACGTCGCCAAGGACGAGATTATCTCCCGCATCCAAGCTCATCCGGCCGTGCGTCCCGAGACGATCCACGGCTTTTGTTGGTCCGTCCTACAAGATTTCCAATCCGCGCTCCGCACGCTTGTGCCCGCTCTTGACGGCTGGGCCGAACGCCTCGAACCTGTTGGAGGCATTGGAGCGCGCCGGGTCCACTACGAACTGGGATATCCCAGCGTCAACGACCAGCAGGTAACACTTCGGCATGATGACGTTTTGGAGCTGATGAAGCGTGCCCTTGCCTATCCGAAGTTCCGATCGATTTTGACGGCTCGGTATCCCATTCTGCTCATCGACGAATACCAAGACACTAACGCCGGTTTCGTCGATGCGATCAAAGCACGGTTTCTGGACATGGGTCGAGGTCCTAAACTCGGCCTGTTCGGCGATCACTGGCAAAAGATCTATGGCGAGGGATGCGGCTTGGTCGAGCACGCAGCGCTGGAAGTGATCGACAAAAACGCTAATTTCCGATCCGCCGATGCGATCGTTCAGGTTCTAAATCGAATGCGGCCAGCGTTGCCGCAAATGGTGCGTGACCCTGCCGTGCAGGGTGAGGCGCGCGTGTTTCATACCAATCTCTGGCCTGGTGTCAGGCGAACCGGACAGGGCGGCGGTCATTGGACCGGTGATACAAGCCCCGAGGCAGCGAAGGCCTATTTCGCCCATATCAGAAATCGACTTGCGGCCGAGGGCTGGGACTTCGCGGTCGGGAAAACCAAAATTCTCATGCTCAGCCACAGTGTCCTTGCGCGCGAGCAGGGATATGCGAGCATTCCGCCGATCTACGGCCAATTCAACGATCCTTGGCTGAAAAAGGACGATCCTCACATTAAATTTCTGACTGATCAGCTGGAGCCGGCCTGCGCTGCCTACGAGGCAAAGCGTTACGGTGAAATGTTCGGATACCTCGGAACCGAAAAGCCCAAAGTCCAAAAGCACGCGGACAAGGTGGCATGGTCGGATACCATGAATGCACTGATCGCGCTGCGAGCATCGGGAACGATCGGCGAGGTTGTAGACTTCATTGGGGGTCAGCCGCACATGCGTCTACCAGAGCCTGTTGTAAAAGCCGAACAACAACTGGCCGACGCGGGGCCCGAACCAATCGAAGGGGAAGCCCGCCGCGTCAACCAATTGCGGAAATTGCGTGCGGTCTCCTACACCGAGTTAATTGCCCTTGATCAGTTCATTGATGGACATACTCCTTTTGCCACGAAGCACAGCGTGAAGGGCGCAGAGTTCGAGAACGTGCTGGTGGTCGTCGGTCGCGGATGGAACAAATATAATTTTGCTCAGATGCTCGAATGGATCGAACCTGGTCCGCCCGCCGCCAAAATCGAGTTCTTCGAAAACAATCGCAATCTGTTCTACGTGGCCTGTTCACGGCCCAAGGTTCGCCTTGCAATCATGTTTACGCAAGTGCTCAGTGAAAATGCGATGATGCGGCTCACAGCCTGGTTCGGTGCTGACAACATTGTCGCCTTGCCCGCTGACCCGGAGGCGGCCGTGCAAGCTTAAAGGTCTTTACTGGGCTGGGACCGGTCATGCGTCGCGCCAGGCTCGAATGTCTACAAGGTGCCGAACCAAGCGCGACCAGCGCTTGTCATGAGCAGCGGCCCGGGCCGTTCGACAACGGTCAATGTATCAGGCGTTCCTGATTGTAGCCGCGAGATCTTTATAACCACGCCCCTCTAACTCCATCGCGACAGACATGAGCAACTCGGCATCGCCGGACCGTTTGATTATACCGAGGATGATTTGCAGAGCGCCGCTGGCCGACAACTCGTCTGATATCTGAAGCCGTTCCAACTCATCAGCGATTTCTACGGCGCGTTTTACTTCCGGAACTCTTTCCTGAAAAATGGGCGAACCGTCGAGCGCACTTGCCTCCTTCGCATCCTGCTCGCTCTTCCGGATTGCCACAGCTTCCGAAGGCGTAACTTCAACTTCAAGGCAGCTCCCGTCGGCTTCGACCTGCCGGAGCCGCACGCTGCAATTTGCATCTACCGCAAGCTTCAAAATTTTTTCTATGGATCGAGTTGGGGATTTTGCTTGAGGTTGTTCGACTGCCGCTTGATCATTCTTCTTCGCTTTTAGCAATCCGGTAAGAGTTTTGCCAAATTCAATTAATGCTTTAGCTCCCTTCGCAACTTCGACAGCACTCTTGGTATAAGGTAATGCCGCTTGAGCCATGTCCAACAGGGTGATCAAGATTGATCCATCTTCGACCCGCGCGACTACAAGTGTTCTGGCTCGGTTTTGTTTGCGATAATCTCTTGCAAGAGAGGCAAGCAACTCGCTCAACGCAAGTGCCGGAACTGGCTGCTCATTTTCGATGACGAGAACAAGTTTGGCCACTTCTTCCTGCAACGTCATTTTGGAACCCTCGTATTGAAACTGAACCGGCCGGAGCTTTCCTTAGTTCGAACTTGGGCACAATCCCTATTAGGGTTGGACGCGCCGAACTTGCTTGACCTGATGTCCGAGGACCGCGAATTGCGTGAACCAGCGGCCCCAAGCCGCCTTCCCGCAGGCGACCGTAGCCTTTCGGAGTGCTGCGATGCAGCGTCGTGAGCGATGGTGAAAGGCAGGTAATGGGATGTGTCGGCTGCTTCCCCACCGTTGGGTTATCCTGAAGAGGGATCAACCGTGCATCAAGGAGAAGTAGCCATGTGTGCAAAGAAGTCAGGAAGCTTCGAAGACCTTGCCGTCGTCGGTGTCGATATCGGCAAGGACACGTTTCATCTGGTCGGGTTCGACCGCGTCGGCCAACTGGTCATGCGCAAGCAGATCAAGCGCTTGGCTCTGAACGCCACCTTTGAGCAACTCCCACGCTGCATCGTGGGAATGGAGGCTTGCCTCAGCGCCCATTTTGTCAGCCGAACGCTGCGGGGCATGGGGTTCGAGCCGCGGATCATACCGACGATTTACGTGAAGCCGTTCAACAAGGGCCAGAAGAACGATTACAACGACGCCGAGGCGATCGCCGAAGCCGCGTTGCGGCCTAACCTTCGGACCGTTTCAGAGAAGGACCAGGATCAGCTCGACCTTCAGGCCCTGCACCGGGTCCGGGCACGGCTGGTATCGCGGCGCACGGCCACCATCAACCAGATCCGGGCCTTCCTGATCGAGCAGGGCATCACCGTCAGGTCGGGGCTGCGGGCGCTGAAGAATTCCTTCGAAACGATCCTCGAACAGCGGCGGGATGAGATCTCACCTCGAATGCGTGGCATCCTGATCGGGCTTTATGGCGACTGGCTCTGGCTGGACAAACGGATCGGGGACGTCTCCGGCGAGATCGAAGAGATCAGCCGCACCGAAGAGAACTGCGCCAACATCATGACGATACCCGGCATCGGGCCAATGATCTCGACGGCGATGGTCGCAGCCGTCGGCAAAGGTGAGGCGTTCGACAGGGGGCGCGATTTTTCAGCCTGGGTTGGTCTGGTGCCCCGACAATTCAGCACCGGCGGGCGAACGATCCTCGGCCGGATCACCAAACGCGGCAGTCGCTACCTTAGGATGTTGTTCGTGCAGGCCGCGAAAGTGATCATGATGCGGCCACACCGATGGTCCGACTTCAGTTTCGGCCCGTGGTTGACCGAGGCGGTCGCCCGTATGCCACGAAACAAGGCGGCCATTGCGCTTGCCAACAAACTCGCTCGAACCGCCTGGAGCCTTCTGCGGCACGGCACCCGGTTCGACGCGCCAAAAGACGCGGCCATGGAAGCGATCTGACGCCTTCCACGGTCACGAAGGAGTTCGCGATAGAGAGGACAGCATGGAACGGAGAAAATACGCCCCCAGAGTCTGACGGCCCAAATGGTCGTAATGGACCTTGCCGGTAATGAGACCACGGAGCGTGCGTAACCCCATCAAGGCCACGGCCCGCGAGCCGATCAACAGGCCGGATACATATGAGCGATTTCCGAAGTCGTGCCGAATTCTCGATTGCGAACAGCAGCCGACACATACATTTGGGCCGTTCGCGACGGCCCGTCGGTCAGGACGAGAAGTCGTCATTCGCTGATTCCGCTCTTTTCGGCGCTAATTTTGACGCGAGGGCGGCTTATTCAACCGACACCGGCTTCTGATCAAGAACTTGCTCGACACGCTCAACGGCAGCGCGGCGGCCACCTTGCAAGACCTCGAAGCAGCCGGTGAGATCGATGATCCGCATCAGTTGTATTGATGTTAGTTCGACCCCAAGATAGAGCGCTCCCGTGCCGACAGCCCACGTTGCGTCGATGACACGTCCGGATTTGGGGCAGAGGTTCCAAGCATGATAGAATGGCAGCGCGCCCAGCTTGCAGTCCCAACCGTACCCTTCACAGTATGGTAGCCCATGACGAAGGCTCAGTTCCCAAGCGTTTCGAAAGCACCGGCCGCTGGGTCCTTTTTTGATGTTTTCAGGCAGATCATTGCCTTCCCAACGCCTGCCGTTTTTGCGTAGAAAATCTGCGAGAGGCAGAGCTCCGTAGGGACCGGCCATCGTATCGTCGATTAAGTCACGTCGTGTGTTTGCAGTCATGCGGTGTCTCCAGTTTGGTGCTTAGGAGATTGGTCTCGTCCGATCAGATCAAAAATGAAGATGGGCACAGCAGGTCGTCTTCTTGGCCGTTGCGATTAGGTTAAGCTGAAGAACGCTTGGTGGCGGAGATGCTCACGCCAGCCCGGCAAAACGGGCGCTACAAGTACTGGGCCAGCGGCAGTCGGGCGCTGCTATCTAATCGGTGGCCAACGCCTTCGAGCGCCGGGAGATGATTTTCATCACCAGGCGACTTTTGCCTTCAGAAAAGCATTTTCAACTCTGTATCGATAGGGGGGAAGTGCTTTTCAATGATTTCATTCGAGAACCCCGAAAGCAGGAGGCCGTTCGCTTCGAGAAGCAATGCGTCGTGCATGGCCCTCCCTTGATAGAACTTTGCGGTTCTCAGGTCCCGCTGAGCACACAGCGAAAGCGCCATCTCGACGCCTTCTCTCCCTATCCTTCCGAGTTCCGTATGGACAACGCTGCGGGCAATATGTGGACCACATTTGATGTGACGTTGCCAGAGATTCGCCACTCGTCGGTTTGACATATGTCGGCCATTCGCATGTGCAAACAGAACCTTTTTCGAGTGAAGCGCCACCTTTCGTTTCTTGTCGAGAAATGTTTCATCGCATCCACGCAATAGCAGTGCGTCGAGAAATGGCGTGACGAAGTCACAGATTTCACCGTGGAATTCCGTGCCACACTTACTGGTGCGCACGTCGAGCCGATACCGCTGCCCAGTATGGGTCACATGAACGCCCCAGAGCAGATTAGTATCTTTGACACGCAGCGGGATCAGCGAAAAAAGCGCAATCGTGGCGGCCGCGTTCAGCTTCGCCACGCGGAGTTCGAGTGATCGCTCGGATCGCGAGGCGGCGAGCAAGTCAATCGCGCGCCCGAGAACACCCTCTAACGAGCCCAGCTCGTCCAGCCTGGCAAACTTCTTGGGGATATCGGCCTGTTTCTTGAAGAAGAAGTCCCGCTCGATATTGCGCAGATCAGCAATGACCCCTCCATCAAGGCCAAGCACCGCCGCAAACCGTCTGAGGGCAGAAATATTGATCTCGATCGTCGCATTTGTCGCTTCGCGTCGCTTGAGCTCGTTCACAAGTGCTAAGGCCGTTCCTCTGTTGATCTCGCATGGCAGCTCGAGGTCCTTACAACAGAAACATAGCGTCCGCAGTGCGACCTCGACGGTAGGCAGAAAACCCGACGAGAGCGGTTTGCCTTCGCCGCCGCCGGCTTCCACATCAGCGAGAATATTCTGCCACTCCGTCGGCAAGGCGTACCTGCTCACCGACTTCTTGAGCCGCCAACTGGAACGCACTTTTCTCCCGGACCCGAACCTTTTTGCTCGTATGGCCGAAATCGCCAGGTCGAGTTCTTCCGCCACCCACGGAATTTGCGGGACCTCCAGCTTGTGGAACGTCGCCTTGAGAGCTGTCAGCGGGACTTCTGAAGCCCACTTTTCGGCAAACTCGATGTAGTCCTGCGACTTGGGCAAACGGATATCGCGTTCGTGAAGATACTTCAGCCACTCGTCAAGGCGGCTGACCTCATGGATGTGGAGCTTGTCCATCCTGCTCTGCGGCAGGAACGGCCCCCACCACTCTGCGCGCACGATCTCGCTCCTCATTCGGACGCCATCGATGCGTCGCCTGTGATCGACCACGGCCGCATGCAACTCCACTCGCAAACATCCCCGATCTGGAAACACACGGAGAAGAGATTTCTGGAGGTCGGCCAAGACGCCGCGGGTCGCAACGTCCGCGGCGAAATCCAGGAAGACAAAGCGATCGACATGGGGGACATCGCGATCCTTCAACCAGCGCTGAAAGCGCTGGATCCGAAGGGTGTGTTTGCCACGCGGTCGGTCCTCCGGTTCGATCCTGAGGAGATCGCACGACGAGATCGAGTCATGCTGCATTGGGAAATTCCTTCGTCAGTTCCCGCTGGCCGGCAAGCACCAATTTTTCCTGATCGATCCAGGTGTAGAAGTCTCGGCAGGCCGCTTCCGTGTCGCCGAGACGTGCGGCGACAAGCGACCAGTTTCCAGGGTTTTCAGCCACGAGGATCGAGGCTTGACCGTGACGGAACATGTGTGGGTTCAGGCCGGGAAACCCGCATTCGGATGCGCAGTCGGACCACCACGACTTGAAAGTTGCGTAAGGTAGAGGCCGCCCGAGGTGCCGGACTGCTGGAAAGAAATGATCGTTGTCCTGTTGGTCGCTAAAGAGCGGCCGGATGACCTCTTCATACCAGCGAAGCGTTTCCAGGCCGCGTAGCCGGCTTGTTGCCGATATTGTCGCAAAAAGCGGCTTTCGGTTCTTCACGAATGCAGGCGGAATCGCGATGCGCCCGTCGTCCGCCTTGCGATGTCCGAGGCGAAGCCAGGCGGCGTCGCCGCGGAAGGTCGTCATTAAGACACTCGAGACGCGTGCCGGAATTGCGTCGGTTTCCAGAGCCGCGAAGGCCGCACAAGTCCCGTGGCGACGCGCTTTCTCGAGGTGCCGCTCTGATTCTCGGCCTGTCGTCATCAGGGCAGCCTCCAGGTGCAGAATTGCCTTCTTTCTGAGCTGGATGTGAAGAGAAAGGAACCGAACCCGCGCGTTCATGTCGGTTACGACATTCCGACAGAAGGAGCGGAGGTGCGGGGACATCTCGGTCCGACTAACGCGACCGGCCTTCAGCCATGAATCCGTCTTCAAAATCATTCTGACGGAAGACGCATCTTCACCGTTGCGCTCCAGAAGCGGAATGAGACATTCGAAATAACCCCGAGCCGTGCGAGGTGCAATGGTGCCAGATCCACCGTTTTTGTGCAGGTCGCGAAGCAATTGAACAACGGCAACCAACACGCGCTCATCGAAGGCAGACGCGATGGTGTTCAGTCCAACGAGCTTCAAAGCGCCGGCGCGTTCCGCAGTCGTAAGAATCTTCTTGGCGGCGTTGTGGTAGGGCTTGGGTGAGACACCGCCCACAAATCCATTGTCTGTTATGGACCAGCGGCCCCGTGTTGCGAGGTGAACCCAAGTTTCCAACTCCTGCATCAGGGATCCCGGAATGGCGACTTTCTCGGCGCGTTCTGGGCGGACGAAGCCAATGGCCTGGGGTGGCAGGATGCGCTGTATCCGCAGATCTGTTAGGACTCGTGACTGTTCGATGAGACCGAGCGCATCTACGACAGCGTCCTTTGCCGCTTTCGTGGGGGCCTCTCGGTACAGGGACAAAGCGAGGTCCCGGTCGAGGTCGGTTACGCGAACATCCAGCTTTCTGGCGGTATCCGCGCAGCTTTGGACACAGATGAGCTGCTTCGGATGAACCTCGAACGGAGAGGGAAGGTCCTTCTCTGCGATTTCCCACAGCACAGCCAGAAGCGTGGCCCAATCGTCGCGCCGCGCCCTGCGCTCCTTCTGAGCCGCGATCGTGCCGGTCGCGCCATTGATCGCCGCCGAGACGTTGCGCTTCCAGCGCTTTGCAGCGCAGAAGGTCTTGCCCCAGGAGCGATCGTAGTCCTTGTTTTGAAAAATGCTCTGAAACTGCGCCGTGCAAGCCGGAATTCGGTCAGGCGCCCGACCAATCAGCCTTGCCGCTTTTCGGACGGCTTGCGCATAGGTTCGCCGAGCGGCAACCCCGAGAGGGCATTCGTCGCGTTCGAGCCACTCGAGCACATTCTGGAGGTTCTTCGCTCCGGATGTCGCTTTGTCGCCAAGGCCCTGGAAACTATCTTCAAAGGGATTGAAAGTCATGGGTGTCATTTCCTTGATTTGGCCGTTCATCGTTCAGATTGGCCGTTCTTCGTTGTGACGAAGCGGAAATTGACAGGCACCCTGCAAGAAAAGCCGGAACAATCTTGCCGGGTGTTTGTCATCTTTTCCGTTCTTCGTCGGGGGTGTCATTTAATCGTTCCCGGTGGCCGCGGATCGTGCAGCAGCCCAAGGATCAAATGAGTTGCAGACAGGTTTCTGCTGACGGGGCTTAGGGGTTTTCAGCGAGCACGGTGCTGTCGTCGCGGCGCGCTTATAGTGAGGAACCGGCAACCCTGCCTGCCAAGCGCGTAGCTGTGCCCTTCGCCAGAGCATCGGCTTTTTCCGGAGCGGGATCGGGTCTGGAAAACTCGCATCAGGCTTTGCCAAGCCGCGCCGCCGGGCGGATCGCGGCGACTCCCCCAAAATGCTCGCGACGTCGTCAGCCGCGCAGTGTGGCAGCTTCAGTTCGTCCCAGCGCGAACGTGGCGGTGGCGCAAGGCCCTCAGCCTTCCAAATGGAATGCCACGGGTAAAGGCCGCCGACATGACGAACGCCGACCGCTCGCGCGAGCTCCCGGGCAGCCCGGGGCGACGGCAGTCTCCAATACTTGGCAAGCTCTTCGGCGCTCGCCGAACCCGGGTCCTTGCTGTTGTTCTTCATGTCCGTGCCTCCTTCTGCGAAGGAGATCGGATCGCGCGCGACCGGGCGGAAACGGTCGCGACAGGTCCAAGGGCGCGTTCGGTCTGCGCGGCTTCACAAACCGCTTGACGCGTTCGAGGGCGCTTTCGCTGTAGGGGAAATTGACCAGATCTTGCCCAAACTCGGTGCCATTCCGTGCCTCTCGGTGCCACTTGAAGCGGTTTTTGACGGAAGGGATTTTTTTTGCAATGAGGGCAGTTTCGCCTTGTATTCCCTTTGTTTGCTTGGCTATACGCGTCGGTGGAGACGTGGCCGAGTGGTCGAAGGCGCTCCCCTGCTAAGGGAGTAGGCGGGAAACCGTCTCGAGGGTTCGAATCCCTTCGTCTCCGCCACCTTCATATTTTGTCCTTTATTCATAAGGGTTTATGGGGGATGATTGGCGAACCTGAGATTTTGGCTCGTCAAGTTTTGCCCCCCCTTTTGGATCCGGCCCAGCCTCGTGAAAGCTTCACCGGCAAGCGGAGGGCGACTTGCGTCCCTTGTATTAGTCACCTCAGCCGGAGTAGCGTGGCCAGTGACGGCCATGATCTCATGGGGGGGGGGGATGCGCCGACCCCAGCCAAACGTCTCGCAATGGCTTTTCTCAAGCCGTGGGGGGCGCATTTCGGGAGGTTGGCGGCGTCGCGCCAGCTTCGCATACTGTTTCCGAGTCCGTTGGCCGAACGATTTTTTCCAGCTTTTGTTTGAAGGAAAGTAAAATTTTTGATCGGACATGCGTCCAGCGCCGAACGCAGTACGGAATGCACAGGGATGTCGATGAGAACACCGCCGTTGTCTTCAGTTTTTTGACGCCGGTAACGTATGCGATCTCCGTCAACATTCTCCCAACCCAAGTTCACAGCGTCCGCACGCGCCGCGCCTGTATAGAGCATCAACGTCATGCTGATGTGGGCCGTCGATCCAACAGCGTGTACTGAATAGAATTTCTCAATCTCTTCTTCAGTCCACGTGTGAAAACCTGCAGGCCGAGTTTTTATAGGTTTGACATGCCGAACCGGATTATCAGCTCTCCACTCAAGGTCGATGGCTAAATCCATCAGTGCCTTAATCCTACCTCTCAGATTGTTGGCTGCACTGGGCGTATCATTCTGTGCGGCAAGGATTGCCTTTACATGCCGCCGGGCCATACTGACCGAGCTCTTAGTGCCATGCTCAACACGGAATCTTTCCAGAATACCCCGATATGTTGTCTTCGTACTGGACTTGAGGCCAAGGAATTCGGGAGACTTGTAGTATCTCGCGATCAAGTCGGAAATTGATTTCGGAACGGTTTTTTCCAATCCAGCTCCTGGTTTCAAGCGCACGCCGGCAACCGCATTTTCGTATCTTCTCAAAAATTCTTTAGAGCCGTATTCAGAACCAAGCTCCGCAGAAAAACCCCTCTTGCGAAACCGCCAGCGTTTTTTTCCGTGGCGATCAGAATACTCGGATACGCCGCAAAACTTCTTGTCTGCGCAACAACTCATGTGAGATTAAGTCCAATATCCCATTCGTTCGGCGCATCCTCGCTGCCGGGCTCCCCCAGAAAAACTCTAAGACCTCCGTCTTGGAGAATCTCGAACTTAGCGACTGAGTATCCGGAACTCTTGGCCGCTTTTAATGCTCTCTGTATTTCAGATTGGGTAACGATGGCTTTCCTGTTCGACATGTTTGACCTAACTTTAAGCGCGGCGGGACGTGTTGACCCAATAGGCAATCTATTGAGCCTCCGTGTGCCTACATGACAACACTGGAAAACTCTCGTAGCGCAGTCTTAATTACGGTCATTCGGACCGGACAAATCTTCATGATTTAGTCAAGATTAGGTGTCGATTTTTCGATGAGCCCACTTTTCAGCTATCAGAAATTTAGGTTGTCGATTTCTGGTTTCAGCCTCATCGAAGCGCGTTGTGTAAATAGATGTATGGTCATTTCAATTTTTGACGAAGTAAATTTTTTTGATTTTTTCATATGCACCTGCAGCTCATAGGTTGCCGAGTTTGTCGATCAAGAAATTCTGACGATTTCGTCGGCGTGGCTGCTCTCTCATTTTGCGATGGCTTAGCCAAGCACTCATCGCCGCAGCGCATTATGATGCCGTTGGCGTATTGACCTGCCCCCCGCGAAATCCCTCACCGTAATGTAGAGTCTGCGCCAACTCTGAAGGAGCAGACAGATGCGAAA